>NZ_JBYQFJ010000005.1:0-204668 GCF_057836705.1 Virgibacillus carmonensis | reverse complement strand
ATGGATCCAATCCTGCATAGGCTACTAGTTTTTTAGGATGCTCGAACTGGTTGATGTCCCCAATTTCGGAGATGATTGTTGCTGCAATCTTTTCCCCGATACCTGGAACGGATTGGATCAATCTGTATTCTTCAAAAGATTTTGCTAGCGAATTTATTTCTCTTATTAACTCGGACAGATGCTTTTGATATTGGAAAAGCATCTGAATATACATGCGTAAACTGACAAGTTGCCCATGACTAATTTGAGATTGAAACGGATTGCGTTTTGCTGCTTCTCTTAATTGAGCTGCTTTATCTAAAAACCATGCTTGAGAGCGTCTCGCTCCGAATTGTCGCATTTCATCCACCAGAGCCTGTTGAGAGACCTTGTGAATGTCCAACGCAGTTGGATAATGTAATAAAGTGTTTAGTGAAAGCTTGCCATAAAGATCACTAAAAACACTATGGTATTCTGGGAAAACCTGATCCAAGATCCAAAGCAACTTGAAATTGAAGCTTAATCTCAACATAGCTTTCTGTTAAAGCACTGTGGTGTTGTCTCGTCAAGAGACGCAAATTAAGAGCTTTCTCTGTTTTTCTTTGATAGACTTCAAGGTCTTCCTTGTAGTAAAGCTCTCCCAAATGAAACGCATCAGCTTTATCCGTTTTCACTTTACGCAAACTAGTTTTTCTAGCCTCAAAAGAAACCACTGGATTAATCAAATAGTACACTATGTCCTGACTTTCAAGAAATTGAAGTACAGGCTCATGGTAGTGTCCAGTAGATTCAAAGATAACGGACGGAGGTTGACCAGAGACCTTTTCTAATTCTTGATAAAAGTGATGAAAAGCGTGAAGTCCCGGTAGATCATGGTTAAATTTAAAAATTTGCTTGTACGTTTGCTTTCTTTGTAAAAAGGCTTGAACCTGGCTCTCGCCTTTAGCAACATCCAAGCCAATAACAGGATCCATATAAATCATACCCCTTTAATAGATTCGATTCGTCGGTACGCCCCTATATCACTTGTAGTGTCATAGCTTCGCTTGTTATACGGGATCATGTCCCAACCAGCCTCAAACATGTTTCTACAAGGAGGGGGTGGACAGTATAACGGACGGGATCAGTGTCCCACGGGCGCAAACGTCCTACCCCGACTCTCTTAAGCATAAAACCTATTTAAAAAATAGGTCAACCAGAAATGACTGGCTGACCATATAATACGATCGGGCGCAATAATTGAACAGCCGTATGCATGGAACTTAAAGAAGATGACCCCTGTTCAATACAGAAATCACCTTCTCCTTGCAGCATAACCTTTTATAAAATGTCCTTTACAAAGGGTACACTTTACTTTTTATTGCACCCACGACAGTACCCACGAAACACCCACAGATATTTGAAAGAATAGAAAAACATTTGAAAAGGTGATTTTTTAAATGTTGTTTTCACGCCATTTTTGACAACTTTTGAATGCCTTAAAAAGCAAGGTATAGATTTAGAACGACTGTTCATCCTTGGGAGAGAGAACAATATTTGACTTCTTATTAAGTTTTCAGACATAGCGTGTCATTAAAAAGCTTAAAAATTATAAATCCCTTAATAAGCAAACTATGTCGGCCATGTACTTTTTGTACTGGTCGATATTTTTTAGGATTAATGCATAACTTTACTGTTATTCTGCTTAATGCGTCAATCTGTTCATTTTATCTTTTTGTAAATAATTATATTAACTTTCCTATAATTTTATATCATAAATTCAGTGGAGGTTATCTTTTCCCTTACTAAATGTTAGTTGATCTGCCCCTACTTGGAAAGACCGTTCTACCTGAAATTATTCTCTTACCTCGTTTTTAAAGGGTGAAGTTTTACTAACCATCCAAATTGCGATTAATAAAAAAACCTTGATGCAGACTAGCCTAACTGCATCAAGGTTTTTTTATTTGCTTAGTTTTGTAACACTATCGGTCACTTCAATGAAAAGGAGGTTCGATTAAACCACCAAATTGCGTGGGACAGGTCATACGGTCATTACTGGCTCTTGCGTTTTTGTTCTTATTAATGGATATTTCGATATAAACCTGTTACTTTACCTAAAATAGTTACATTTTGATAGATTAGTGCTTCCATTGTTGCATTTTCAGGTTGCAACCGTATGTGATCTTTTTCTTTAAAGAATCGCTTCACAGTAGCCTCATTCTCATCAGTCATAGCAACGACTATTTCGCCATTTTGTGCGGTGTTTTGTTGTTTTACAATTACCATATCCCCATCAAGTATACCTGCTTCAATCATGCTTTCTCCCTGAATGATCAGGATGAAAATATTATCATCTGGGGAGGAAGAAGAACTAGGTAACGGAATAAACTCTTCTATATTTTCTACAGCAGTAATCGGGATACCTGCTGTAACTTTACCAATAACAGGTGCATACCGAACTGCATCCCTTGGAACATTGCTTTCTAATGATAGATTTAATACCTCAATTGCTCGTGGTTTTGTTGGGTCCCTTCTAATATAGCCCTTACTTTCTAGTCTTGATAAGTGGCCATGAACAGTTGAACTAGATGCAAGACCAACTGCTACTGCAATTTCTCTTACGGATGGTGGATAACCTTTTTTATTTACTTCATCTTTAATATATTCAAGAATTGTTTCTTGCCTTTTGGATAGTTTTGTCATCTATCTAACACCTCGCGCATAGGATTTATTACTGATAGTTTATCACTATTTTCCAGAAAAAGCAAACATCCGTTCGAGAAACAGTTGACAAGACCGTATGTTCGGGTGTATGGTTTTAACTAGACGCGAACAAAGGTTCTTGTAAATAGAAAGGATTGATTTTCATGTTTGATAAAATAAATAAAACAGATGCATTTTACCTAGTAGCTTTTGCATTAACGTTAGTGTTTTTATACTTCTCTATGATTACAAGTGCTTAACCAATAATGCTCGTTCAAAAAGTCACAGAATTAGTCGACTAAGAACTTAGGTGTCCTCGAAAATCAAAGACGATTTTCATCGTGCGATGCATTTTCAGGGTAGCTTTCCTTATCCTGTTGCAAAGTCGACATCAGCACGTCCTGTGCGTCAAGGTCGAGGCACGAGAGTTTGAGGGCCGGACTTGCACGCACTTAGTAGAAGCGGCTTTTTCAACGAAGAGATTCGCCATTTATCATTTGGTGGCTTTTTGAACATCCTCTAATAAATAAACTAATAGCTGGAGTGTATGAATAGTGAACACGATACTATATTGTCGAGTAAGTACAGATAAAAAAGAACAGGAAACTTCCTTAGCTAGACAGGAAAAGGAGTTAATACATTTAGCGCAAATGTATGAAATGACCGTGATAGCCATTATAAAAGAACAGGCTAGCGGCTATGAAATAGAACGGGACGGTGTCTTTGAAATGCTTGAACATTTCACCAGTCAGAATGCGGATTGTTTACTCATACAAGATGAAACGCGTTTAGGACGGGGAAATACAAAGGTTGCACTATTTCATCAACTTAATAAACTTCACATACCTATCTATACAGCGATTCATAACGGCAAGCTAGAGCTTTCAGAATCAGATTCAATGGTTTTACAAATCGTGGGCATTGTCGAAGAATACCAGCGTAAAATCCATAATATTAAAATAAAAAGAGGGATGAATAAAGCGATTGACGAGGGTTTTGATCCTGGGAAAAATTTATCGAATCGTAATCAGGCTTCTGGTAGACAACGCATAGATTTTCCGATAGAAGAAGTGGTACGATTACGTGAAAACAAATTATCATTTGAAGAAATTGCAAGGACTTTAAATGGTCTTGGATTTAATGTATCAAAAGCAACCGTACATCGAAGGTTTCAAGAATATCATAATACTTGAATTAATAAGGATAGAACGATAATATAAAAAAGCAGGGACTAGTATAAAGTTCGTGCTTTTTTTCACTTGAGGAGTATAAAAAGTTTAAAGGACTTAAGTATAAGATAAACTTCGGCATTCGCTATTAAAGACGAGGTGATGCCGAGTTTTTCTATTATGTTAGGGAGGTAGTAATAACATGATTTCTAAAGAAAAATTAGAACGTATTAATATACTTGCGAAAAAAGCTAAAAATGAGGGGTTAACGGAAGAAGAAAAGAAGGAACAAAAAACCTTACGCACAGAATATTTAGGTAACGTTCGCTCATCTTTTAAAAATCAATTTAAAACTATGACAGTAAAGGACCCAGAAGGAAATGATGTAACCCCCAAAAAAGTAAAAGAGCTACAAAAGAAAAATAAAAATAACTAGTTTTGGTAGTAGTGGATAAAATGGTACTTGTTACAACTTGGATTTCATTATAGAATTGAATAGGATTAAAACAAGTTTCGACAAGGAAGGAGACTTTTCATGACAATTAACGTAGAACAACTATCAATAAACACGATTCGCACTCTAGCAATCGACGCTATTGAAAATGCTAATTCGGGTCACCCAGGTTTACCAATGGGGGCTGCTCCGATGGCATACACATTGTGGACAGACTTTATGAACCAAAACCCCAAAAATTCAAAATGGTTTAATCGTGATCGTTTTGTATTGTCAGCCGGACACGGATCTATGCTGTTATATAGTTTACTTCACTTAGCAGGATATGATGTAACGATTGATGACCTAAAGGACTTTAGACAATGGGATTCAAAAACACCTGGCCACCCTGAGGTTCATCATACAGATGGGGTTGAGGCAACAACTGGACCACTCGGACAAGGTATTGCTATGTCAGTTGGTATGGCAATGGCAGAAGCGCATCTTGCAGCTACTTTTAATAAAGATGATTTATCCATCATTGATCATCATACGTATGCGCTCATTAGTGACGGTGATCTAATGGAAGGAATTTCCCATGAAACAGCTTCACTTGCTGGTCATCTTGGTTTAGGTAAACTAATCGCTTTATATGATTCAAATGACATTTCATTAGATGGTGATTTGGATCGATCATTTTCCGATAATACGGAACAGCGTTTTAACGCATACGGATGGCAGGTCATTCGTGTAGAGGACGGAAATGATGTAAATGCACTTCGTAATGCGATAAAAGAAGCGAAAGAAAATACGAATCAACCAACATTGATAGAGGTTAAAACCGTAATTGGTTTTGGTTCTCCTAATAAATCCGCTTCTTCGGCGTCACATGGAGCACCACTGGGTCTCGATGAAGTTAAACTTACGAAAGAGGCATACCAATGGCCACACGATGATTTTCATGTCCCTGAAGAAGTTTATGCTGACTTTCATGAAAAGATCGGTAAGAGTGGGAAAGACGCAGAAGATAACTGGAAACAATTGTTTGATAATTATAAAGAAAAATACCCTGAAGACGCTAAAAAACTTGAACAAGCAATCAATGGTGATCTACCACTTGATTGGGACAAGGAATTACCTATTTATGAACCTGAAAAAGATAAGTTAGCAACTCGTGCATCATCAGGTGAAGTACTTAATGCTGTATCAAACAAACTTCCAAATTTATTTGGCGGTAGTGCTGATTTAGCAGGTTCCAATAAGACTACTGTAAATGAACAGACCGACTTTTCACGTGAAAATTATGCTGGAAAAAATATTTGGTTTGGTGTTCGCGAATTTGCAATGGCAGCAGCACTTAATGGTATGGCGCTTCATGGAGGATTAAAAGTGTACGCGGGTACATTCTTTGTGTTCAGTGACTATTTACGTCCAGCTGTACGCTTATCGGCTATCATGAACATTCCTGTAACATATGTGTTTACACATGATTCTATTGCTGTGGGGGAAGATGGCCCAACACATGAACCGATTGAACACCTACCAGCATTCCGTGCAATGCCGGGCTTATCACTTATTCGCCCGGCTGACGGTAATGAAACACAAGCAGCATGGCGTTTGGCGTTAGAATCGACAAACAAACCAACTGCATTAGTGTTAACCAGACAGGGATTGCCAACTCTAGATGGTACAAAAGAGCATGCGTACGAAGGCGTTAAAAAAGGTGCTTATGTGGTAAGTGAAAGTGATAAAGAAACTCCAGATGCATTATTACTTGCAACAGGATCTGAGGTTCAACTAGCAGTTAAAGCACAAAAAGAACTAAAAGAAAGAAATATTTATGTAAACGTGGTGAGCATGCCATCATGGGATCGTTTTAACGAGCAGGATATTGCTTACCAAAACGAGGTAATACCACCACAGGTGAAAAGTCGTCTTGCAATTGAAATGGCATCACCATTCGGCTGGGAGCGTTATGTAGGAGACCAAGGTAAAGTACTTGGAATTGATACATTTGGTGCATCAGCAAAAGGTGATAAAGTTATGGAAGAATACGGATTTACCGTTGAGAACGTTATAAAACAGGTAGAAAAACTAGTGAAATAGAAAGAATAGAGGTCTCAACAAAGAAAATGTTGAGACCTCTTGTTATTCGACAAAACTAGTGGTGAAATGCAACTCATTTTGACATTATTTTGAAATAGAATACGTATAATAATAACAAAAGGAGTGATATTGTTGAATACGTATTCTATTTACTCGATTAAAAATGAATTTGCTGAGCGCTATTATTATAGAAGTGATATACTCTATCGTTTTTTCAAACAATACCACGAAGACGGTAAAAATAAGGTGATAGATGATCAATTTAAAGAAATAACCTCTTTTTTTTCTACAAAAGAGTTGATTACTAAAATTAAAACATTGTATAATAACAAGGCTATAGTGAAAGATGGTAATAATATAATAGAAATAGAACAAGATAAATACTACATCTCTTTACATATTAGTGAAAAACAGATAGAATTTCGTTGTGATATGCTACAAGATGCAGAAATGTTGTTATTTCCTATTTTACAATTATTCCATCCATCCTTATTTGTATTGGGTAATAATTTAAATAACTATGGTTGGATTTCTCCAGTAATAAAGTTAAAGGATCATTTGAATGAGCAAGTATTGTATTCTACCCTTTGATTTACTATACTGTATGAGAGACAACATGAAGGGGGAAGGCTTGAAATGGGCACGATTTGGGTCGTATTAATTGGTATATTGGCTCTTATTGTTGGAGTTGCTCTTGGTTTCTTCATTGCAAGAAAATATATGATGAATTACTTAAAGAAAAACCCACCAATTAATGAACAAATGCTACGAACGATGATGATGCAGATGGGTCAAAAACCATCACAGAAGAAAATTAATCAAATGATGCGTTCTATGAACAACCAGCAGAGTAAGTAATAAGTTCTAACACGTTAATGCATACCCCTTAATACTTAGTAGTATTAGGGGGTATTTAAAATAGTTGTTATATTGTCAAATTCCGCATCATAAAATCTATTCACTATCTGTTAAAATTTATGAAGTGAATGGTTTTTAGGAGGATTAATATGTCAGAAATCAATATATTCATTGCATTTGCAGCAGGATTTTTATCATTTATTTCACCATGTGTCTTGCCATTATATCCCGCTTTTCTATCCTATATAACGGGCATGAGTGTGAATGAAGTAAAAGAAGATAATATCATGCTAAAACGCAAGAGCCTGTTGCACACTATATTTTTCTTAGTTGGATTTTCAAGTATATTCATTGCGTTTGGTTTTACCACTACTTTTATATCTGAGTTTTTACTTACATACAAAGATATAATTCGTCAAATTGGCGCAATTCTTATTGTGTTTTTCGGGTTAGTAATTGTAGGAGTATTTAATTTCGAATTTCTTATGAAAGATAAAAAAATTACATTCAAAAATCGTCCTTCTGGATATTTTGGTTCTGTGTTAATTGGGATGGCTTTCTCGATGGGGTGGACACCATGTATCGGACCAATTTTAGCAATTGTATTTTCATTAGCAGCGTCTAACCCTGATCTTGGAATGATTATGATGATCAGCTATACTCTTGGTTTTTCACTACCATTTTTAATCCTATCTTTCTTTATTGGAAAATTATCTTGGATTAAACGAAACAGTTTAAAACTTATGAGAATCGGTGGATATGTTATGATATTCATGGGAATTGCCCTGTTTTTTGACTGGATGACAAAACTAACCTCCTATTTAGCAGGAGTGTTTGGATTCTCTGGGTTTTAATAGATTTTTTAAAACATTTGTATTAGTATATAAAGTGAAACTTCATTTCATTCAGTGGGGTTTTTTCTTCCCCCACTGAATGTTAGTTGAACCAATCGGGCTTGAACGGGCAGTTATCCTCCACCTAAAATTTTCTGTCTAACTTCAATTTTTGAGGTGGGGGTTTTGCTACCCGTCAAACTGCGATAAATTAAAGGAGAAATTGTGATGTATAAACCGAATGACCTCATACTTCAAACAACCACATCCCTTATAGCTTTTATACTTTTTGGATTCGCAATATATCTATTGTTGGCAGGTCATAATGCACCAGGTGGTGGATTTGTAGGTGGGCTAGTTACTTCTGGAGCAATTTTATTAATGTATATGTCATACGGAATGGAAGCCGTAGATAAGGTATTACCAATCAATTTTCGTGCATTAATTCCAATCGGATTAGTAATTGCTTTATCTACAGGAATAGGATCATTTATTTTTCAAGTTCCATTTCTATCACAAACATATGGTTATTTCCATGTTCCTATATTTGGCGAAATAGAACTAGCAACTGCTATGATATTTGATTTGGGCGTTTTTCTAACCGTCTTGGGTGTTACGGTGACGATCATTTTATCTATTGCAAATGATCAATAACTATTATTGGGGGAGATAATAGATGACAAAGGTTCTAGTGGTTGATGATGCAAAATTTATGCGGGTTACACTTTCTACCATGTTAAGCAGTGATAATTATGAAATTGTTGGAGAAGCTGAAAATGGAGAGAAAGCAATTAAGCTTTATAAAGAACTAAATCCAGATATTGTCACAATGGATATTACCATGCCAGTAATGAATGGTATTGACGCAATCAAAGCCATAAGAGCATTTGATTCTCAAGCGACAATTATTGTTTGTTCTGCTATGGGACAACAAAAAGTGGTGGTTGAGGCCATTGAAATTGGTGCAAGTGATTTTATTATCAAGCCTTTTGATGAGGGGCGTGTAATAGACACAATTAACCGAGTTTTACATAAGAATGAATCAACAATCAACATAAACAGCTGAAGATAGTGAAAGAGATGATTATGCATGTTTTGGATTATTTTAAGTAGCATAGGTGCTGCTTGTATGGCGACCTTAATGATTTTCTTACGTTTAAGGTCTGCCAAAAAACCAGCTTCTGTTAAGAAGATTATTTTGCCTCCGCTATTTATGAGTACTGGTGCGCTAATGTTTGTTTTTCCAGTATTTCGTATCGAATGGAGTCAAGTTTTAGAAGCACTGGTTGTTGGTGTTATGTTTTCTATTCTACTAATAATTGGTTCGAAATTTGAAATTAAGCAAAATGATATATACTTAATACCATCCAAATCTTTTATTTTTATATTGTTTGGATTATTAATACTACGAATTATCCTGAAATTGGTATTTAGCGGTACTATTTCGCTTTATGAAACAAGTGGTATGTTCTTTCTTTTAGCATTTGGAATGATTATTTCTTGGCGAATTGCCATGCTAGTTAAATATAAAAAATTAGAAAGAAAATTAAAGTATTCTGAGGCACATTAAACGAGCTCCTAGAAAAGCTCGTTTTTTCTTTTTTATCTTTTCCTATTCAAAATATATTTCATAAGGTGTGACATCGATTTCTTTCTCAGCAAGTTTTTTTCGTAAGAATTTATGATCTCTTTTCGGTGTAGCCACGATGTAACCTTCAATTAAAACATCTTCCGTTATTTTCTTTCTTTTTTTTTGCAATGCGACTTCACCAATCTTGCTAGCTATTTTATGCCTAGCTAGATCACGAAATAATTCCGGAACTGGTGATACCAATTCTTCCAGTAGGTCTTTTTCTTTCTTCTCCCACATATGCCGCGTTTTTTCCATGTAATACTCTTCCCAATCCATATTCGATTTTCCATCATCTTTCGGCAGCTTTTTTAAAAATTTACGGAACATAAAAAAACCACCGATTCCCATTAGTCCGATTAATAAAAAACCCCAAAGTATAATTAAAAAATCGACAAGTAATGACATTTGACCACCTATTTCTGATTTTTCTCTTTGTAAACCATACAAAAGATTTATTTTTTACACTAAGTATAGTAATATTACTAATAATTACTAATTTTTTATCTGCAATTATTTATCACATTACATCATTTCATATAGTTTCATTATAAAAGTACATAGTGTTTCTTACAAGTGACATATTTTAAACTATAAAGTCATATAAGTAATTATATACAATTTTTATGTTGGAATCTGTAACTAGGGGTGAAGCGATGAAATCTAATTCTTCTAAAGAGCACACGAATGAATACGAGAGAAATAATTCATGCTCTGATAAAACGAAGATTAAACAAGGAATCTATTCAGAAATGTACGAACTACCACCGTATATAATTACCTGGATTGAAAATAATAGCAATGAGTTAATCTCAATATGGGATAAAACTGGAAAAATTAAGTTTATATCTAAATCTGTCGAACGGATTTTGGGGTATACTATTCAAGACTTAGAAGAAATTTTTTGGTATGACTTACTATCTCCTGAAGATGTGACACAATTAATGAACTATTATGCAGACACTGAGAAGGATCATAATAATCATAAATTTAATATAAACATTCGCAATAAATATGGAAAATATATTTGGACGGAATGTGCAGTATCTAAATTAAGGAATAAAGACGACAGTTATTTTTATGTTTCCATGCTTAAAGATATCTCAGATAAAAAAGAGACTGAGGAAATGATGATACGGTCAGAGAAAATGTCTGTTGCTGGACAGTTAGCCGCAGGAATTGCACATGAAATCCGAAATCCTTTGACATCGTTAAAAGGATTTATGCAGTTATTGCAGGCTGGAGTTAATCGAAAAGAAGAATACTACAAAATAATGATTGATGAAATCGAAAAAATGGAAACTATTACTTCTGAGCTTCTTTTTATTTCAAAGCCCTTAACAAATAATAAGAAAGAAGAAGTCGTTGAAGTGATGGTTCATGAGATTGTGGCGTTACTGTTACCACAAGCTCGTCTGAAAAACGTGGACATCAAATGGAAAAGACAAGACAAGCACTGTGTTTATTGTGATCGTTCTCAAATCAAACAGGTTTTAATTAATATTGTGAAGAATGCAATAGAAGCAATGGATAGAAAAGGAACAATTGAAATATTAATTTCTGTAACAGATGTAGAACTTGAAATAGCAATCATAGATGACGGACCCGGAATTCCTGAAGAAATAATTCATAAATTAGGCGAACCATTTTTTACTACAAAAAAGAGTGGGACAGGACTTGGATTAATGATAACAAATCAAATCCTCGAAAAACATAATGGAAAATTAAAGATAGAGCAAAACACCAACAATGGGAGTACATTTAAAATAATTCTTCCTTTACCCAATGAATAAAAACTTTCGTCCATTGGGTATAATTTACAAAACCATAATTAAACCCAATGTATAACTATTAATTATCACTTTAAATAATATTTTAATATACTAGGAAAAGGCATATAACATTTGTTTTATATGCTTTTTTCATTTAAGATAAATAAGTGAGATTATTAGGTTTGTCCTGGATTTGCCTGTATAAATGATATAAATCTTCGACAAAGAAGAACGAGAGGGGTATTACATAATGACACAAAACGATGCATTTCAAGCAAAAAAGCAATTTGAGCTTAATGGTAAAACGTATAACTATTACCAATTAAAAGCATTAGAGGAAGCTGGTATTGGTAATGTTGCAAGACTACCATTTTCAATCCGTGTTTTACTAGAATCCATTGTCCGTCAACATGATGGCCATGTAATTAAAGATGAACATGTAGAAGGTCTTACTAAGTGGGGAACGAAGGAAGGCGAAGGGGTTGACGTACCTTTTAAACCTTCACGTGTAATTTTACAAGACTTCACTGGGGTACCTGCAGTGGTAGACCTTGCTTCATTGCGTAAAGCAATGGTAGACATGGGTGGGGAACCTGACAGGATTAACCCAGAAGTTCCTGTAGATCTAGTTATTGACCACTCTGTACAAGTAGATCAATATGGTACGCCGAGTGCGTTACAAGCTAATATGGAGTTAGAATTTGAACGCAATGGTGAACGCTATGAATTTTTAAATTGGGCACAAAAAGCGTTTGATAATTACCGTGCAGTTCCACCAGCAACCGGAATTGTTCACCAAGTAAACCTTGAGTATATTGCAAATGTTGTTCATGAATTGGAAAACGCGGATGGAACCTATAATGCATTTCCTGATACACTATTTGGAACTGATTCACACACCACTATGATTAATGGACTAGGCGTTCTTGGGTGGGGTGTAGGTGGAATTGAGGCAGAGGCTGGGATGTTAGGTCAGGCTTCAATTTTACCTGTTCCAGAGGTAATTGGTGTTAAATTTACAGGAAGCTTCCCAAATGGTACTACTGCTACTGATTTAGCCTTAAAGGTAACCCAAGTTTTACGAGAGAAGGCAGTGGTTGGCAAATTTGTAGAATACTTTGGACCTGGTCTTAAGGATATGCCGCTTGCTGACCGTGCTACTATTTCTAACATGGCTCCTGAGTATGGTGCTACATGTGGATTTTTCCCTGTAGATGAAGAGTCTCTTAATTATTTGCGTTTGACTGGACGTAAGGAAGAGCATATTGACTTAGTTGAAAAATACTGCAAAGAAAATAGTCTATGGTACTCTTCAGACCAAGCGGATCCTGACTATACAGAACTAGTAGAAATTGACTTATCTGAACTTGAACCAAACTTATCTGGTCCAAAACGTCCACAAGACTTAATAGCACTTTCTGATATGAAAAAAGAATTTAATAAAGCTATTACAGCTCCTAATGGAAACCAAGGATTTGGATTGGATAAAGCAGAATTTGATAAAGAAGCAACAGTTGATCACTCTGATGGATCAACATCTACTATGAAGACTGGTGCACTTGCTATTGCTGCTATTACATCTTGTACGAACACATCTAATCCATACGTTATGTTAGGTGCAGGTTTAATTGCTAAGAAAGCTGTGGAGAAAGGTCTTACTGTTCCTGCTTACGTAAAAACGTCTCTTGCACCAGGATCAAAAGTAGTGACACGCTACTTAGATGATTCCGGATTAACACCGTATCTCGATCAATTAGGATTTAACTTAGTTGGTTATGGTTGTACTACATGTATTGGTAACTCTGGTCCGCTTAAAGAAGAAATTGAAAAAGCTATTGCAGCTAATGACTTAACCGTTTCTTCCGTGTTATCGGGTAACCGAAACTTTGAAGGAAGAATTCATCCTCTAGTAAAAGCTAACTATCTTGCATCACCACCACTTGTAGTTGCATATGCATTAGCCGGGACAGTTGATATTGATCTAGTAACTGAACCGCTAGGTAAAGATAGCGATGGAAATGAGATTTTCATGAAAGACATTTGGCCAACAATGGAAGAAATTAAAGAACAGGTAGAGCAAACGGTTAAACCAGAAATCTTCCGTAAAGAATATGAAAATGTTTTTGATTCAAATGAAAAATGGAATGAAATTGATACAACAGATGAACCATTGTACAAGTGGAATAATGATTCAACATATATTCAAAATCCTCCATTTTTCGAAGGATTATCAAAAGAAGCAAGTACAGTTAAACCATTAAACAAGCTTCGTGCTATTGGCTTATTCGGGGATTCAGTTACAACTGACCATATTTCTCCTGCAGGCGCAATTGCAAAAGATATGCCAGCAGGGAAATATTTACAGGATAAAGATGTGTCACCGCGTAATTTTAATTCTTATGGATCCCGTCGTGGTAACCATGAAGTAATGATGCGTGGTACATTCGCGAATATCCGCATCCGTAACCTACTTGCACCTGGAACAGAAGGAGGATATACAACTTTCTGGCCTACTGAAGAAGTTATGCCTATCTATGATGCTGCGATGAAGTATCAAGAAGCTGGTACTGGCTTACTCGTAATGGGTGGCAAGGATTACGGTATGGGTAGTTCCCGTGACTGGGCTGCTAAAGGTACTAACTTGCTTGGAATTAAAACTGTAATCGCTGAGAGCTATGAGCGAATCCATCGTTCAAACCTCGTAATGATGGGTGTATTACCATTACAATTCCAAAAAGGTGAAAGTGCTGATAAATTAGGCTTAACTGGTAAAGAAACATTTAATGTAGAAATTGACGAATCTGTTAAACCTCATGATTTGGTAAAAGTTATCGCTGTTGACGAAAAAGGTAAAACCACTGAATTCGAAGTAATCGCTCGCTTTGATAGTGATGTTGAAGTTGACTACTATCGCCACGGTGGAATTTTACAAATGGTTCTACGCGATAAAATGGAAGCATAAAATAGTGGAAATAAAAAACTTCTACACCAATATAAACGGTGTGGAAGTTTTTTATAATGAAAATTGGATGAACTCTCTTTCGATTTACTTTACATTTAACCCATTCAACTTTACTATTAGTGTTGAATATATTCTGTCTGAAAATAGAGGTGAGAAAGCATGATCAAAAAGGTATTAGCAGCAGCAACATTGATGCTTTTAACAGGTCTTCTAATCATAAATGTCACAGGTAATTCAGAAAGCAATACAGGTACAAATGAAATAGATGTAACTGGAAATACAAGTATAGAAGGGGTAGCAATCAGTTCATCAAGTAAATCAGGATTAGAAGTTGGTATGCAAGCTCCAGATTTCGAGTTAGAAACGTTGACGGGTGAAAGCGTCAGATTATCTGACTTACGAGGTAAGAAAGTATTTATAAATTTTTGGGCAACTTGGTGTCCACCATGTAAAAAAGAAATGCCCGAAATGCAAAAGTTTTATGAAGAACACTCTGATGAAGTTGAAATTCTAGCGGTAAATGTAACTGGTCAGGAAAATAGTTTGAAAACAGTCCAAGACTTCAGTGACAATTTTAAGTATACTTATCCGATATTATTAGATAAAGAATTGAATGTTACGGAAGATTATTTGGCATATGCCCTTCCAACTACATACTTTATTGGTACTGACGGTGTTGTGCAGCAACAAAGGAAGGTTGGACCAATGACTTATGATTTTATGAAAGAAATGTTAGAAAAATTAAGTTAGGTTTATAAATTTTCAATTATTTGGGAATACTTCTTTAAAAAGGAGTGGATCCCTATTTCGTTAAAAAGAAGGCTTTCCTATAATGAGTTAGTGAGTGAAAATCGGAAGGAAATCATGCAAGATCAATCAGTTCTTGAAAAAATAGAGTCAAAATTTGAACTGAAGTACCAACAACTAAATCAAAATAAAGAAGCTTGATTAAAAGGCATTTCCATAAATATGGAAATGCCTTTTAAATTCATATATTTCATGAAAAATAGACGATTGTGCTAAACTATATGTAGCGTAAATTGGTAGTAGGAGGAAAAAAATTTGAGTATAATAAAGACAGAAATAGATGTAAGGTATCAGGAAACAGACCAAATGGGAGTGGTATACCATGCAAATTACTTAGTGTGGTTTGAAATAGGTCGAACTAAGTTTATTGAATATCTGGGATTTAATTATGCCGAAATGGAAAAAAGTAATGTTGTATCACCTATAGTAGATGCGCAAATTTCATTTAAAAAACCAATTCGTTATGGTGAAAAAGCAACAGTCGAAACTTGGCTTGATCACTATGATGGATTGCGGTCTGTGTATGGTTATAGAATTTTAAATGAGGAAAATGATGTAGCGATAACAGGTACGACAAAACATGTTATTGTAAAAAAAGAAAGTTTTCGTCCATTATCACTAGAACGTGCATTTCCAGACTGGCATAACGCATATAAAAGAGAAATTGAAGGGGTATAAGAATGGCATTTGGGCTTAAGCGAGAAGATTTGCGTCTATGGAAAGACAAAGTGAAAAACGGGGAAGTTTCCTTTCTAACCCATTACTGGCAAGACAAGCGATTTCCGGGGTGCTACACAGTAACAAAAGTAGGCTGTAGTGATCTAGATAAATTAATTGAGTGGGGAAAAGGCTATCAGTTACAAGCAAACTGGATTCATTTGGATGAAAACTTCCCACACTTTGATTTATTTGGTGAAAAACAAAAGGAAATACTAATGAGTGAAAACCAATTAGAACAAATAAAAAAATTTCGTCTATAAAAAAGGCTGTTGACTAGGGGTCAACAGCCTTTATTTTTCTTTTCTTTCAGGAACCAAATCTACGCCACCACCATGGAAGGGATGACACTTCGAGATTCGTTTGACCGTTAAGAAACCACCTTTTATTGCTCCAAATCGTTTGACTGCTTCTAATCCATATTCAGAACAGGTAGGATAAAATCTACATGAAGGTGGTTTAAAAGGACTGATCGCTTTACGATAAAATTTAATAAGCGCAATAAAAACAAACTTCATTAAGATCGATCCTTTTACTGTGTAGTATAGTCCATCTTATCAATTGTTACAGATGCAACTGCATCATGCATGTGAATGGATTCTTCGTTCCGACAGGATACTTTAAACTTCGTCACAAATGGCATTTCAAATAAATCAGCAGCGACCAGTCTAACCATATCCTCAACGAAACGAGGATTTTCATATGCTTTCTCCGTGACTATTTTTTCATCCGTACGTTTTAACACAGGGTGCAAACGTGCACTTGCATTGCTTTCAGCTGCTTCTAACAACATTTCTTTCCAATCTATTTTTCGTTCATCAAAATCATCTGAAAGAGAAACATCCATTGATACAGACCCACGTTGATTATGTGCACTATATTCACTAATTTCTTTTGAGCAAGGGCATAAAGTCGTAATCAATGCTGACAGGGATGCACCAACAGTAAAGCCCGTTTGGCTATCATAGGTTACTTTTAAGCTAATATTTGCATGATTCATCCCTGGGATAGTCGACTGTGGACCAGTACGTTCATAAAACCAGGGAAATGCTAATTGAAGCTCTGCATCATCTTGATTAAGCCGGGCTGCAAGTTCTTTCGTAAAAGCTTTAAGTGTGGATATGTTAGCAACAAATCCATTTTGGTAATACGTATTTAATTGTTCCATAAATCGACTCATGTTTGTGCCTTTACTACTTTTCTTAATGGAAGACGAAAATGTGAATGTACCTACAGTTGATTGAGACACAGGTGCAATGTTGCTTTCTACTAGTATAGGGTGTTTTACATTAGTAATACCAACTTGATCTAAATCAAATAAAAAATCTTTTTTAGTATTTTGCAAATCAGCCATTTTTTCTTTTTCGATTGGTTTTGTTCTAGGACCAGGAGCTACAGAACCAAACAGTTGAAGCCGTTTATCTTTGTTTAGTAGGTTTACGTTAAGGGATGTATGTGTATTATTCATGACAGTGTCCCCTTTCTTGCTAGGATTAGTAGTTAAAATTATACGCAATTGAGTATTTTTATTCAATTTTTTGGTTTGAATGGTTGTATTATTACTGATGAAACTGGAATACTGTGAACAAGCAAGATACATTTCAGCCAAGTCAAGCTTTAGAATCCCATACGTTTTTAGTACTTCCTTATCATCATCTCGTACGGAAGAATGTTCGTTTTGGATGCACAGACCACCATGACCATTCTCTTGCGCTTTCGTGCTTTACATCCATGTGATTTTGGGTTCCGTTCCATTTCGAATTCGTTTAATATTATCCTTATGTCGGTAGGAAACAAAAACGGCTAGTGCACAGGAGACTATTATTAAACCAATATCCTCATGTAGTAGGACAGCAACGATTACTGTAACTACACCAGTAATGATTGAGGATAAGGAAACATATTTAGATAGATATAAGGTCAATAGAAAAGCAATCACAATACTTAAAAATAATAAAGGACTAACTCCTAAAATAATACCACCAGATGTGGCTACAGCTTTTCCGCCTTTAAACTTAGCAAATAACGGGTACGTATGGCCTAAAACAGCAAAGAGACCAATTGCTAATCGATAAATGTCAGCATCAACTAGTAACGGAATAAGCGTAGCGGTTGTTCCTTTTAAAATATCTGCTGTCGTTACAATAATACCTGCCTTGATACCTAAAACTCTAAATGTGTTGGTGGCACCTAAATTTCCACTTCCATGCTCTCTTATATCTAGTTTATATCCGACTTTTCCGACGATTAGCGCAGATGGAATTGATCCTAATAAATAGGCGATGATTGCAAATAAAACGTATTCCATGTACTGTCCTTCTTTCTATTATAATCTCGTTGATATCCCTACTCTATTTTATCATGAAGTTATATGGTAAAGAACCTAAAAATGATATATACGCTCCATTTTCTAGCCGCTTCACCCGATTACATGTTTCTAATCCATTTATCACGGGTATTATTACTATGGCGATTTTTATTTTTCTAGTTCATGCAGTAAAAAACGTAGCTACCCATGACCCAATGGGAATAAATTCTAAAAAGGACGAGATACATGATTGAATTTAAGAATGTTAAAAAAGTATATCCAGATGGTACCGAAGCTGTAAAGGACTTTTCCTTAAAAGTAGAAGACGGAGAACTGATGACCTTGATTGGACCCAGTGGTTGCGGGAAAACAACTACGATGAAAATGATTAATCGTTTAATAGAACCTTCATCAGGCACCATCTACATAAATGACAAAAATATTAATGATTATAACATTCATGAATTACGTTGGAATATCGGATATGTTTTACAAGATATAGCACTTTTTCCACATATGACAATTGCAGAAAACATTGCGGTTGTACCAGAAATGAAAAAGTGGAAAAAGAAAAAGGTACATGATCGAGGAATTGAATTATTAGAAATGGTTGGGTTAGATCCATCTACCTATCAAAGAAGAATGCCAAGCGAATTATCAGGGGGTCAGCAACAACGAATTGGCGTAATAAGGGCGCTCGCGGCAGATCCTGATATTATTTTGATGGATGAACCATTTAGTGCTTTAGATCCAATTAGTCGAGAACAACTGCAAAAAGACATCCGTATATTACAGAAGGAAATTAAAAAGACAATTGTCTTTGTCACCCACGATATGGATGAAGCTATGGCAATTGGTGATAAAGTATGTTTGATGAAAGAAGGACAGGTTATTCAAGTGGATACTCCGCAGCAATTAATATTGAATCCTAAAACACAGTTTGTTCGTAATTTTATTGGAGAAAGAAAGTCTCCTTGGCAAACAGCCGTTGATGTTATTGCAGATCAGACAAATTCACATGTCGTTTCCTTATCCGAATACGAACAAGGCACATACCCTCAGTCAGGTATGTTTGCGATTAAGGATAAAGATAACACTTATGCTGGTGCGATTTATAACGGAAATAAGATTGAGATTCAGACCATCAATAATGATGTACCATTGTTTGAAGCAACAGGATTCATTCAACCTAATAATGCACAAATAATTTTACCTGTATTAAAAGACCAGAAACTAGTTGGTGTATTAACAAATAAAGACATTATTGCATTTTTAAGAAGTAAAAGGAAGATGGAAAACGGGGTGGTTCAGTAATGAATGAATTCATCGATGTATTCCAAAAGAGACAAGACGTTTTACTAGAAACAATATGGGAGCATTTGCAGATATCGTTAATCGCACTGATTATTGCAATTATAATAGCAGTTCCTTTAGGTTTGTTATTAACCAGGTACACAAAAGTCGCTGAGCCAATAATCGGCGTTACAGCAGTCTTACAAACGATACCGAGTCTTGCTGTATTGGCTTTTTTGATTCCGTTTTTCGGGATCGGAACTACCCCAGCAATTATTGCTTTGACTGCATACGGTTTACTACCTATATTACGGAATACGTATACAGGAATTAAGGAAGTAAATCCTTCGTTAAAAGAAGCAGCTACTGGTATGGGAATGAACTCATTTAAGCGTCTCACAAAAGTCGAACTTCCCATTGCCATGCCCGTTATTATGGCTGGAGTTCGAACGTCCATGGTATTAATTGTCGGAACAACTACTATTGCTGCCTTAATTGGCGCTGGTGGGTTAGGTGAACTAATCTTACTCGGAATAGATCGGGGTGCCGATATTAATTTAATATTATTAGGTGCGATTCCAGCTGCGTTATTGGCAATTTTGCTAGACGTTATTCTACGGGGATTCGAATTTATATCAATACGAGCTGGATTTAAGTCCTTTATTGCCATGTTGATCATAGCTGTTGTAGTAGTAGCAACACCATTCATGTTTAATGGAGGCAAAAAAGCTGATTTGGTAATTGGGGCAAAAATTGGATCAGAACCAGCGATCTTAATAAATATGTACAAATTATTAATTGAAAATGAGACTGATCTTAAAGTGGAATTAAAAACAAGTTTAGGTAAAACTGCATTTGTGTTTTCTGCACTTCAAGAAGGTAGCATTGATATGTACCCTGAATTTACAGGAACAGCAATTGTAACCCATCTAGGAGAAAAAGCTCAAAGTAATGATCCAAAAGAAGTCTATCAACAAGCTAAAGAAGGAATGCTAGAAAAATATGATATGGCATTTTTACAACCTATGAAATTTAATAACACATATGCTGTAACAACTACAAAAGAATTAGCTGAAGAATATGATCTTCAATCTATAGGAGATTTGAATAAAGTTGAAGATCAATTCACAGCAGGATTCACGTTAGAATTTAAAGATCGTTATGATGGTTATGTTGGAATGCAAGAAGTATATAATATAAACTTCGCAAACGTCGTAACAATGGAACCAGGTATACGTCAGGAAGCTCTATCCAGTGGGGAAGTAGATGTCATTGATGCATATGCAACAGACAGCTACATGATTAAATTAGATTTAGTAACATTAGATGATCCGAAGAATTTATTCCCACCATATCAGGGAGCTCCGCTACTAAGGGAAGAAACACTAATGAAGTACCCTGAGTTAGAAGAAATATTAAATCAATTAGGTGGTAAGATAACTGATGATCAGATGCGTCAGATGAATTACCAGGTCGATTATGATGGCAAGTCACCAGAATCAGTAGCAAGAAACTATTTAACTGAACAGGGACTACTTAATAAATAAAAGGAGTGTTTGGGAATGGCAATCGAAAACCCGTCAAATGACAAAGTGAAACAAGTGTTACAAGAATCAAAAAACATAGCAGTTGTCGGTTTATCAGATAATCCAGCGAGAACATCCTATCAAATTTCTAAGATCATGCAAGATAAAGGATACAGAATTATTCCTGTAAATCCAATGATAGATGAAGTTTTAGGCGAAAAATCATTTCCTTCTCTACTGGATGTAGATGAACCGGTTGATATTATTAATGTTTTTAGAAGATCCGAACATTTACCTGTAATTGCTAAGGAAGCTGCTGAAACAAAGTCCACCATATTTTGGGCGCAATTAGGTATAGTTAATGAAGAAGCATATAACTATCTAAAAGAACGAAATTTCACAGTGATTATGGATACTTGTATTAAAGTAGCACATGCCATGTTGATTAGATAATTCATCCAGCTTTATCTCTAAGAAGTACAGAGATAAAGCTGTTTTTTTAAAACATAAGTGACCGATTTTGATTATAGTAGAATTAATGCTATTATTTATCAGTCTATACAATCAGAAATTAATTGTAGTATACTAATAAGCAGACTCTGTACAGCATAGTATATACATTTACAATAACAAACATTTGTTCTATTCTTATAGAAGACACAGTGAAAGTTGAAAATAGATCGAAAGCTAGAAAGGAGTAGATGGTAATTGGTAAAACAACCGTTAAATTATACCGATGACTCTATTCAGGTACTTGAAGGGCTTGAGGCTGTTCGGAAAAGACCTGGTATGTACATAGGGAGTACTGATAATCGTGGACTACACCATTTAGTAGGTGAAATCGTTGATAACGCTGTTGATGAAGCATTAGCCGGCTATGGTGATGCAATAAAGGTCAAGATACATAAGGACAATAGCATTTCAGTTGAGGATAGTGGAAGAGGTATCCCAGCAGGTATGCATAGTTCTGGAAAGCCTACAGTTGAAGTGATATTTACCGTCCTACATGCGGGTGGTAAATTTGGACAAGGCGGTTATAAGACAAGTGGAGGACTTCATGGAGTGGGTGCATCTGTTGTTAATGCTTTATCTGAATGGTTAGAAGTTACGAGTTACCGTGATGGAAAAATATATTTCCAACGATTCGAAAATGGCGGCAAACCTGTTGGAACTCTCGAAAACAAAGGATCTACAAGAAAAAAAGGATCTATCATTCACTTCAAGCCAGATCCCACCATATTTTCTGCAACAGTCTATAATTTTGAAACATTATCCGAAAGGTTAAGAGAAGCAGCATTTTTGTTAAAAGGATTAAAGATTGAATTAGTTGATGAACGAGATCACACAATTGAAATATATGAATATCCGGATGGTTTAGAGTCATTTGTGGCGTATTTAAACGAAGAAAAAGATACCTTACATCCTGTTGTTTCCTTTGAAGGTGAACAACAAGGTATTGAAGTAGACTTTGCCTTTCAATTTAATGATGGATATTCTGAGAGCATGCTTTCCTTTGTTAACCATGTTCGAACAAAAGATGGAGGAACGCACGAATCTGGTGCTAGAACAGGTATAACTCGGACCTTTAATGACTATGCACGTAAAACGGGCGTGTTAAAAGAGAAAGATAAAAATTTGGAAGGGACAGATATCAGGGAAGGCTTTACTGCCATTGTATCTGTACGTATTCCAGAAGAAAAGTTGCAATTTGAAGGTCAAACGAAAGGGAAATTAGGAACTTCTGAGGCAAGATCTGTTGTAGATGCGGTTGTTTCTGAAAGGCTTTCCTATTTTCTTGAAGAAAATCCCGATAACGCTGGCCTATTAACAAGAAAAGCGGTTAAAGCAAAAGAAGCTAGAGAAGCTGCCAGGAAAGCACGAGAAGATGCACGTACGGGAAAGAAAAAGCGCCGTAAGGACTCGTTGTTGAGTGGCAAACTAACACCAGCTCAATCGAAAAACCCTAAAAAAAATGAACTATATTTAGTTGAGGGAGATTCTGCTGGTGGATCTGCTAAACAAGGTCGTGACCGTAAGTTCCAGGCTGTATTACCACTTCGTGGAAAAGTAATCAATACAGAAAAAGCAAAATTAGAGGATGTCTTCAAAAATGAAGAGATTTCAACAATTATTCATACCATTGGTGCGGGTGTTGGTGGTGACTTTGATATAGCAGATGTTCAATATGATAAAATTATTATCATGACGGATGCTGATACAGATGGCGCTCACATTCAGGTTCTATTGCTCACATTCTTTTATCGTTATATGAAATCGCTTATTGAAGCTGGCAAAGTGTATATTGCTTTACCACCTTTGTATAAAGTATCAAAAGGTAAAGGTAAAAATGAAAAAATTGTTTATGCATGGGAAGATCATGAGCTAAAGGATGTATTAAAGCAGTTTAAAAGCGGCTACACAATTCAACGATATAAGGGTCTTGGAGAAATGAATGCCGAACAGTTATGGGAAACTACAATGGATCCTGAAACAAGAACATTAATTCGAGTAACTTTAGAAGATCTTGCTAGAGCTGAAAGGCGTGTTACTACGTTAATGGGAGATAAGGTAGAACCTAGACGAAAATGGATAGAAGGACATGTTAAATTCGGCATGAATGAAGACGAAAACATATTAGAAAACGATAAAATTCATACGTAATAAGGGGGGACTTTTTTTGCCACAACCAGAAAAATATTTAGACCTTCCACTCGAAGAAGTTATAGGGGATCGTTTTGGGAGATACAGTAAATATATTATCCAAGAAAGAGCGTTGCCAGATGCACGTGATGGGCTCAAACCAGTACAACGTCGCATTTTATATGCAATGTATGAAGATAGAAATACACATGATAACCATTTTCGTAAATCTGCTAAAACAGTTGGAACGGTTATTGGTAACTACCATCCACATGGGGATTCTTCGGTTTACGAGGCCATGGTTCGGTTAAGTCAGGATTGGAAGATTCGAAACGTATTAATCGAAATGCATGGTAACAATGGTAGCCTTGATGGCGACCCACCTGCAGCAATGCGATATACAGAAGCTAGACTATCTAGTATTTCTTCAGAATTACTTCGTGACATTGATAAACACACAGTCGATTTTATCCCAAACTTTGACGATACAAACGACGAACCAGTCGTATTACCAGCAAAGTTTCCGAATCTATTAGTTAATGGATCAACTGGAATATCAGCCGGTTATGCTACTGACATTCCTCCACATAACTTAGCGGAGGTTATTGATGCTGTGATTATGAAAATTGATAACCCGGAAGTTAACGTTCAAGATTTGATGACTGTGATCAAAGGACCAGATTTTCCTACTGGTGGAATCATACAAGGCGTAAATGGAATTGTTAAAGCATATGAAACGGGAAAAGGAAAAGTAATGGTACGCGGTAAAGCGAAAGTAGAACAACTCCGTGGAAACCGAGAACAGATTGTTATTGATGAAATTCCCTTTGAAGTTAACAAAGCAACTATGGTTAAAAAAATGGACGAGCTACGAATTGATCGAAAAGTAGAAGGTATTGCAGAGGTTCGTGATGAAACAGATCGAACCGGACTTAGAATTGTTATAGAGTTAAAAAAAGATGCAAATAGTGAAGGGGTCCTACACTATTTATACAAAAATACGGATTTACAAGTAACCTACCATTTTAATATGGTAGCTATTAAGGATAAAACACCAAAACTATTGTCACTGCCACAGATGCTTGACGCTTACATTTTACATCAAAAAGAAGTAGTGACAAGACAAACAACATATGAACTAAAAAAAGCTAATGAACGATCGCATATTGTTGAAGGTTTAATAAAAGCGATATCCATTTTAGATGAATTAATTGCTACAATCAGATCATCTAAAAATAAAGCAGATGCTAAAAAGAGAATCATAGAAGCATATGATTTTTCTGATCCACAGGCGGAAGCGATCGTAATGCTACAATTGTACCGATTGACTAATACAGATATCACATCGCTTGAAAAAGAGGCGGAAGAGCTAAGAAAGAAAATCTCTGAGTTAGAATCCATTCTTGCAAATGAAAAAAGGTTATTTCAAACGATTAAAAGTGATTTGAAAAAACTTAAAAAAACGTTTGCAGACAAAAGAAGAACTAGTATTGAAGATACTATTGAAGAATTAAAAATCGATATCGAGGTTATGGTTGCTAGTGAAGATGTGTTAGTTTCCACTACCCGAGATGGTTATATCAAACGAACAAGCCTACGTTCATATGCTGCTTCCAATGGCAAAGATCTTGCAATAAAGGACGAGGATCATTTAGTGGGATTACATGAATTAAATACCACTGATAAAATACTGTTGTTTACAAATAGGGGGAAATATTTATATCTACCCATTCATCAATTGCCAGATATACGATGGAAGGATATAGGCCAACATTTATCAAATATAGTAACCTTAGAGAAAGATGAAATCATCATAAATTGCGTACCAGTGAGAAATTTCAATAAAGATCAATACATCATTTTCTTCACGAGAAATGGGATGATAAAGCGTAGTGAATGGGCACTATATGATGCTCAACGTCATAACAAATCATTAGTTGCCTTGAATTTAAAAAAGGGCGACGAGGTCGTAAACGTACAGCTAACGAATGGTCACTCGGATATCTTTGTAGCCTCAAACACTGGGTATGGCTTATGGTTTCATGAATCAGATGTTAGCCCTGTTGGTCAACGAGCAGCTGGTGTCAAAGCAATACAGTTAAAGGAAAAAGAACACGTTATTAATGGCCATGTTTTTGATGATTTAACGGAACCTTCGTTGGTATTAGTAACCCAACGAGGAGCTTGTAAGCGCATGAAGTTAAATGAGTTTACAAAAACAGGTCGAGCTAAACGTGGATTAACTATGTTACGTGAATTAAAGAAAAAGCCACATAGAATACAAGGTTTCTTTGTGATAGATGAACAAGAAACGATTTCCTTTAAAACCGATAAAGGAGAAAGGCAAAACGTTTATCCGTTGGATTTATCTTCAAGTGATCGCTCAAGCAATGGGTCATTTGTAATTGATACAGATAATCAAGGTGAAGTGGTAGAAGTTTGGAAGGAAGCAAATTATCGAAAACCGTTCGATGAGTAGATAATTGAATTGGTAGTAAAGGTAGCTTTCTATGTGGAGGCTGCCTTTCTTCATTTTTTTCAGCTGGTACCAAACTAGTACTTCATAAATTCTGAAAAATATGATAAGGTTATAGTGGTAATTATGGAAGGAGTGGTTATAACGGATCTACGTCAAAAGATAATCCAATCATCTTTACTTTTGTTTGAGAAACAAGGCTTTCATGGTGTGACTGTGAATCAAATTGTTAAAGAGGTGGGAACCTCAAAAGGTGGATTTTATCATCACTTTACATCTAAAGATGAATTGCTTTTTGTAATTCATGATACATTTATTACATATGTTCTAGAAAAGGCTATTATTGCAAACGAAACGTATGATTCACCAACAAAAAAGCTACAAGCTATTATTAAAGACTTTGTTAACGTGTTTGATCTTTATAAGCCACATATTTCCGTTTTTTACCAAGAAACGATATACTTAAAACCACATTATGAAATTTTGATTAAAAAGAAGCGTGATCAATTTAAACAAATTATCACAAAAGCAATATGTGAAGGAAAAGGTGCAAGCGAATTTCGTAATGACTTACCAGTGGAAATTACAACAATGGCGATATTAGGTATGGTTAACTGGACATACAAGTGGTATAAACAGAATGGAACAAAGTCAATAGAAGAGATAGCTGACATTTATGTAGATCTCATCTTACATTCTGTTTTACGAGTGGAAACTTTGTATAGTACTTCCTATGAAGATGTACTTATAGAAAAGTCTTTTTTTACAACATGAAAGTAATCGCTTTCATTTTTTTATAATACCAACAGACCAACCAGTCGGTCTTGGTGATAGATTACTAGGAGGAAAAAACATGAACTTTGAATTAACAAAAGAGCAATTAATGGTTAAAAAAATGGTGCGTGACTTTGCGGAAGAAGTTATTAGACCAAGAGCTATTGATATTGATGTTAAAGCAGAATTTCCACAGGATATCTTTAAACAAATTGGAGAATTAGGTTTATTAGGTATTCCATTTCCTGAAGAGTACGGTGGATCTGGTGGAGATACCATATCGTATGCATTAGCAGTAGAAGAAATTGGTCGTGTATGTGGAAGCACAGGTTTAAGTTATGCTGCTGCCGTTTCATTAGGTGCAAGCCCCATTTATTACTTTGGTACAGAAGAACAAAAGCAGAAGTATTTAACGCCTTTGGCAGAAGGGAAGTCTTTAGGTTCATTCGGACTAACAGAACCAAATGCTGGATCTGATGCAGGTGGAACAAAGACAACCGCAGTATCAGATGGTGATGAATTCATCATTAATGGAGAAAAATGTTTTATCACAAACGCTAGCTTCGCTTCAACTATTATTGTTACAGCAGTTACTGGAAGAGATGATCGCGGTAAGAATATTATAAGTGCGATAATTGTGCCCACAGATGTGGATGGAATAACAATTACAAGTAATTATGACAAGATGGGTGTACGTGGTTCTGATACAGCTGAAATTGTATTGGAAGATGTTCGTGTTCCAAAAGATAACTTGCTAGGTGATCCGCAAAAAGGTTTCAAGCAATTTTTGTATACACTAGATGGTGGGCGTATTTCTATTGCAGCATTAGGACTGGGAATTGCGCAAGCATCTCTTGATAAAGCGTTAGCTTATTCGAAAGAACGCAAACAATTTGGTAAATCTATTTCCAATTTCCAAGCAATTCAATTTAAACTGGCAGATATGTCAATGGAAATAGAATTAGCACGTAATATGATTCATAAAACTGCTTGGTTAAAGGACCAAGGTAAAGCCTTTACTAGAGAATCTGCTTACGCAAAATTATTTGCAACTGAAACTGCTACAAGAGCTGCAAATCAAGCAATACAAATTCATGGTGGTTATGGTTACATGCGTGAATATGAAGTAGAACGTTATCTACGCGACGCAAAATTAATGGAAATTGGTGAAGGCACTTCTGAAATACAACGGTTGGTAATTGCACGACAATTAGGTCTTTAATAAACAGTTGAAAGGGGGGAATTCATGACTTTACTAAACTTAACGGTTGGAGAATTATTAGAGAAACAAGTGAATTTGTATCCGAATCAAGAAGCTGTTGTATACCCAGAGTTAAATCTACGTAAAACATATCAAGAATTTGATGACATGGTAAACCAGGCTGCGAAAGGGCTTATGTCACTAGGCATCCAAAAAGGTGAAAACGTTGCTATTTGGGCCGACAATAAACCTGAATGGATCACGTCACAATTTGCTACAGGTAAAATGGGTGCAGTTTTAGTAACTGTAAACACAAGCTATCAAGCAAAGGAATTAGAATATTTATTGAAGCAGTCTGAGTCTACTACACTAATAATGACTGAATCATATAAAGGGACATCCTATTTGGATATTTTAAAACATGTTTGTCCAGAGATTGATCATTCAGAAAAAGGAAATGTGAATTCGTCTGAACTTCCACATTTGAAAAATGTTATTGTCCTAAGTGACGATGCCTTTACATTCGGTTATAACTGGGATGAAATTATGCAATTGGGTGATCGTGTATCTGACGATGAGTTGAAAAATAGGCAAGAGTCGTTGCATCACCATGATGCAATAAATATGCAGTACACATCTGGAACTACCGGCTTTCCAAAGGGTGTCATGCTGACGCATCATAATATTGTGAACAATGGTAACCAAATTGCAGATTGTATGAAGCTAACCAATGACGATCGTTTATGTATCCCGGTTCCGTTTTTCCACTGTTTTGGATGTGTTTTAGGTATTTTAGCCGCGGTATCAAAAGGGACGACAATGGTTATTTTGGAACAATTCGAACCTGAAAGTGTCATGAAGGCTGTTTCAGATGAAAAGTGTACCGGATTACATGGTGTTCCTACTATGTTTATTGCTGAATTAAACCATCCAAAGTTTGAAATGTTTGACTTTTCGCATCTGCGGACTGGTATCATGGCCGGATCTACCTGCCCTATGGAAGTGATGACTAACGTAATGGAAAAAATGGGCGCAAAAGAAATAACGATTGCCTATGGGCAAACTGAATCTTCTCCAGTAATAACACAAACAAAAACGGATGATCCGATTGAATTAAAAGTTAGTACAGTAGGAAAAGCACATCCAAATGTTGAAGTTAAAGTGATTATTCCGGGTACAGATGATGAACAACAAACCGGCTTAACTGGTGAGTTATGTACAAGGGGTTACCACGTGATGAAAGGTTATTATAACAATGAAGAGGCAACCCAAGCAGCTATTGATCAAGATGGTTGGCTACATACGGGAGATTTAGCTGTCATGCATGAAAATGGCTACCTTGAAATCACAGGTAGAATGAAAGATATGATAATCCGTGGAGGAGAAAATGTTTATCCACGGGAAATAGAAGAGTTCCTTTATCAACACCCTGAAGTACTAGATGTACAGGTAATTGGACTTCCTGATAAAAAATACGGAGAAGAAATTATGGCATGGATAATTTTAAAAGACAATGTCAACACATCAGTTGAAGACATCCGAACGTTTTGTAATGGAAATATATCTCATCATAAAATTCCTAAATATATCGAGTTTGTTGATGAATATCCAATGACCGCTAGTGGTAAAATTCAGAAATTCAAATTAAAAGAACTTGCTATCCAACACCTTGAATAAGAAAAGCGTAAGCATCCGTTTAGCGACGTACAAATAGATAGGAATGTGAATGTACATCGAACTTTATGTACATTCAACAGGACTAACTATTTGCTAGTCGCTGGAGGCTGGAGCTAGACATAAGAAAAGCGTAAGCATCCGTATAGCGACGTATAATTTGTTGGTTGCTGGACGCTTGAGCTTGATAAAGGGGAGAGACGATGATTAAAAAGATTTTAATTGCTAATCGCGGAGAAATTGCTGCGCGAATTATTCGAACTTGTAAAAAAATGGGCATTCAAACTGTTGCAGTATACTCAGAAGCAGATCAAAAGGCCCCATTTGTTGAAATGGCGGATGAAAGTTTTTTACTTGGACCTCCGCGAGTAAATGAAAGTTATTTAAATGTGGACAAAATTATAAGTATCGCTAAAAAAACAAAAGTAGACGCTATTCACCCTGGCTATGGTTTCTTAAGTGAAAACGGCCAATTTGTTGAAAAATGTGATGCAGCCGGAATTATTTTCATTGGGCCAAAAAGTGATGTAATGAAAAAAATGGGTAGCAAGATTGAAGCTAGAAATGCAATGAAAGCTGCTGGTGTACCTGTAGTTCCAGGTACAGATAGTGTTGTAGCGTCTGTTGACGATGCTCTTGAAATCGCTCAGGAAATCGGCTATCCAATTATGCTTAAAGCTTCTGCAGGTGGTGGCGGAATTGGAATGCAAGTTGTAGGATCTGACGCAGAATTATCAAAAGCATTTGAAAGCAATTCAAAACGTGCACAAACCTTTTTTGGTGATGGCGCTATGTTTATGGAAAAGAAATTAGAGAATGCCCGCCACATAGAAATTCAACTATTAGCAGACCATCACGGAAATGCAATTCATTTATTTGAACGTGACTGTTCTATCCAGCGAAGAAATCAAAAAGTTGTCGAGGAAGCGCCTTCGCCTTTTCTATCAAATGAGACTCGTGAGAAAATGGGGAAAGCTGCTACCGACGCTGTAAAGGCAATTGGCTATACCAATGCTGGTACGATTGAATTTTTGGTTGATCTAGATGAAAACTTTTATTTTCTTGAAATGAATACGCGTATTCAAGTAGAGCACCCTGTTACGGAAGAAATTACAGGTTTGGACATTGTTAAAGAACAAATCAACATTGCCAATGGAAAGACATTGACTGTAAGGCAAGATGATTTATCAATTGATGGGCACGCTATCGAAGTTAGAGTATATGCGGAAGATCCTATAACATTTTTCCCTTCACCAGGGCATATTACGACATTTAATGTTCCATCAGGAGAGAATGTTCGTAATGAAATAGCCGTAACAAGTAACTATGATGTAACACCTTATTACGATCCAATGATCGGAAAGCTAATCATCAAGGCAGATTCAAGGGATCAAGCAATTTCGGCAATGAAAAGTGCATTATCTGATTATCAAATTGATGGAATAAAAACGAACATTCCGATGCTGAAAGAAATTATGAATATGGAAGCATTTATCGAAGCAAAGGCAACTACCTCATTTGTAAATGAACATTATTTACCAATGATGAAAGCAAGGAAAAACTAAGGAGGAATTATAATGGAAGAAGTAAAAGCATCAATGGCAGGAAGCGTATGGAAAATCACAGTAGCTGAAGGTGATAAGATTACAGAAGGTCAAGACGTCGTTATTTTAGAATCAATGAAAATGGAAATTCCCATTGCGAATGAAAGCGCGGGAACTGTAAAAGAAATTAAAGTAGCAGAAGGCGATTTTGTCAATGAAGGAGATACTATTGCAGTCATTGAATAGAAGGAAATGGGCCCGAATAAAGAATAGCAAGCCCGCTTTTTAAAATAAATGAATAGTTAGGAGGGTTGCGATTGAACTTTCCAAAAAATGTATCCATAAAAGAAGTAGGTCCAAGAGATGGCTTACAGAATGAATCGGAAATGGTACCAACTGATGCGAAGATCGAATGGATAAACATGATTTCAGATTCTGGTACTTCCTATATCGAGATTTCATCATTTGTGCATCCAGATTGGATACCACAGTTGAAGGACGCAACAGAGGTAGCAAAAAAGATTAAGCGTAATCCCAATGTTACATATGCAGCTTTAGTCCCTAATAGTACGGGGCTAGAGCGTGCTTTAGAGGTAGATATTGATGAGGTTTGTTTGTTTCTATCAGCTAGTGAAACGCATAATAAAAATAATATAAATAAGACAATAGAAGAAACTTATCCAATTTTGGAGAACGTTTCCACAGAGTCTAAAAAAGCAAATAAAGCGATTAGAGGGTATGTTTCCACAGTTTTTGGTTGTCCATACGAAGGCGAAATTGATACAAATAAGGTTATCTCGATTTTTGATAAATTGTTTACAATGGGGGTCGATGAAATATCAATAGGTGATACAATCGGTGTGGCTGACCCCGCGCAAGTTGCTAGAGTACTAGAGCAGTTATTACGCTATTTTCCAAAAGAAAAATTGGCCATGCACTTTCACAACACAAGAGGAACAGCTCTGGCAAATGTTCTTGTTGCAATGGATTATGGAATCACCAAATTTGATAGTGCAGTTGGCGGACTCGGTGGATGTCCATACGCTAAGGGTGCTTCAGGCAATCTAGCTACTGATGACCTATTGTATATGCTTCACCGAATGGGAATAGATACTGGAATTGACGAAAATAGCATCATAAATGCAGCATTGTATATTGAAAACTATGTTAAAAATCTATCAAGTCATCAAATGAAAATCTTAAAAAGTGAGCGCTAAGGAAGGAGAATCCATGTGTCAGAGCTTATTATTTATAAAAAAATTGATGATCATATTGCCCTCCTAACGCTAAACCGACCTGAAGCTGCAAATGCGATGTCACGAGCATTATTAGACGAATTAAACAAGTACATTGAAGAAATAGAACACGATGATTCTATACGTTGCACAATTCTGACGGCTGCTGGTGAAAAAGCATTTTGTGCCGGAGCAGACCTTAAGGAACGCAAAGGGATGACAGAGGATCAGGTGATTCAAGCAGTTCGTTATATTGGTGAAACAGTATCACATATTGCTAAAATGAAAATGCCAGTAATCGCCGCCTTGAATGGTATTGCATTCGGTGGGGGTTTAGAACTTGCTCTTGCATGCGATATGCGAATAGCAACAAATAGTACGAAAGTTGGACTAACAGAAACATCTTTAGCAATTATTCCTGGTGCAGGCGGTACACAACGTCTCACACGCCTTATTGGATTAGGGCAAACAAAGCGCCTGATCTTCACAGGAAAACCTGTTTCTACTGAAGAAGCATTAAGGATTGGTCTTATAGAACAATTGGCTGATCAAGAAAGACTGTTAATTGATGCAATTGAAACGGCTAATCAAATTACAAAAAATGGCCCAATTGCTTTAAAACAAGCAAAAACGGCAATTGATCAGGGAATACAAACCAATTTAGAATCGGGATTATCAATTGAACATTTATGCTATAAAGAAACAATTCCAACAGAAGACCGTATCGAAGGATTAAATGCATTTAAGGAAAAAAGAAAACCTATATACAAAGGTAAATAGAAAAGCGAAGGCGACTGTCCTGGGGTGACACGCATAAGCAAAGAACCGAAGAGTGCTGCTCTTTGCACTCGGGAGTGTTCCTTGCTTATGTCGCGAACCCCAAGGAGCCATAGCTAGACAAGAAAAGCGAAGGCGACTGTCCTGGGATGACACGCATAAGCAAAGAACCGCAGAGTGCTGTTTTTTGCACTCGGAGTGTTCCTTGTTTATGTCGCGAACCCCAAAGAGCCGTAGATAGACAAGAAAAGCGAAGGCGACTGCCTAGCGACATAGCTTACTATATTAGAGCAGGAGGTAACACATGTCATATGTAAAAGATTTACAAAAGAAAATGGAAAAAATAGAAAAAGGCGGTCTTGAAAAATACCACCAGAAAAATGAAGAAAAAGGCAAATTGTTTGTTCGTAAACGCCTTGAGCTTTTATTTGATGAGGATATGGATGTAGAGGATGCTTTTTTTGCTAATTGTATGGATGACTCTTTACCATCAGATGGAGTTGTAACCGGCATTGGTCGAATAAACGGACAGAAGGTATGTGTAATGGCCAACGATTCAACTGTAAAAGCAGGATCTTGGGGGAAAAGAACGGTGGAAAAGATTATCCGTATCCAAGAAACAGCTATGAAACTAGAGTTACCTATGTTTTATTTAGTTGATTCAGCTGGTGCTAGAATTACAGATCAAATCGAAATGTTCCCTGGTAGAAGAGGGGCTGGGAAAATATTCCACAATCAAATTAAACTTTCCGGGCGTGTACCACAGGTTTGTCTATTATTTGGTCCATCCGCAGCTGGAGGGGCCTACATACCAGCATTTTGCGACATCGTAGTTATGGTTGATGGAAATGCTTCTATGTATTTAGGTTCACCTCGCATGGCCGAAAAAGTAATAGGTGAAAAGGTTTCACTAGAAGAAATGGGTGGAGCTAAAATGCATACGTCTGTTTCAGGGTGTGGCGATGTTTTAGCAAAAACGGAAGAGGAAGCTATCGCGTATGGGCGTAACTATATTGGTTATTTCCCAGCTAGTTTTAGAGCCAAACCAAACGTAATGGATAAAAAAGAAGTAAAAAAGTTTGAGAAATCAATCACAGATTTGATTCCGGAAAATCAAAATGCTCCTTTTAATATGTATGATTTCATCGATCGTATAATAGATGGAGACAGCTTTTGTGAAGTGAAGAAAAAATTTGCACCTGAATTAATTACTGGACTAGCACGGATGAATGGCAAATCTGTTGGGATTATTGCTAATCAGCCTCGTATGAAGGGTGGCGTGTTATTCCCTGACTCTGCTGATAAAGCAGCAAAGTTCATTCAACTGTGTGACGCGTTTAACATTTCATTATTGTTCTTAATGGATATTCCAGGATTTATGATAGGAACAAAGGTTGAACGGGCAGGAATTATTCGTCACGGTGCCAAAATGCTTGCATCGATGAGTGAAGCAACTGTACCAAAAATATCAGTGGTAGTGAGAAAAGCTTATGGAGCCGGCCTATATGCAATGGCAGGACCTGCTTTTGATCCGGATTGCTGTCTTGCATTACCAACTGCACAAATTGCAGTGATGGGACCAGAGGCAGCTGTAAATGCCGTATACGCGAATAAGATCGCTGAATTACCAGAGGAAGATAGACCAGCATTTATTAAAGAAAAACAAGATGAATATAAAGATAATATTGATATTTATCGTTTGGCATCTGAATTAGTAGTCGATGCCGTAATCGAACCAGATAAATTAAGAGGTGAACTAGTTACACGATTCGAAATGTATGAATCAAAAAATAGTACGTTTACGGAAAGAAAACATGGAGTTTATCCATTATAATGAACAAAAAAGCCTTGATAGCATATACTGTTATCAAGGCTTTTTACACGCTACAAAATGTAGAGTTTATTATAATTTTATTATGTAAACAAGATGATTGAGACAACTTAATTTATATTTTACAGCTTTAATGATATTCTGAATAAAGTGTTAAAGAAAGGAAGTGGAAATACATAATGGATACTCGTTTATTTCGTGATACGATGGGAAAATTTGCTACAGGTATCACAATCGTAAGCACTGACTATAAAGGTGAAATGATGGGAATGACTGTTAATGCATTTATGTCCGTATCACTGAATCCTAAACTAATAGCTATTTCAATAGATGAAAATGCAAGAATGTATAATAAATTACAGGAAACAAAACAATTCGGTATAAGTATTTTACGTGAAGAACAAAAAGAATTATCTATGATTTTTGCAAGACAAATGGAAAAGAATAGAGATATTCCATTTATCATCCAAGATGGAGTGCCAGTAATTGATGGATCAATAGCAACTTTATCCTGTCAAGTAATGGATACCGCCAAAGCTGGAGATCATATCATTCTAATTGCAGAAGTTACCGACATTAAATCGGATGTAGGAGACCCCATTTTATATTATGGTGGTAATTACAGGACTTTAAAACCAGAATAAAGTTAGGAATCTTATTATTTCTTATTAAATTATTATGTAGAGCCCGTATTGTAAAAGGATGTGACCTTTATGAATATCAAAGATTTTATGATAGCTGATGTAATTACTGCAACTAAAAGCATGTCAATTAAGGAATTATTGGAGTTACTTGTAACCAACAGAATTGGTGGAGTTCCTGTCGTTGATAAAGAAAGGAACCTTCTTGGTATGATTAGTGATGGTGATGTTATTCGGTATCTTCAACCAAAAGGAAGAACCGTTTATGACATGTATGCATTAGTGCTGGTTAGTGAACAGGAAGATTTAATTCACAAGCTTGATTATGCTATTGATCATAAAGTTGAAAAGGTAATGTCAAATAAGGATATTTTTACCGTACATCCTGAAGATAAGATTGAAAATGCATTAGCAATCTTTTCTAAACATCGTTTTAAAAAGATACCTGTCGTAAATGACGATTCTAAAGTAATTGGGGTTGTAAGCAGAGGAGATGTAATACGTTATATTTCCACAACCTTAATTTCAAAAACAAAAGATAAATAAGTCTGAAAAACTATTTGCATTGCAGTAGCAAATAGTTTTTTTGCTGTTTCCTAGAAAAAGCAGCATAAAATCCGTATAATGATAGTATAAGTGCGTGTTCAAAAAGGTGCTAAATTAAAAACAAGAAGTTCAAGGCGGTGAAGTCTTGAGGATCGGACTTGAACACGATGTGCTGACTCCTACGTTGCCCACAAGACGTGGACGGTTTTAGTAGAAGTTCCTCTATGCTTTTAATACATGAGACCGGAAAGGAAAGGCAAGCCAACAAAGAAATTCGTAGTTTATCATTTGGCACCTTTTTGAACATCCTCAATAAGAACTGTTTGTCTAGAAGGGAATTGTACGACATTGCCATTATTAAAAGATCAACATCAACCTATTACAAAGCATCATCTTGCCTCACTTTATACATTGTTACGTAATGACGGTGATAAAGATCAAGCTCAAAATTCGCTTGATCTTTATGAGAAATTAGAAAAACAGGAATTAGTTATTAGTTTTGCTGGTCATTTTTCTGCTGGAAAATCATCCATTATTAATGAATTGTTAGAAAAATCACTGTTACCGCACAGCCCAATACCTACAAGTGCTAATTTAGTTAAAATTTATTCAGGTAAAGGATTTGCGAGAGTGCATTTTCACCACGAAAAAACTGTTGAATATAGTGAACCTTACGATATCGATATAATCAAAGCGTACTGTCAGGATAAAGATTCGATTAAAAAAATTGAAATAAGTTCATCTGAAGCTATATTACCAGCTAGTACTGCGTTACTAGACACACCGGGTATTGATGCAGCTGACGATGCCGATCGGTTAATTACAGAAGGATCGTTGCATCTTGTAGATGCGTTATTCTACGTCATGGATTATAACCATGTACAATCCGAGGTAAATTTACAATTTTTACAATCCATACAAGAAAAAAATATACCTTTTTTCCTGATTATCAATCAGATTGATAAGCACAATGCTGATGAACTAGCGTTTTCGACATATCAAGACAAAATCAAACAAACGTTTAATCAATGGGAAATTTATCCAGAGAAAATTTTTTATACATCTTTGATAGAACAGTCAATCTCACACAATCAACTAAGTTTGTTAAAAGAATTTCTCTCTACATTACTGCTAACAAAAAAAGACAAATATTATTCCGTTGTACGGTCTGTTACACAAATCATTGACGATCATAAGCGATATATGGAAAAGCAGTACAATGAAGAAATAGAGATGATTAGAGCCGAATCGAATAATTACGAAACAAATTCAGAGCGGATAGAAGAGCTAAGAAAGCAGTTAGATTATCTAAAGAATCGGTCGGATCAGTTTGATAAGGAGTTCAATCAAACAATCAATACTACTTTGGAAAATGCATATATTATGCCAGCTACATTACGTGATCAGGCATTAGGTTATTTGGAATCGCAACAACCTGATTTTAAAGTAGGGCTGATTGGTTCTAAGAAAAAAACAGAAGAGGAAAAGTCGATTCGCCTTTGTAATTTTCTAAGACCCTTACAGGAAAATATAGAAAAATCAATTCAGTGGAAGCTGCGAGATAAGATTATTCAGCAAATGAGGAGCTTTGACATTACCAATCCAAGCTTAATCCAGAAAGTTCAGGATCTTTCCATCAGCTATACGGGCAATGATCTTGATACTTTAATTAAACGTGGCGCAAAGGTAAATGGAGACTCTGTTTTAAATTATACGAAAGACATAAGTAACGATATTAAAAAGAAATATAAAAGAGAAACTGTAGACATAAAAGATACAATTTTATCCTATTTAAATGGTCAAAGTTCAAAACAAATAAATTCCTACCAAAAGGAATTGGCTGATTTAGAAAAAGTGGAAAGTGCTACTAATCAAATTGCTAACTTAGTAGATGAACGTGACGCAAAAATAAATAGATCACATGAGGTTTTGCTGAATTCCCAACTCTCTGATGCTGAATGGAATACAATTAACCAAAGCCTTAAAGAGCGAAACGATGTAAATAAACAAGATGCACCACAAGTAATGAGAAACAAAAGTGACCACGTAGAATTTATACAACGTGATAAGCAGGTTACGGCAGAAACGTCTTATACTGTTGACGATGTAGTAGAAGGAATTAATCAAACTATAGATGTAATAGAGTGTTCTCCAGGGTTCGATCAACTCATAACGGATTTAAAAACCAAGCGGAAAAAGTTAACTGAACGCTCATTTACCATTACGCTTTTTGGAGCATTTAGTGCCGGGAAATCCTCATTTGCTAATGCATTAATTGGGGAATCCATTTTACCGGTTTCACCAAATCCAACAACCGCAGCAATTAACCGAATTGTTCCAGTAACTGATAAATATAGGCATGGTTCTGTTGTTGTTACAATGAAAGATGAGAAAACCATCATTCAGGATAGTTTGGCATTATTAAAAGGCTTTTCACCTAATAGTGATAGTATGGATAGCTTGCATAAATGGCTAATGAAAACAAATATTCGTTCGTTACCTAAAACACAGCAACATTATTTACAGGCAATTATTGATGGTTTCGGAACAATGAAGAATTATATCGGTGGCCATATTCAAACAACTATCGATGAATTTTCCGTTTATGTTACGGACGAAACGAAAGCTTGTTTTGTCGAATCAATTGATTTGTACTATGATTGTTCGTTGACTAAACAAGGGATCACTCTAGTGGATACACCTGGTGCGGATTCGGTTAATGCTAGACATACAAGTGTGGCATTTGATTATATAAAATACGCAGATGCTATTCTTTACGTAACCTATTATAACCACGCATTATCTCGTGCAGATAAAGACTTTCTCATGCAATTAGGACGTGTGAAAGAATCGTTCGAGTTAGATAAGATGTTTTTTATTATCAATGCAGCCGATCTGGCAAAAAATGAAAATGAACTTTTGCTGGTAGAGAACTACGTGAACGAACAATTGGTACAATTAGGAATACGGTTTCCTAAATTGTTTCCAATTTCGAGTCGTACTACACTTGCAAATAAACAAGCAAAAGAACCGTTGAACGACTATATGTATCATTTTGAGGAGCAATTTTACCAGTTTATCCATCATGATTTAACAAAGCTTACCGTTGATTCAGCAATATGGGATATGAAACGGGCTTATCATGCTATTTCAAGTTACTTAGCATCTGTTAAAATGTCCGAACAAGAGAAAATGCAACAAATAGATAGCTTACGAATCAAAAAAGAAGAAGCTTTTCAGGTAATTAATGAGTTAGATAAGGATTCGTATACGAAAGCAATTATACAAAAGATTGATAAACAACTGTACTATGTATTGGATCGACTATCTATTCGTTTTCATGACATGTTTAAAGAAATGTTTAATCCAACAACGATACAAGACTCCGGTAAAGCTGGTAAGATTCAAATTGATAACAGTATGCAGGAATTACTAGACTATGTTGGTTATGAACTACTTCAGGAGCTGCGAGCAGTCTCATTACGAATTGAAGCACAAATAAGGGAATTAGTAGATGAAATAGGTGTTATGGTAAGTGAACAGATAACCAGAATCGATGAACGCTTTGTGTTACCGAGCGATAAAAAAGTAGATCTCTCAACTCCAGATTTCACGCAAGCATTTAACGAATTAAACGTTTCAGCTTTTTCTAAGGCATTATCAAGCTATAGAGGCCCAAAATCATTCTTTGAGAAAAATGAAAAAGAACAAATAAAGGAAGCTATATTTTCGGCTCTCAAACCTTATGCAAAGGAATATCTCGATTCAAGTAAACAGGTATTGGAAGGTGCGTATGATGAGCAATGGATCCAAACAATGGAACAATTAAAAGGTGCATATATGCGAAGTATTAATTCGTATACCGATGGATTACTTCGTATATTATCAGATAAGGACAATGAAATTGAGTTGACGAATAAAGAAAGTAGTCTTGCATCTATTATGAAAAATTATGATAATGTCTAAAAAAGGGAGGAATACGATGTCTAAACCAACCATCTTACTTGTAGACGGCATGGCTTTGTTGTTCAGGGGATTTTTCGCAACATCTTTCCGGGGCAATTTTATGCGAAATAGCGAGGGTATACCCACAAACGGAATGTATCAATATTTGAAGTATATGCTAAACGCTATTGAAACGTTTAATCCAACTCACGTGGTATGCTGCTGGGACATGGGCAGTAAAACATTCCGGACTGACATGCTACCTGCTTATAAAGCAAATCGTTCGGAGCCACCAGAAGAATTGGTGCCGCAGTTTGATCGAATCAAAGAAATCATGGATATCTTCACTATTCCAAACGTCGGCCTCGTTAATTATGAAGCTGATGATTGTATTGGTACTCTAGCAAGAGAATATGCCAAAGATAATGAAGTCATGATTCTAACTGGGGATCACGATATGCTTCAGTTAGTAGACCCAGGCATTCAAGTGGCAATCATGAAAAAGGGACAAGGTAATTATGATGTATTTACACACGAAAATTTCCGTGAGAAAAAAGGTATCGTACCCAAGCAAGTAATTGATATGAAAGCATTAATGGGAGATTCTGCAGATAATTATCCGGGCGTAAAGGGGATTGGCGAAAAAACAGCATTAAAACTTGTTCAGGAATATGAAACCATTGACAATCTACTGGAAAATATAGATCAGCTGCCAAAAGGTGTACAAACCAAAATTAAAGCAGATATGGACATGTTACATTTATCAAGGGAACTTGCAGAAATTAAGTGCGATGTACCTATTAGTTGTGCATTGGATAAAGCTTTATGGGACTGTAATAACGTTCAAATAGGAGATAGACTACGGGAATTAAACTTTAATAACTTAGCTAAATTAATATAACAATCAATGTAAAAAGGATGAGGTCAACCCCTCATCCTTTTCTTGTGTCTAGCTTCAGCTCTATCCAGCAATTAGACGTTTGCACTTTTTTTATGGCTTTAATATGACTTTTATACAATTGTCTTCTCGTTTATTGAAAATATCATAGCCGTGTTCGGCTTCATCTAAAGATAGTTTATGCGTAATGATTGAGGTTGGATCAATTTCATTATTAACAACCATATCATATAACTTTGGCATATATCCACGTGCAGGTGCTTGTCCCATCCTGAGTGTGACATTTCTTGAAAAGAACGGTCCTAGTGGGAACATATTATATAAGCCGCCATAAATACCAGTTAATTGTACAGTTCCACATTTTTTGACAGCTTTCGTTGCAATTTGTATCGGCCCAAGTGTTCCGCCTTGCAACTTCAATTTTTGTTCTACAAATTCTAATGGTGATAACTTTCCGTCCATACCAACACAGTCAATAACAACATCAGCACCACCTTTGGTAAGCTCCTTTAACGTTTCTCCCATATCTTCGTCTTTTGTGAAATCAAATATTTCTGTTCGATTTATTTTTTTTGATTGCTGCAAGCGATAGTCATAATAATCAACTGCAATTACTCTTTTTGCTCCCTTTTTCCATGCGAATTGCTGTGTCAGTAAGCCAACAGGTCCACTACCTAGAACAATTACCGTGTCCCCTTCTTTAACGCCAGCATGTTCGACACTCCAGTAAGCGGTGGGCAGCACATCCGACAAGAAAAGTAGCTTTTCATCTTCTAGTTCACAGTTCTCAGGAATAAGAAAAGGTGTGTAATTCCCAAAAGGAACACGAAGGTATTCGGCCTGCCCTCCAGGATAGTTACCGTACTTCTCAGAGTAACCTAATAATCCACCTGAATCATAATGAGGATTGGAGTTATCACATTGGCTTTCTTGATGTTGAGAGCAATACGGACAGGTACCACAGGCAACCGTAAATGGAATAACTACCCGATCACCTTTTTTCACTTTAGTTACATCAGGTCCGACCTCTTCAACTATTCCCATCGGTTCATGCCCAATAACGTAACCAATTGGAAGAGGAAAGTTCCCTTTATAGAGATGTAAATCTGAACCACATATTGCTGTAGACGTTATTTTTACAATGACATCTTCACGATCTTGAATAGTAGGGTCATCTACTTGTTTTACACTAATAGAATTTTTCCCTTGATATGTTACTGCTTTCATAAGCATCTAGCCTCCGAATTGAGTTAAATTCTTTGCATCATTATAATCTGTAAAAAACCAGTAATTATGCGTAAACATCTGGAGTATAAGGCATAAAGTTACGGATGGATCACGAATGAATTTACCCATACGGGGTATACCATTATACCCCCTGTAATTTCACAAAGTGTCATTTAGAGCTGGATTGAGGTTAGGTTATAGTAGCAAATTATTTTTGTTTACAACCACTTTTCACTATAATAAAAGATAGAAAAATAATTACTAATTGCGGGGTGTTAGATGCCGAAATTATTTGTTTACGGTACGTTACGAAAAGGTGGCCATAATCATTTGTATTTATCAAATGCGACTTCCATCTATCTACAAAGCTGGATTGAAGGTTCGTTATATGATACAGGTAATGGGTATCCTGTATTACTAGGGGATGAACGTGCTGAAGATTGTGTATGGCGAACTTTATGATGTTACGACAGAACAACTGAAGAACATTGATCAATTAGAACAATATGTTGAAAACGCTCCAAGTAATTTATAGGACCGAGAGTGTGTCACTGTTACCAATGATGAGGGTGATGAGGTAGAAGCCTTAACGTATGTTGGAGGAAAACATTTAATTGATTCAGACGATTGGATAGAAACTGGGGATTGGAATGTACATACATACCTGAAACAGTGTTGACCATCATTTTAAAAATGTGGTGGGGAGCGCCTTACTAAATGGTTTTGAGTTTAGTTCTCTAGAAGTTCAACCAATGGCGGAAAAGCAGATATTGTAGAAAATAATAATAAAAAAGTGGAGGGAAAGGTTTATCAAGTACCGTTAGAAGCTGTATCTTATTTATATAAACGTGAAGGAGTTTACGTTAATGCATACCGCCCTATCATCATAGACATTTTATTAAAAGGTGAAAATAAACGCGCTATCACTTTCACAGGTACTCAGAAAGAAGTTGAAACTGCTCCAACGGTTAACTACGCTTCAGAAATCAATATGCGGCAGTAGCGGATTTTTAAGCGGTCCCTACGTAGAGAAGCTTCAGAATAAAATAAATATGCTATTTAAGCACTAGGAGAATTCAAATGGCCTTTTCACTAAAAAATGTAAAGGTAAGTGGCATTATTACGATAAATGAGCTTACTGTTCCGTCTCAAAAGGTTACATGTGTTGTTGGGCAAAGTGGAAGTGGGAAATCAACATTTCTGCGCCTATTAAATAATTTAGATAATCCTGACTCAGGTAAAATCTATTATCGGGACCATGACATTCAAACTTTGGATCCAATTCAATTAAGACGAAAGATTACGATGGTTCCGCAGTCACCTGTAATTTACGAAGGCACAATTCGAGATAATTTATTAGTCGGTCTAAAGTTTGCTGAGATGGAATCAGTCTCTGATCAGTATATGAATGATAGTTTACACCGAATGAAATTAAATAAGGATCTAGATACAATCGCAGATGAGTTATCTGGAGGGGAGAAACAACGTCTAGTCCTAGCGCGTGGTTTATTATTAGATGCAGAAGTATTTTTACTTGATGAGCCTTCCTCTTCATTGGATGATAAAACAGCACTAGATGTCATGCAGGCTTTCATGAAGCATATGAAAGAACAACAAAAAACCGTTGTGATGGTAACACATGATACAGAGTTAGCAGAAGAAATCAGTGATAATATGATCTACATGGATGCATACAGTAAGCAACTTGAAAATGGTGGTGAGTAATCATGGATGGGAGTGGTGCTATTAATTTAACCATTTGGCAGCTACTTACGGCATATATATTTGTTATTCTCTTAATTGTCATCGTTAAAATTAAAAAAATACCCCGTGAAAAACTAATTGTTATTTCTACCATTCGAATGACACTTCAACTCATTTTGGTTGGTTATGTACTTATTTTTATTTTTGAGCATCCACATCCTTTACTTACTATAGGGATTATTATCTTTATGTTAGGATTCGCAGTTTTTAATGTATATCAACGCACAAAAGAATCAATTGATTTGTCCATCAAAAAAATGATTGCACTAGCGATGATGATTGGTGTCAGTGTTAGTTTAATTTTCTTCATGTTAGTTGTACTACAGCTGGATCCTTGGTATGATCCATTATACTTCATTCCAATTGGTGGGATGATAATTGGGAAGACGATGACCGGAATCTCACTTGGAGTCAATAACCTTTTGATAGGTATGAGGGAACAAAAGGAAAAGGTAGAAGGTGCCTTGATGCTAGGCGCAACACCTAAAGAAGCATCAAAAGAAATCATCAACCAAGCATTTGACTCTGCGATGTTACCCACTATCAATGCAATGGTTGGAATGGGGATTGTATTTTTACCGGGCATGATGACTGGTCAAATTATATCTGGTACTTCACCGTTAGTTGCAGTTGAATATCAACTAGCAATCATGCTTGGAATTGCTGGTACCGTATCCTTAACAGTTGTTATCTTTTTACACCTTGCATATAAAACCTTTTTTAATGAACGGCAACAGCTTACCGTGAAGAAAAAATAAAAATGCTCAGGTTTACTAGGACCTGAGCATTAAATATATTACACTTGCGTTGGTTGTTGTACTGGTTGATAAATGGAACTGATCGTTTGAATAGCATTCTGTGGTGCAGCCATAAGAGGATAATATCCCTTTTGGGTCATATATTGCCACATTTCATATGCATGGCGACTACTGTTTAAAAAGGCATTTTCTAAAAATGTGCGTAAATCAGGATTCGCACACTCAACAACAGCAGCTGCGTAATTTTTGGCTGAACCTTTCTGATTAAGTAGATAAGCTGTCGCGATTTCACGATCACTCTTTTGTCCTGCTTGTGTTCTTGGCATGGTGGATGGAAATTCACTAACAGGCGCCTGGGTAAAGGAATTCAAGACTGGCTTTAATTCAGCCGGTTTAAATTTCGTAATGTCTGGCGTCGCGTTGCTTTGTACAAATTCAACCTTTAAATTGTAATCTTGCACATGAAGTGGAAAATGATTTTGTAGCAAATTCTTCAATTCTGGATCTTGTGCTTGGTTAATGGAATCCGTCATACATGTAACCGTATTATAACAACCTGCAATAAGTTCACTCAATTCATTTAATTCATGCGATGCTAATGGCATGGACGCTTCCTCCTTTATAAAAAATTATTTACGATTGTATTTATTGGAATTATTTTTCTGTTCATTTTTATCCTCCAAGTTTATTTCATCAATAAACTCGTTTTCGTTTGCAAATTCAACATTGTCTATTTCCTGATTTTGATTATCTTGTTTTATATTTTTGTTTTGCTCACGTTTTCGTTCTAATCTTTGTTTGCCCATAAATAGCACACCCCTTCGTATTAGCAGTCATTGTTGTCTTCACAATTATTTTGTCCATTTAAACTAAAACAACTCCATTATTTTTTAATGAAATAATAGAAAATTGAAACATTAATTCATTTAAAACGTATGTAATAAATAAGAAGAAAAAATGGAGGTGGTTATAGTGACTATCCTTGGTTGGATTATTTGGGGGATAATTGCGTTTATTATTGTCTTAGCATTTGTTCTCAGGCGATTTGTAGGTGGTCCAGGTGAAAAAAGTGAAACACAATTGAGAGCAGAGGAACAGGCGAGAAACATATCAAATTCGAATCATTTTAACGGGGGACTATAAACTTAATGTGACTTTTTTCATTATTATTTTTAATGAAAAGGTCACATTTTTTATAGTACTACTTTAATTCCTAACTATTCACCTTATCGATTGGGTAGTCTTGTTGTTATATTAATACTTGTAACTGCCTAGAGTCTACATGCTAGTATGACTATGATATGGTTGTATCAGGGTTAAAAATCACATTAAGGAGTATTATAATAGCATTAGCATGTGGGGAAAGGTGTGTAATAAACATGGTATTTTCAATAAAACATCTAAATCAATGGAAACAAAAGAACCCTTTATTAAAAAAAATTATGAACTTAGAAACAGTACTGTGGATAAACCCAAATAGGAAACAAATGAAGGATTCACCTAACTTTCCTTTAAACAAATCTGATATGAATGAAGCGGAACAACTTTGGCAACGGTTTGCACCATACTTAGCCAAAGAATTTCCTGAAACAAACGAAACAAACGGTATAATTGAAGCTCCTCTGAGAAAAATAACGAAAATGCAAGAGGAAATAAGACGAGTATATTCTGCTATTCCGGGTGATCTGTATCTGAAATGTGATAATGAACTACCGATTGCTGGATCAATTAAAGCTCGAGGTGGTATCTATGAAGTGCTTCATCATGCAGAAAGCCTGGCAATGGAAGCAGGTTTGATTGAGAAAAATACCAACTATGAGGTATTTTCAAGTGATAAGTTTAAAGCATTCTTTAACCAATTTAATATCGGAGTCGGCTCGACAGGAAACCTGGGATTAAGTATAGGTATTATAGGTGCTAAGCTAGGCTTCCATGTATCCGTTTATATGTCAGCCGATGCTAAACAATGGAAAAAGGATCTCCTTCGTTCAAAAGGGGCAACAGTGTTGGAATTTGCTGGTGATTTTAGTGAGGCAATAACAACTGGTAGGGAGAAAACTATTGCGGATCCTAAAGGATATTTTGTTGATGATGAAGATTCCAAACACTTGTATTTGGGCTATAGTGTGGCAGCACTTCGGTTACAAAAGCAGCTAGATGAGCAAAATATCCGTGTAGACGCTGATCATCCATTGTTTGTTTATTTGCCTTGTGGAGTAGGTGGGTCTCCAGGTGGTGTTGCATTCGGGTTGAAACAATTATTTGGAGACCATGTGCATTGCTTTTTTGTTGAACCAACTCATTCACCCTCGGTATTAATCGGTTTGTTGACAGGTGAAATGGAAAAAGTGAGTGTCCAAGACTTTGGATTAGATAATCGCACAGAAGCGGATGGCTTAGCCGTTGGACGACCATCAAAGTTTGCCACTCCAATAAGTGATCATTTGATTAGCGGGATATACACGATTGAGGATGATGAATTATATAAGTTATTGGTTATGCTTGTAGACGTGGAAGACATTTATCTTGAACCATCCGCAACAGCGGGGTTGCTAGGGCCAAATGAAGTAATTCAATCCAACTACATGGAAAACAATGATTTAGATGATGAAAATGCTACACATATTGCATGGGCAACAGGCGGGGCACTTGTACCAGAAGTGGATATGAAGCGGTTTTATGGAAAAGGCAAAAAGTTAATGAAATAATGTAGTAGCTAAATGACCTCAAGGGGCATTTAGCTTTATTTTTTTTAAAAAATAATGTGCAGAAATTTTGTAAAATGATACGATGAGGTAATTAAAAGGTCCACATTTGTAGATGCGAAAGGAGCAGAAAATGAATCATTTAGATCTATTATTTCCATTATTTGAAGCAGAGCGTAATGAAGAAATAGCTATTCCTATGAACAAGTATATGAAGGAACACTTTCCTTTTCTCGGAATAAAAACCCCTGCTAGAACTCAGTTAATGAAACAGTTTTACAAAGAAAGTTCAATTTTAAAAGAATCTTTCCACCACGACTTTATCATAGCTCTATGGGAAAAAGATGAGCGCGAGTATCAATATGCCGCTCTTGACTATATAGGAAGATCAATGAAAAAGTTAGAGAAAGATGATCTTCTCTTGATGGAAAAACTAATAATAACCAAATCATGGTGGGATACCATTGATGGCCTTGCACCAAATCCCGTAGTTAGGATTGCAACAGAATTTCCAGAAGTAACTACTGAAACAATAGATGAATGGGCGTTTGGAGAAAAGATGTGGCTGCAAAGATCGGCAATTCTTTTTCAATTAAAATTCAAGGAAAAAACAGATGAACAATTACTTTATAAGTACATAAAACAAAATGCAGATAGCATGGAGTTCTTTATCCAAAAAGCAATTGGTTGGGCTTTGAGGGAATATTCTAAAACCAATCCATTGTCGGTTAAACGGTTTATTCAGGAAAACGAACTTGCTAAGTTAAGTGTTCGAGAAGGAAGTAAATATTTAGTTAGATAAGCCAACTACAATAAGTACTACCCGTTCTTCTTGTAAGAGGAGCGGGTAGTGTTAAGCTAACTTAGGTGATTGAGTTACTAGTTAAGTGGCAATGATAATAGCAAACGTTGAATGATTGGAGCATGGAGTTATAATGAATATTGCATTTTTAGCATTGGAATTAATTGCAGGGTTTTTTCTGCTATTTATACTTGTAAAGATACTCGGTAAGAAACTAATAAACCAGATTACGCCTTTTACATTTATAGCTGCTATTGTATTAGGAGAACTGTTAGGAAATGCATTATACGATGAAAAAATAGGTGTAAGATATATCGTTTTTTCCATGACTCTGTGGGCACTATTATTATTTTCAGTCGAGATTCTGGGACAAAAGTTTTTAAAGTTACGTAAAGCTTTTGAAGGGAAGCCATCCGTATTAATACAAAACGGGATAGTGAGTAGAAACCAATTAAAAAAAAATCGAATGAACATTAACCAACTACAAAGTCTACTGCGCCAGTCAGAAACTTTTTCCATACGCGAGGTGGCTTATTGTTATCTAGAGGCGAATGGTGCTATTAGTATTTTGAAAAAGTCTACAAAACAGAAATTACAACAAGAGGACATGAATCTTCCAGCACAACCTGTATATGTGCCAGTCACCCTCGTAAGAGATGGAGAATTACTGCAAGATGAATTAGTTGATATTGACCAAAATGAAGAATGGTTAATAAACCAACTACGCGTACAAGAAATAGATGACTACCGAGATGTCTTTATTGCAGAATGGTTGGAGGGAGAAGGACTTTTAGTTCAAACCTTTGAACAAACTTCGCGTTGATCGTTTATGCTATTTTTTTTCCTTTCCCCTTATCATCGTTTAGTACCTTTACATTTTCACCTTTAACATACCAGTAATGTACGCGAGGAAGCCCCCAATATATCCAATAATCGTGTACTAGTGAAGATCCCACGAACAAAATCATTTGCCAGTCTAAATTTCTCATGACAAAACCTCCAGTCGTTATTCTTAGTTATATTTATACGGAAACTTGTCTAAGAACATACTTTCTACGAAGGAAAGTCACATTCTGAAGAAATATTTGGGGAATAATAAGGTATAAGCTTTTAAATGGAGGTTTAAAAATGCCAGAACTACCAGAAATGGAGACTTACAAAACACTACTTAATCAAAAGATCGGCGGAAAGACAATTATCGATGTATGCATTAATCGTGAAAAATCGATTAACGTGAGTCCAGCCAATTTTGTAAAAATAATACAAAATCAGAAAATAGAAACTATTGAACGACAAGCAAAACATCTACTCTTCCACCTTGAAAATGGTCATGTTTTACTATTACACCTCATGCTAGGCGGCTGGATGTTTTATGGAACAGAAATTGAAAAGCCAGATCGAACCATACAAGTACAGTTATCTTTTGGCAATCAACACCTCTATTTTATCGGTCTAAGATTAGGGTACCTTCACCTTTTTTCACAGCCAGAGGTGGAGCAAGAATTAAGGGACTTAGGTCCAGAGCCACTTGATGTAAATTTTACGCTCGATTCATTTTTGGTTCTTATTAAAAATAGAAGAGGTAGGATTAAAACAACCCTTGTTAACCAGGATTTTCTATCAGGGATTGGTAATTGCTATTCGGATGAAATCGCCTGGCATGCTCAACTTTTACCAGAGCGAAAAATGAACGAACTTAACGACAACGAAAAAGTTCGGTTATATCAATCCATACGATTTGTACTTCAGCAAGCGATTCAATATGGGGGCTATATGGCTCAATCTTTCTTTAAAGGAGATACCAAAACAGGTAGCTATGCCAACAAGACGTATGTGTATGACCGCGCAGGAAAATCATGTACACGATGTGGTGCTTCAATTATTAAAACGGAAGTTTCATCTCGAAAGACGTTCTATTGTAAACAATGTCAGAATTAGAGTGGTTTTTAACGGATGGAAAGGGGATTTTTATGAAATTTGGTAGTCATGTTTCTATAAGGGATGGTTATTTAGGTGCTGCGAAACTAGCAGCATCTATGAATGCTTCTGCCTTTCAATACTTTCCAAAGAACCCTAGAAGTTTATCTATAAAGGAATATAGTAAAGAAGATGCGCAATTATGTAAGGAATTTTGTGAAGAAAATGCCCTTGAATCGGTAAGTCATACTCCTTATCCCACAAGATTGACTACTACAGATAATCATAAAAAGAATCAGGTCATTCTATCGTTGTTAAATGATTTAGAGATTACCGATGCATGCGGTTCGATTGGTACCGTTGTACACTTCGGAAAATTAATCAGCCGTGAAGATCCCATTACTAGTTATCGCTTAATGATTGACGTGCTCAATGAAGTCCTCCACCAGTGGGAAGGGAAATGTAAAATACTTCTTGAAAATAATGCTGGTAAACCTGGAACCATTGGAACTACATTAGAAGAACTTGTCCAGGTCCGTAACTTAAGTGAACAACCTGAAAAAATTGGGTTCTGTCTCGACACATGCCACGCTTTTGCAAGTGGACTTTGGAATGGTGATAACTGGAAAAAAGTGTTGGAAAAAGGAATTGAGCTTAGTTACTTTGATCATTTAGAAATCATCCATTTTAATAACTCGAAGCATGATACCCGCTCTGGGAAAGACCGCCATGCAAATATATTTGACCAAGGATATATAACGGAAGGACAATTTGATCAACTAATAAAAACACCACATTTAAAGAATGTCCCTTTTATTTTAGAAACACCAAAAAAAGAGGGAATTACACACAAAGATGAGATAAAGCAACTGCAGAAAAGGTGGAAGGGGGTATAGACTTTTTCCTGATTCCAGTCACAGGTCAACCTTTTTGATTCATATGTTATCAATAGGTTTATGATTAAGTCAGGAGGAAAATTATGTATCCTAATTATTCTTATATGCAAAATGCAAATTGGTACGTAAATTATCCATGTCAAGACACACCTCATAATGATTATAGAGATTATTCAACACTACCCCATTTTATGGATCGCCAACAATCCGTTAGAGGTCAAGCTACATGGACCCATGGAGGTCAAATCACAAAATGCGGCATACCATGGTCAAAGAATCAATATATGACAGTAGCTGTCGGAGAAAACTCTCCATACCAATGTGGGCAAACAATTAAAGTAAGGAATTTATCGATACCAGCAAGAGAGATTTTGGTAATTGTGGTCGATCAGGTACGCGGATATCCAGCAAATAAAATCAACCTTCACAGGAGAGCCTTTGAAACACTTGGAGGTAACCTAAGTCAAGGGATCATAGCTGTTGAGATTATTCCCTCTCCTGAGTTAGAGCAGCAAAAATGGGGCAAATATTTACTGGAAGTTACACAAGCAGCTTATCCAGGATATAACGTGACAGAATATAGTACTATAGGAAAAAACCAAGTGTCTCCTACACAAACGAAAGAAACGTATGAATATATTTTACAATCACCACAAGAAAAAATAAAAATTCAAGGCAATGTGATTTATAATACGAACACAGATCGAATTATTTCTTTTGATATAAAGGAAGTAATGTTATAACAGGATAGACTCTTGGTCAGCTAATTTAAAACCATACCAACTAGTATGGTTTTTTAGTGTTCCTTGATTTTTATTTACGATAAGACAAAAAAAGAAGAGGGGACACGATGACAAAAGAAATAATAGAAACGGGATGGAGCTTAGACAATAATTATGCTCGTCTGTCGAAACCATTTTCCCCAAACACTGTACGCTCACCGAAGTTGACCATTTTAAATGATATGTTGGCAGCATCTCTGGGGTTGAACCTCCAGGAAATGCAAAGCGAAGATGGCGTAGCGGTTCTTGGTGGCAACCGTATTTCCGAAGGTTCCTTGCCTCTTGCTCAAGCTTATGCTGGACACCAATTCGGGCATATTACCATGTTAGGGGACGGCCGTGCTATACTGCTTGGGATCAGCATTTGGACCGATGCTCATCATCAGCGAAGCTATGCATGCACTTGGAATTCCTACCACCCGTAGTCAAGACTTTAGGAGCATTACTACAAAGACAACAAAAAAACCTCTAATTTTCATAAAAAAATGCCATATTTTTAATTTTGGGTCAGGACTTAGGATCGCTGAAATCACCGGTCTTGATTTGGACGATATCGACTGGAAAAAGAACATAGTTCAAGTTATAAGAAAAGGAAATAAAGAACATTACGTATATGTTAGTGACAAGTCAAATTTGATAGAAAAGAATATATAATTGTTCGTCAAGAAAATTACGGCGTTAATAAAAACAACAAAAGCATTTTTATTACATCAACAATGGGATCAAAAGAAACTTCCAGGAGATCCGCAGAGAATCTATCGATATACACACATTTCACAAATGACGAGATGCATAAAGCAGATAATTAATCACAAAAATCTAAATGAGGGAGATTTTACACCTACAGTTTTTTGGTTTCAGTATTATTGTATCACTCGTCACAGAAGGGTCGTTATAAAATTAACGCATTACTTTCATTTTTGGAGTTAACATAATATCTATTATGGGCACTCATTAATAATCGTGATAATCTCATCTCATAACTAAGTATACTTGGGATATTGAGATGTTTTAAAAAATCTCATGCTTTGATAAACTTAGCATGAGATTCAATTTTTTACTTACCAATATATCTCGCTGTTGGTCTGAATATTGTATTGTTGGATTCTTGTTCAATTGCATGTGCGCACCAACCAACAATTCGACTGGAACTAAAAATTGCTGTAAATAAATTTGAATCAATCTCTAGCGATTTCATTATGGCGGCTGCGTAATACTCTACATTTGTATATAATAGCTGATTTGGCTTATATTTCTTTAATATATCAATTGTTTCTATTTCTGTTTGTAACGCTAACTCAATCCATTCGGGTCTATTTTCTAATCCTAAAATAATTTGTTTTAATGCTTCAGCGCGTGGATCTAGAGTTTTATACACACGATGACCAAATCCCATAATCCTTTCTTTATTTTTCAGTTTATTGCCAATCGTTTCTTGTATTTTATCTCTTGTTGCGATTTCATCAAGTAAAGCTATAACTCCGAACGGCGCACCGCCATGCAATGGCCCTTTCATTGTACCAATCGCACTCGTAACAGCTGAAATCATATCACTCTGTGTTGATTTTGTTACTCTAGCTGCAAATGTGGATGCATTTAAACCATGTTCCATCGTCATAATCAAATAAGCTTCAAACATTTTAACATGTGTCGGATTTACATTCTCTGTAAGCATATACAGGAAATTTTCTACATGCTGTAAGTCATCATCAGGAACAATAAAATCTCTATTTAGTGATTTTCTAAAACGATATGCAATAACCGTTGGCATAATAGCAATCAATTGAATAGCATTGTCATGTGGATCATCTTGATAAAATGTTACTGCAGATATTACTGTTCGTAAAACATCCATCATTTCTTGATCAACTGGCAATTGATCAATTATTTTTTGAAGATAGGTTGGTATATAACGATATTGTTGTAAATGTGTTTGAAATTCCTGCAATTCTTTATCTAAGGGAAACGTACCATGTAATAAATAGAATGCAACTTCTTCAAAAGAATAAATTTGTACGATCTCATGAATGGCCATCCCGCGATAAGTCAAAATCCCATTGTATCCATCAATATTACTTAATTTCGTTTCGACAGCAACTACCCCTTTTAAACCTGGTTGATACATTACTATCTCCCCTTCCTTGTTCATGGTTCCATTATATATGAGTGAAATAATTATTAAAATTTAGTAATTTTTAGTATAATGATAAATAAAACTTATTGATCGAGGTGAAAGATGGATATTCGTACATTACAAACGTTTATTTTAGCAGCTGAATGTGAAAATTTTAGGATGGTTGCAGAAAGGATGTATATCACACAGCCAGCTGTCACCTTTCAGATTAGACAATTAGAGAAAGATGTAGGGAGCAAATTATTTATTAAAAATGGAAGGAATATAGCTTTAACTGAACTCGGTAGATTGTTTTATATAGAAGCAAATGAAATAGTATTACACTATAAAAGCAGTATGGAAAAAGTAAATCGTTATCAACAGGGTTACCATAAAACAATACGTGTAGCAATTTCCCCTCTGTTAGCTGATACGATTTTACCAAGTATATTACGCGAGTATACAAAAAGGTATCCAAATGTTGAGATGTCCATTAAAGTATTAGAATCAAATCAAATTTCGGCCGTAATTGAAGATGGGCAGGTTGATATAGGTCTTTCCTGTTTACCTGGAACTGGCTTAATTAAAACGACTAAATTCCATGAAGACTCTGTCAGTCTTGTTTGCAATCATGATGGATTTGACGCTGAATCAGGGCCAATTATCGATGCACAGGAGCTATTAGAGAAAACAATAATTTTCACGGATAACCACCCAGCATATTGGAATCAAATTAAAGAACAACTTAAAACCAAGTTAACATCTTATAAGTTCATGAAAGTAAATCAATCCCACATCACCAAACGATTTGTGTTAGAAGGTATTGGAGTAAGCTTTTTACCAAAATCGATCATTAATCCCGAAGTTATTGAAGGTCGATTATTAGAAGTTCCTGTTAATTTCATGAAAATACCGACCGCAAGTATGTTTATACTACATAAATATGAACATCAAATAGAAAGTGACTTTGTTAATTTTGTATCGAATTATTATTTTGGTTAAAGAAAAAAGCAGCCATAATTGGCTGCTTAATCATTTTTGACTTTATTTAACGGTCTTTCAGCTGGACCCTCCACAACATGGCCAGTGTAGGAAAATCTTGATCCGTGACAAGGGCAATCCCATGTTCTGTCTCCGGAATTCCATTCAACCTCACACCCTAAATGAGTGCATGTTGTATCAACCATATGAAGCTTATCGTCCTGATCTTTGTACACACCAGTACGTTTTCCTTTTATTCTCGTAACGGTGGCTTCATCTTGTGAAAGTTCACTTACCAAGTCACTGGTATATTCTAATTTCCCTTTGATTAAATGTTTTGCTACATCAGCGTTTATGCTGGTAAACTCTCTGACTGCTGGATCAGCTTGAAACCTTGACGGGGAGTATAAATCCTGATAATTACTTTCACCAGTTAAAATAAGCTCACTGATCATTTTCGCTGCGAACGTTCCGTTTGTCATTCCCCATTTACGAAAACCTGTTGCAACAAAAACAGATTGTTGTTCTTTTGTGATTGGGCCAATATATGGTACTTTATCTAATGTTATGAGATCCTGTGCTGACCATCGGTAGATGTACTCAGATATCCCAAACTCTTTGTCTGCAAATTGTTCCAAGGCTTTATAATGGTTTATTGTTGATTTGCTCTGTCCGGTTTTATGGTTTTCGCCACCTACAAGCCATAAGTCTTTTCCATCCATTGTTGTTGATCGAATTGATCTTGTTGGGGATTCAGCATTGATATACATCCCTCCTGGGTACTTTTTACCTGATTTAATAGCAACTACATAGGATCGATCCGCATACATTCGTGTTGGATAAAAGCCTTGACCATCATAAAAAGGATAATGTGACGCCTGAATGACATATCGACACGAAACACGGTGACCATCTCGAGTAATGATAGATGGATGCTTATTATATTCCACATCTATAGCAGTAGTTTGTTCATATATTTGAGCACCGTTTTTAATACTATCTTCTAATAGCGTTTTTAAATATTTTAATGGATGATATTGGGCTTGATTCTTCATGATTAATGCCGACTTCATGGGAACTTCTAATGGCATATTTTTCACTAATTCACTTGGAACCTTTAACCTGTCATATGCTTTTTTCTCCATTTCCAACTTAGTTAAATAGGAATCAGAATTCGTATAAAGATAAGCATCTTCTTGACTGAAATCACATGAAATATCATGTTTATCGATGGTATTTTTGATAAAATCTTTCGCTTCCGAACTTGCTTTATAATACATAGATGCTTTTTCTAGACCGAAGTGTTCAATTAGTTCATTATAAATTAGACCATGTTGAGCAGTGATCTTAGCTGTTGTATGTCCAGTTGTACCATTTAGCATCACACCCGCATCAATTAAAACGACCTTTACATTTTGCTTAGCAAGCAGATATGCGGCAGTGATACCAGTTATCCCGCCACCAACGATTCCAACATCTGCTTCAATGGATTTATCCAATTTAGGAAAGTTAGAAAAATCTACTGAATCACGCCAATATGGCTCGGGAAAGTGCGGTATTTTTGTATGTTCTGTCATTATGATTTTCTCCTTCATTCACACATTTACGTATAGGATTAGCGCAACGATCTGCTATTATTCATTTATGCGAAAAAAGGAACGGCTATTTCTTTATGTCCATATAACTTGGTATTTGAAAAGCTCCAGTAGCATTTCTTACACCATTCAATACGGCTTGTTCTACAACCTGACTTGCCAACATACTTAGCACATTCAGATCTGTCTCAACTTGATTTGTAGTCAGTGCGAAAAGCGTATCGCCATCAACTAATGTATGTGATGGCCTGATGGTTCTGGCAAAACCATCATGTGCAATTGCCGCGATTTTATTTGCTTGTGATTTTGTGAGCATAGCGTTCGTTACAATAGATCCTATTGTTGTATTACCTGAAAAACGGTTTGTTGACTTATTCTCTAATTGTGCAAGCATTTGCTCATCGCTTTTTAGAAACGTTTCATGTAAACGATCATAGGTTCCTGCCACTATCTGATTGGTTGTCGGATCAACGATATCACCAAACGCATTTACAGCAACTACAGCTCCTATCTGTAAATCGCCAATTTCTACGGCATAACTTCCAATTCCTCCGCGCATAACAAAGTCATAACCTAAACACTTCCCTATAGTAGCACCTGTCCCCGCACCAACACTTCCTTGACGAAATGTTTCGTCTGAATAGGCTTGTTTACAAGCATCATATCCCATTTTACTGTCAGGTCGCACCACGGGATTTCCTGGATATAAGTCGAATAAAATTGCTCCCGATACAATTGGAACCTTTGCCACTTGCACATCAAAGCCAACACTTTTTTCTTCTAAAAATCGCATCATACCTGAACCCACGTCAAGTCCAAATGCACTACCTCCTGATAAAAAAACGCCATGTACTTCTTCAACAAGGTTTTCAGGTTGTAATGCATCTGTTTCGCGTGTTCCCGGTGCTCCACCACGAACTTCAACACCACCAATTGCACCGTTTTCACAAATAATGACACTACAGCCAGTTAGCGCACTATCATTTTGTGCATGTCCAAATCGAAATCCTTCTAGCCTTTGTATACGTATTTCTTTCATTTTTTACACCCCTTCAATGTTTTATTAGATTAATGGCAGGTAACATAATATATACAGATATTTTAACGTGAGGAGTGTTCAAATGATTACTAGTATGACGGTTAGCGGAATTGTTCAAGGAGTAGGATTTCGCTATGCAACCAAACAAAAAGCAGATGCACTATACCTTAAAGGGTATGTAACAAATAATGCAGATGGTACAGTTCATATCCATGTTGACGGTGAAAATGAGCAAATTCAAACGTTTATTACAGAGATAAACAATAACCCTACCCGATTTGGCCGTGTTGATCATATTGATGTAACAAACAATAACACGAACACGAGTGAAATATATCAGGATTTTTCTATAAAATAGTATAAAGAAGCCGCTATTTTAAAATAGCGGCTTCTTTATTATCTATCTTCGAAAAATTTACGATTCATTTCGATGTATTCATTTTCTTGTTCTGGAGTTTCATCCTCCATGAAAATAGCCTCAACCGGGCAAACTGCTTCACATGCTCCGCAATCAATACAAATATCCGGATCAATAAAAAACATATCTTTTCCTTCTTCTATACAATCTACAGGGCAAACTTCGACACATTCACCTGATTTTTCGTCCTTACAAGGTGACGTAATTACAAAAGCCATCTATATATCCTCCTCTATGGTAATAAATTCTTTTTAATAGGAATAAACATATCAATGCAACTGGTAAAAAAGGTGCAATAGCTATGATGATTATGTATGTATGATAAAGAAGTCTTCTAAATCATATATTCATCATTTTACAGAACTACTTGCATTCTTTCAAGCTATATTCGTAATTGGGAGGAGAATATCTGATGGAAATTAAAATACGTCAAAGTGATACGCTATGGTATTATAGTCAATTATTTGATGTTCCGCTTGTTCTAATTGAGCAATCAAACTACGGCATCACACCACAAAAACTATCTATTGGAATGCAGATTCAGATCCCTGGATTTGTCTTAAATCAACACACAATAGAAGTTAATGATACTTTTTGGCAACTCTCTTCTCTTTATAATGTCCCTATGGATGCCTTATTATTGGTAAATCAAACAATTGATCCGCCAAACCTCGTTGTAGGTTCAACAATTTCTATTCCATATCGTGTGCGCGATCTAATTGTACAAGACGTGACAAACTACACCTATGAAAAAATGGTTGATGATATAGAAAGATTATCTTCCGTATATCCGTTTCTTGTTGTACAAACTATCGGAAGCTCTGTAATGGGAAAAGATTTATCAGAATTACGTATAGGAAGTGGAACAAAACGCATTCATGTAGATGGATCATGCCATGCAAATGAATGGATCACAACTCCAGTTATTATGAAATTTGTAAATGAATATCTGTTGGCATTAACAAACAGTAACACCATTCGTGGTATGAATATGTTGCCATTATTTATGGAAACATTCCTTTCAATCGTCCCTATGGTAAATCCAGATGGCGTAAACTTGGTTTTGAAAGGGGTCCCAGAGGACCCTTTTTATGCAGAGCAAGTATTAGAAATAAATAACCAGAGTCGAGACTTTTCAGGATGGAAAGCCAACATAAATGGGGTTGATTTAAATAATCAATACCCTGCATTGTGGGAGATTGAAGCGAATCGAAAGCCATCTAATCCCGCTCCTAGAGATTATCCTGGTCCATATCCATTGTCAGAGCCTGAATCCTCTGCTAAAGCTGAATTAACAAATGTACGCAATTTTGCACGGGTAAATACGTTTCATACACAAGGAGAAGTAATCTATTGGGGGTTTGAAGGATTAGAACCTTCCATTCCTGAGGTTATTGTTAATGAATATGAACGGGTAAGTGGTTATGAACCGATTCAATTTGTAGATAGTTACGCAGGTTATAAAGATTGGTTTATCCAAGAATATCAAAGGCCTGGTTTCACCATAGAACTTGGTAGTGGTACCAATCCACTACCAATCAAACAGTTTGATGAAATATATGAAGAAAGTTTGGGTATTTTTCTTGCTAATTTGTATTTATAATTAGTAAGACTTTTCCCATAAACAAGTAATAGAGTGCTTAGCTCCATCCAATTCTATAAGATATACATCAGGATTATTTAAATTTTTCCATTCATCAAATCCGATTGTTTGATCAAACCTTTTTAGCATTAATGACAGAAGGTTACCGTGACTTACAATAATAACATTATTCATGTCATTACTTTGATTTATAGAATCGAAAACAGCATTACCTCTTGCAATAGCGTCATTTGCAGATTCGCCCCCTGGTAATTTAAAATCTAATTCATTAAATGATTGTTCCAAAACTTCCATCCAGTCATCAACAGGCTCATTGCTTAATATACGTTCATGTAGACGATCATCTACTTCTATTTTTAAATTTTTTGATTCCGCAAAAGGCTTTATACTTTCAATCGCACGTAAATAAGGGCTAGAAATCACACCATCAAATACTATATTTTGCCTATCAAAAAACTGTGAAAGTAATACTGCTTGTCGCATTCCTACAGTAGTTAATGGCGAATCTTTATGTTGACCTTCTGCCAGACAATGGCGTACTAGGAAGATTTTTTTCAATACGATTCAACCCCTTATTAGAATTTTTTAAGTAGATTCATTAACACAATTTAAATTATTGAAAATAGTAAGTAAATTATATCATTAATAGATTAAATATCATATAATTTTTTAAAAATAGTTGTCGTTTACATAAAAATAACAGGGGCTATCCCCTGTTATTTTGTTTCGGAAAAATAATTTTTACGAAAGCCACCTATGCGATTGCTATTATCGATAATAAAATAAAATTCATCCGTTTCATTTTTTACATCGTATACTTTTCCGGGTGTTAACTTATTATGAACAACAAACTTTTTTGCATCTGCATGAACACATTTAATTTGTTTGACGGTATCTCGCTCTTCCCAGTTTAAATGAATCATATCGTACCTCCGAGGTTATTTCGTATACATAATAGTATTATAATCTGTTGAACAGTTTTGCTTAGTTAACTAGATGTAAGTATTTTTCGTAGCCTTCATCACTCATCTTATCTTTTGGGATAAAACGCATTGCAGCTGAATTCATGCAATACCGCAATCCACCTTTATCCTTTGGTCCATCATTAAATACATGACCTAGATGTGAATCAGACGCTTTACTTCGAACCTCCGTTCGCCTCATGCCAAGGGTCGTATCAGATTTCTCTGTAACTTGATAGTTGTCCACTGGTTTGGTAAAGCTCGGCCAACCACAACCGGCATCAAATTGTTCTTTTGATGTAAATAAAACCTCTCCAGAAATTATATCAACATATATGCCATCAGCTGTATTATCCCAATATTCATTCTGGTATGGTCTTTCTGTGCCATTCTCCTGTGTGACTTTATACTGGATGGGTGATAACTGCTCTTTTAGTTTGGCTTTATCTTTTTTTGGTTCCCAATTTTTTTTAATAAAATCAGCTCTCCCAGATCCTTTTTTGTATAATCGATAATGGAACGAATGGTTTTTATAATAATCTTGGTGATTCTCTTCTGCTCTATAGAACGTTTTTGCAGATAAAATCTTTGTTACAATTGGTTCCTGGAATCTACCACTAGCTTCTAGCTTTTGTTTAGATTCTTCTGCAATTAAACGCTGGTTTTCATTGTGATAAAAAATTGCAGTTTGGTAGGACTCCCCACGATCATTGAACTGACCACCTATATCGGTTGGATCGATTTGTTGCCAGAAGGTCTCAACAATCCGTTCATATGGCATTACTGCTGGATCGTATGCGATTTGAATTGCTTCCACATGTCCAGTAGCATTAGAACATACTTCCTCGTAGGTTGGATTTTCCGTCCTACCCCCTGTATAACCAGAAACAACTTCCTTGATACCTGGACGTTCATCATACGGTTCTACCATACACCAAAAGCATCCACCTGCAAATGTAGCTAGTTCTTTATTAGAAGTCATGACCTATTCCTCCAATCCAATTATATCTTCTCTCTATTTTTTCTTTTTTTACAAAAAAAATCAAGTGTTCAAGCTTATATAATTAAATAAACAATTTCGGTTTTGATGGCCCCGTTCTATCTTCTCTTATTGTCTCTTGAACAGGTTCATCAGATTGTGATGAATTTCTCTTCGTGCTAGTATGTGATTCAGTTTCAGATTCATCCGATTCATTTAGAGCTTTCATCATTTTTAACATCATAGGTAAATTTTTTACCATGGGGCCGTACTCCCTAATCATAGGAGCTGCTGATTCAACCATGTTCATCACCTGCTGAACATTTGAAATTGTTTTAGTTAACCCTCCTGAACTGGGATTTAAATAGGATGCTATAGTTGCAGGAATAGATGTAGGTGATTTTGGAACAGGATACCGATTAGCTCGATTCGGCCGAATGCTAAACGGATCATTAAACGGTCTCTGTGGAACCTGCGGGCGATTATTCATAGGAAACATATTGCATACCTCATTTCTATATGATCTGTCTAGATAGTTTACGTTAAACGCCTGAATTGGTGTAGGCTTTTCATATAGAACAAAGGTCTTTTCCTTATTACAATAAATATTTATTAAATTATTGAATTTTCCTATCAATATTTCCCGGGAAAGCGCAAGATACAACAGTTATTTTAATTTCGAGTGCGTTATTTGCTGAGTATTATCATATTTTCTGTTACTTTGTTGTTATTTAGCCTTGTCCGAATTGAAATCCAAATTGCGACCCGCTATGTGAGGGTGTTATTTGAAGCTTAGCATGTATTTCATTCTTTAAATGCGGTACATGTGAAATAATTCCTAACAATCGATTGCTTTGTTGTAAATCTTTTAAACAATCGATTGCTTGTTGTAAAGATTCCTCGTCCAATGTACCGAATCCTTCATCAATAAATAATGTGTCTAATTGTATACCTCCTGCATGTGTTTGTACAACGTCTGCCAATCCTAACGCTAAGCTTAGGGAGGCTTTAAACCCTTCCCCACCAGATAACGTTTTTACTGATCGTTGTTGCCCAGTGTGGTGATCTAGTACTTCTAAGTCTAACCCACTTTGTGCCCCTCTTTTTGCAACCTGCCCACTTCTAATTAATTGATAGCGATGGTCACTCATTCGGTCTAACCTTAGATTCGCTTGTAGGATTATCTCATCGAGAAATGATGCTAATACGTAACGTTCAAACGAGAGTTTTAATGCGTTATTTCCATGCGCTAAATCAGCCAAATCACCGATTGTATAAAAATCCTTTTCAAGCTGCTGTTGTTTTTCTAATTGATTGGAAACAGATTGATAGATCTTCTCATCATTTTTCACCTTGATACTTAACAATTGAAGCTGCTCATTAACTTGATCCAATTCAGATTGTTTTAGGTGTAATTCGTTTTCGAGTCTTTGAATATCGGGCCTGTCCTTTTCCTCAATATCTTGCATAAGTGTTTTTAAGGTATAGGTTAACTCCTCGAACCTTTTTTCATACGCTTGGACAGTTTTTTCTAATGTATGCTGCTCCCCTTCTGTAAGCTTAGCAAGCTGATACTGTTCAACTGAAGAAAAACCACATGACTTGATTTGTTGTTTAAATAGATTTTCCTGCCTCGTGTAATTGTCTTTAGATCTTTTGCTTGTTTTTTGTTGTTCTTCTAAAATTGTCTTTTCTTTTTGCATCGTCTCGCGTGTATTCTGATAGTCCTCTTTTAGTTTCTCCCAAGCATTTATCAACCTACTGTAGGTTTGTTCTTTTTGGGAAATTTCCATTTCAAATTTAGTAGGATCTGTTACATGGTCAGGAATATTCTTTTTTAACTCCAGCAACCTTGTTTCGTATTTTAATAGCTTTTCATGAATGTTCTGGTAGTATTTAGAAAATTGATCAAACGTTTGTTTAACTTTTTCTTTCTTTTCTTTTAATGTTGATTTATTGGTCTTTATCGCCTGGAATTCACTGATGTGCTTTAATAATGCATCTCTTTTTTCAAGGAACTTTTTATATCTTTCATTCCATTGGTTTACTGTATGTTCATTATTAATTTGTTCAAAATCCACAAGTTTTTCTTTTATTTCTTCTTGTAGTTTATCAACTAGAAGTCGTTGACTCTGACCTTCTGATTTGCTGTCTACATACGTTTTTTGGAAGTCTTCTACACTACGTTCTTGTTGATGAAGCTTTTGTTCAGTTGCTTCTATTAACGTAATATCAACTGAATGATCGAGTGTTTTAGCCTTAGATGGATGTTCAAATGATCCGCATACTGGACAAGGCTTATCATGATCCAATTGACCAGCAAGTACAATTGCATATTCTTCTTTTTGTGCTACTTCTAACTTACGGTATTCTTCTCTGAGGTTGCGCAGTTCATTTTGCTTTTGTTGAAAAGCTATTTCTATCTGTTTATAGTTTGTACGCAGCGTATTTAATTTTTTATTTTCAGCATTAAATCTAGTAAGCTGTTTAATAACGGTATTAGCATGCTCACATTTCTCTTTCACATCATAGTATTGCATGGTTGCTTCTTGTTCATTCTCTAGCATTACATCTGCTTTGTCCATCTCGCGATCAATATCCGCTATATGGTTTTGCATACTGGTTAATTGTGTATCTAATTCATTTCGCTCTTTTGATATTTCCATCGTTTCCTTGTGTAAATTCACATACAAATTAACATCTTCCAGTTGCTGCTTTTCCTTATTAATTGTTTCTTTGAGTTGATTGCGTTTGTCTTCTTGTTGGAGTTGATCGTTATACGAGGCGGAACTAACTTCATACTTACTTTGAAGCCCTGATACTAGATCCTGCTGCTTTTGTAATCCCTCTTCTTCCTCCATCCATTCTTTTTTACGGGTTTTCATTTGTTCCTCGAATGGAAAAACTTTAGAAGCACTTGTTGCTACTTTTATTCTTTCTTTTGCTTCAGTTATTGAGACTTCTTTTTCTTTTAATTCCTTTTGTTCCTTTTCTAATTTTTCTTTTTGTATATACTTTTCTTCTAACGCTTTGCCATCTTGTAATGCTTGTTGCGTTTTCTGAACTATTTGTTGTTGCTTGCTTTTTTTGATGTTTTCGTTCACGTCTAACTTTTTCGTTTCAGTGACTTCACTTGTTAACTTCTTTAAAATGATCGGAAGAGTATCTGCTTCTTCTGGAACTGTAACTGTCCAGTCAACTTTACTTAGTTCTTGCTCGATTACTTGTTCAATAAAAGCAATCTTATCCTTTAATGTCCGAGATTCTGTTTTTAACTGAACAGTCATTCGCTCATAAAAATACGTATGGAATATATTTTGCAGAACTGCTTCACGTTCTTTACTATTCTCGGATATTAGTTTACGAAATTCACCTTGAGGTATAAGAATCATTTTACGAAACTGTTCATAATCAAATCCTAATTTACTTTCTAATGTTTCGTTCACCTCTTTTATACGAGAATAAAGTAATAATTTTTCGCCATTTTTTATTTCATATAATATGGCCTTAGGCGGGTCATCTGTATATCCATCACCACGTTCTTTTTTCTTATACTGTTTTGGACTACGTGTTACAACGTATTCTTTTTGATTCAATGCAAAGTGAAATTGTACTTCCGTTTGATCATCCATCGTTGCAAAGTGGCTTCGTAATGAATCCTGATCACGATCAGATCCACTAGCACGGCCATATAATGCATAACAAATAGCATCAAAAATAGTAGTCTTACCAGCACCAGTTGGCCCTGTAATAAGAAAGATTGATTCCTCACCCAGTTCATTAAAATCTACTGTTTGCTGATCCCAATATGGACCAAACGCTTTTACACTTAATGAAATTGCCCGCATTTTATTCACCCCTTTCGTCTGTTACTAATTGTTGTACGACCTTTTCAACATGTTGCATACTTGCTTCAGGAATTTGTTCACCTTTAATTTCTTCGTAAAATTGGGCGAATAGTTCCGTATGTGATTTAGTTTGTTGTTGTCTGATTTTTTGGAGGTCATTCAAACTGTTTGATGATGTTAGAGATTTACGTTCTAGTCTTAATATATTTGGATATATTTTACGTAGCTTATTCATTGGATCAATTATTTGACCGTTATCTAATAGACTAATGTGTAAGTAATCGTCCTTATTTTCTATTGGGTTATTTACTAAGTCATCAAAATAACCTTCAACTACTTGCATATCATGTCTGGCCTTTAATGGGATATAAGAGAAGCTACTCTTCCCATCATTTTTCATGTCCACCATTGTCACAGATTTTTTATGTGTCACTTCTGAAAATGAGTATTTAAGAATAGATCCACTATACCGAACGACGTCACTTTTTATGCGTTGTGCTTGATGTAAATGACCTAAAGCCACATATGAAAATTCTTGAAATAAGCTAGCATCGACATATGGACTTCCACCAATCATAGATAATCGTTCTTCTGATTCTGATTCCATCCCACCTGCTATAAAAGCATGTCCAATGATAATATGTCGTTCCGTCATATTATTTGTTTTTTTGATTTTATTGATGATTGCTTCCATTGCGGTATGATGCGAATGAATTGAATCATCATCAAATATTGCCCGTACCTCAGCAGGCTCTAAATAGGGAATTAAATGAAAATAAACCGGTCCATGTTCATCTTCAATAACAATAGGCTCCAAATCCACATCAAGTTTTGACTTTATATAAAGCTGCTGGGAACGAAATAATTGAGTCCCGAAATCCAGACGATCTGGGCTATCATGATTACCAGAAATCGCTAAGACGGGAATTTTTAAGTCAACAATTAATGTTGTTAATACCCTATTTAATAATTCTACTGCTTCTTTAGGCGGTACAGAGCGATCATATAAATCACCAGCTATAATAATAATATCTGGTTTTTCATTTCGTATAATTGTAATTAATTCATTTAATATATAATCTTGTTCCTCGGTCATGTGTACACTATTTACAATTTTCCCCAAGTGCCAATCTGCTGTATGTAAAATTTTCATGATTATTCCCCCATTCTACTATTTTATCATGTTTTTAGTGACATTTTTATCATTCTCTTGATTAAAGAACGTTTGTTCGATTAACGCAAGCACCCTGTTATTGCCGTATAACCTGGACGGACCCGCATGAGATAAAGGAAACACGAAAAGCGTAAACGATTAAGGACGTTCAACTAATATCGAACTGTCGTAAGGAATGCGGGAAGGGCAATAGGCATTGGGCGCTGGAGCTGGACGTGTGACTGATGATGTACCTCACTTATCCACAATGTTCTAAATTTATAATTTCCTAAGCAATTAAAAAGCTCTGGTATGTGATATACCAGAGCAAGCTTACTTTTCTTTTGTCGTATATATATCCCAGAGATCATCAAATACTTGTAAAGCATTTGTAAAGGGACTGTTCCATTCTAGATAATCACTAATTTCATCATAATCAGTTGAATGTTTCGGAAAACTAAGGTCGTAAAAAACGAAATCTGCTAAACGACTTTGATCAGTTGGCTTCTTTTTCCCTCGATATGTCAAAATAAAATGATAAAAAGAACGCATCCCCATGCACCTCACTTACTCAATTGTGTCGTTGTCCATAAACTCCTGATGCTTTTTCATTTTTTTCTTGTAGACAGCTCTTGAACAATAAATACTAATCTCATACAAAATTATCAATGGTACAGCCACAACAATCTGCAGTATAAAATCCGGTGGTGTAACAATGGTCCCAATAATTACTAAAACAAGGTATGCATATTTCCGAACCTTTTTCATATAATCTGGTGTAATTACACCCAAACTAGTTAAAAACATGGCCACGATTGGAATTTCAAAAAGTACAGCAAATGGAACGGTTACATGCAGCATAAATGTGAAATATTTATCTACAGTGAAAAGTTCATTAAACATACCATCATTCAATGATAAAAGAAATGGTAAAATTAACTGGACAAAAAGAAGGTAACCAAACCCTAAACCAATCAAAAATAAAATAAAAATAGCAGGTATGTATGCTAAAGATGCTTTTTGTTCATTACGTGTTAATCCGGGTTTAATAAATAACCAAACTTGCATACATAAAATCGGAACTGTACCAACGACAGCAACAAGACCAGCCATTGAAAAATAAATCCATATGATTTCTCCTGGACTGATAACATTCAATGTAAAATCAAGATCGTTAACAAAAAAACCATAGATATCCTTTACATAAATAAATCCAACAATAAAAAACACTACAAAAAAGATAGCCGTTACAATTAATCTGTTCCTAAGTTCGGATAAATGACCTGTGAGATTCATTTCTTTATCCATCTGATTTTGTTCTTCTTCAGACATTATTTCACTCTCCTAGAGCTTAAGCACAAAAGAAGATGCAAGGCTATACCCCTACACCTTCTAACATTAGTTTTTAGTTGATGTCTTGTCGTTTTTGTCTCTACTATCAGAGTCATCACCCATAATATCCTTAGTAGCATTCTTAAATTCTTTCAATGAACTACCAAACGATTTTCCGATTTCCGGTAATTTAGATGGACCAAAAACAATTAATGCGATTACAAGGATAATAATTAATCCAGGAACTCCAATATTACTCAACATATATAATCACTCCGAAAGATATTATTTACTTTCTTTCCCTTTCACAATCGCCTTTGTCTCTTTAATTTCATCTGCAGCATCACTTGTTAAATCGCGAGCAGAGTTTTTGAATTCACGTAATGTTTGACCAACAGCTTTTCCAATTTCCGGTAACTTTTTTGGACCGAAAACAACTAAGGCTATCACAAGAATTAAAATTAATCCAGGAACTCCAATACTTGATAACATTTATAACACCTTCTTTATTAGATAGTTTCATTATACTGTTTAATACAGTTCTCATGGTATTATTTTTAAAAGATACACACTATGTTCAAAATGATAATTTCTACATTATTCGCTTACAGTTTAACATGTTTCTTAACGGGATAACAACCTATATCCGCTTGGCCTCTTCATATTGTGTTAGATTGTTCATATTAAAAAAATGTTTCTCTAAATCCTTATTGGAAAAACTTGTGAACTCGTCCACAAATTTCACTTGAATATGGTCAAATAACAATCTAACCTTACGCGTCTCTTTATTTAATTGATTTTGAAGGATAGGTAAGATGTTTTTACTGTATATTCCTGAAAGTGGATGCATTTTATCCTTATAAGCCGGGATAACCGCATCAAATCCTTCTAATTGATCTAGAAGATAAAAATAGATATGTTGATTGACAAATGGTGTATCACACGCACTAACGATAAAGGTATCAGCATCCACTTGCGATAAAGCCGCCTCCAATCCTGCAAGAGGACCATAGTCGATATATCGATCTTGGATTATTGGAAGTTCAAGAAAGGAATAAGAAGCTAAATCATTAGAATTAATGACCGTTGTATCGCTTATACTTTGCATTTCATCTACAATGTATTCAATAACTGTCTTCCCCTGTAATGGGAGAAGGGCTTTATTCGTGCCCATTCTAGTGGAGTGCCCACCGGCTAATATCACACTACACGTTCTCATTTACTTTTTCCGATCATATTGCAGGAAGAAGTAGTCATACGGATTCTTCTCATTCTTCTCCCCTTTTTCTTTACTTGTTAAATTCCAATCTTCTCCAGAAAAAGCAGGAAATTGTGTATCACCTTCAAATGATTCATCAATCCAGGTAATATACATGCGATCTGCAAATGGTAATACTTGTTCGAAGACAGTTGCCCCACCGATTACTAAAAACTCTTTATCTGGTTGTTTTTCATTCCATTCCTTAATTGTGTTAACGTCATGTATCACGTCAACTTCTTCAGGATACGATGGATTCTCGCTTGTCAAAACAACACTTTTCCGGTTTGGTAATGGCCCCCCGAGTGAATCGTATGTTTTTCGCCCCATGATCATAGTATGTCCGGTTGTTTTCTCTTTAAAAAACTTCAGATCCTTTGGCAAATACCATGGCAAATCATTATTTAAACCTATTACACGGTTACGGTCCATTGCGACAACAAAAGATAGCATAAAGAAACCCTCCTTTTGATTAAAGTATTATACAGCTATCGGAGCTTTAATACTCGGATGTGGATTATAGTTCTTTAATTCAAAATCATTGATATCAAAATCGAATATACTTGTTTTTTCATTATTTAAGATTAGTTCTGGAAATGCCTTAACATCTCTCTTAAGTTGAATTTTCACCTGGTCAATATGATTCGCATAAATATGTGTATCTCCAAAAGTATGAATAAACTCTCCAACTTCTAAATCACATTCATGTGCGATTAAATGGGTTAAAAGAGCATAGCTTGCAATATTAAACGGTACACCTAAGAAGATATCTGCACTCCTTTGGTATAGTTGACAGGATAACCTCCCATCAGCAACATAAAATTGAAACATTGTATGGCACGGCGGTAACGCCATGTTAGGAACATCCTCTGGATTCCAAGCAGAAACGATATGCCTTCTGGAATCTGGTTTATTTCGAATGGAATCAATCACTTCTTTTAACTGATCAATTGTTTCATTTTGTGATGTCTTCCAATTACGCCATTGTTTGCCATATACAGAGCCTAAATCTCCGAACTTTTCTGCAAAGGTATCATCTTGTAGAATGTTTTCTTTAAAAATTGTCATTTGTTCCTGGTACTGCTTGTTAAATGTATCGTCCGTTTGACACCGGTTTCCAAAATCCGTCATGTCTGGACCAGTATACTCTGCACTTTCCACCCAGTTTTTAAATGCCCACTCATTCCATATATTATTGTTATTTTCCAACAAATAACGAATATTTGTATCCCCTTTAATAAACCACAATAATTCACTTGCAACTAGGCGAAACGGAACCTTTTTTGTAGTCAATAGTGGAAATCCTTGGCTTAAATCAAACCGTAATTGATGGCCAAAAACAGAATAAGTACCTGTATTTGTTCGGTCTTCCTTTTTATTTCCATTATCAAGAACATGCTGGCACATATTCAAGTACGCTTGTTCACCATTTAGCATTCGCTCGCCTCCACGCTTTAATAGGATATTCATAACATTTATCTGCATTTATTGTAACATAAACGTAAACTCATAAGGTCATATCTAGAACTTTTTTGACATAAATCTGTTAGGAATAATCTTATTTAGAGAGGGGATAGTTGTGTGCCAAATGCTACTTTAGAACATGTAGTGAAACACTCGTTCCTATACAGCTATGTTTTAAGTCAGCCGTTCGCTGTTTATGTGAATTCTTATCCGATGATACAGAGTAAAATACTGCTAGAAGCTGAAGATTTGAACTACGGTGAGCACGGTGAGTCTATTCGCGTTCTACAGCAAAAGCTAAATAAGTTATCCTATTTTGATGATGAAATTGATGGAGATTACAACATATTAACAGAACATGCTTTAAAAAGGTTTCAGCGAGACCATGGTATTTTTGTCACTGGTCAAGCAGATATGCAAACCCTTCACATCATTATAAAAGCTGAACAGGAAAAATATCTTGACCAGTTAATAAACCTTTCGGATTCAATTTCACCTGGTATGAAAAGTAAAGACGTTAAAGTTGTCCAAGAAGCTCTTCACTATTTTGGTTATTACAAAGGCGAAATTGATAGCATTTATGGACCGTTAACAGCAAAGGCAATTACAATTGCTGAAAAAAAACACGATATTGATTTAACAAAAGAGATCACAGAAACACACTTACATACGCTGCATATTGCTGTTGATCAGAAACTTGAAAAAAATAAAGAAGAAAAGATAGAACAGAAAACAAAGCAGGAAATAGAATCAAAGACCAAAGTAGTTGAACAAAAAGAAGAGAAGGCAAAAAAAGTGGATGTACAAAAGTCTACAAATCAAGGAGCAGTTAGCGTTGCCCGTTCACTAATGGGCACTCCATATGTTTGGGGTGGTAATACAGTAAACGGTTTTGATTGTAGCGGATTTATACAATATGTTTTTGAAACGCAAAACATTACCGTACCAAGAACAGTTAGCGACATGTGGAATTTTGCCACACCTGTTGGAAAACCATCCGTTGGTGATTTAGTATTTTTTGAGACATATAAACCTGGCCCTTCCCATATGGGTATTTACATCGGCAATGAGAAATTCATACATGCAGGTTCAAATGGAGTAAAAGTAGCGGATATGGGCTACTCCTATTGGAAAAATAAATATCTCGGTGCAAAACGAGTTAAATAGATGATTTGTAAATCTTAACTTAAGCCCCTAGAAGCTTCTAGGGGCTCTAAAAAATGTCGATTAAGGATTAAATGCTATGCGTAGCTGTTCTGCTGCTTCTTCAAGAGCTTCATTTGCTTTGTCAACGAGTGTGTGAAAGTTGGCAAACCCATGGATCAAACCCTCATAATTCTTTGAAAAGACTGTGACACCATTATCTTGCAGCTTCTCAGCATATGCTTTTCCAACGTCACGAAGAGGATCATATTGAGCTGTCATAATCAACGCAGGCGGCAAATTCTTTAGATCTGAATATAGTACCGGGGATGCATAGGGGTGCTTCCATTCTTCTTTACCACTAAAATACTGGTCACGGAACCAATTCATTTGTTTTACTGTCAACAAATAGCCTTCCGCATTTTCACGCATTGAATCAGGTACTTCCTCGTAACCTGTCGATGGATAAAGCAACAGTTGATAAACAATTTTTGGAGACTTCTTTTCCTTTGCAATAATAGACGCTACTGCAGCTAGGTTCCCTCCCGCACTATCACCACCAACAGCAATCCTTTTTGGGTCAATATTAAATTTCTCTGCATTTGTCGCCACCCAGTGCAAGGAGTCGTAGGCATCTTCTACTGCAGCAGGAAACCTATGCTCTGGAGCCAAGCGGTAATCTACCGAAATCACAACACATCGTGCTTTGTTTGCTAGCATCCTGCAAACAGAATCATGACTATCCAAATCACCAATCACCCAACCTCCACCATGATAAAAGATTAAAGCTGGATGTGGCGCTTCTCCGTCTGGTGTATACACACGAACAGAAATATCTCTACCATCTAAAGGCAGTGTTTGATCTTCAACTTTTTTTACCTCTTCCTTTTGTACATCCATACTTATACTCTGATTTGCTACTTTTCTGTATGATTCGGCGTCTATTTGGTCCCAAGGTGGCATTTGTATTGCGTTAATTTGATCTAGGATTACTTTTACCTGTGGATCTAGTGTCATACGTTTTTCTCCTTTCGACTCCCCCTGTTATTCACTTACTCCTTTTTCCTGGTAAAGCCTAATAATTCTCCATTTACCATCTGATTCTTTCTTCCACACTTCCATGTTTAAGGCGCGTACCATTTTAGTTTCGTGTTTATGTATAACTTGATAGGAAACAACTGCTTGCTCTTCATTCTGTGGAACAATTGTAAGACCTGTTAAGTTGAATCCAATTTTTTTACCCCCAAAGTACTTTGCCGCTTCTTGATTCCCTTCCTTTATTTCATCCCCATTAAAGTACTCTAATTCGCCAAACCCAGGCATGTATATCCAACCGTTGAAATCACTAGAATAATAGTTATTCATTTCCTCGTACAAACCATTACTAAATGCTTCATGCAATTCCATTAGCCGATAAACATGTTTTGCTACCTCTGTTTGTATCCCCATGAATAAATTAACCTCCCATAGCTATTACTATTCCATAAAAAAAGTAAAATTCCTTTATTAATACGGAAGGACGGAGCGCTTTTTTAATGATTAGGTAAAGGTTATATCAGCCCTTCCACTCAAGAAAGAACTGATCTAAATAATTTTCCATAAAAACGTGACGTTCCTGTGCTATTTTTATTGCTGTTTGGGTATTTATCAGTTTTTTCAATTTCAGTAGCTTTTCATAAAAATGCTGGATAGATGTATTTTCTGGATTATTATCATGATAGATAAGCTGTTCTTTTGTTCCACCGAACGCAAAAACCCGTGCTATACCAATTGCACCCATCGCATCTAATCTATCCGCATCCTGAACGATTTTCCCTTCTAATGTATCTGGTATATTACCTTTACTGAAGGAAACATCGTCAATAGCTGCAAAGATTTGGTTGATTGTGTTCCGCTCAATTCCTATTTTTGTTAAAAAAACATCCATTTCGTTTCTGGCTAGTTCTGGATTAGCAAATAACTTCTGATCTCCAACATCATGGAGCCATCCAGCCGATTCACAAATAAATAAATCGGCTCCTTCTTTCACTGCTAAAGTTATAGCCATTTGGGCAACACGTTTCATATGATGAAAATCATGTCCAGTAGAATCATCATGAAATAGATGGTAGACATATTCTCGTATTGAGGAAATCTGATCCTTTTCACTCTCCATTAAAACAACCCTACTATTTTCCCATCTTCCATTACATCCATATTATATGCTGCTGGTTTCTGAGGTAATCCTGGCATTGTCATCATTTCCCCTGTTAACACAACAATAAATCCTGCACCTATTGATGCATGTAATTCACGAATCGATACTGTGAATCCCTCAGGTCGACCTAGTAATGTTGGATCATCACTTAAAGAATATTGAGTTTTAGCCATACAAATTGGTAGCTTACCCCAACCTTGCTTTTCATAGAACATAAGTTGTTTTTTTGCCTTTTGGGATAATTCGATATCATCTGCTCCATAAATTTTTTGTGCTATCATTCGAATTTTCGTTTCTAACGTTTCATTAACATCGTAGGTGTAGTGAAAATTACGATCATTGGAGTCTGCTTTAGCCATTACTTTTTTAGCTAGATCTATCCCACCTTCTCCACCTCTTGCCCACACATCGGTTAATGCAACTTCCGCTCCATGGGATTCACACCAATGTTGTATGAAATCAGTTTCAGCTTCACTATCCGTTGGAAACTTGTTAATTGCAATGACATATGGCAAACCGAATTGTTGAATTGTTTCCATATGCTTTTTCAAGTTGGTCATTCCGTCTTTAAGTGCCCCAACATTTTCTTCTTTCAGATTATTCTTATCAACACCACCATGCATTTTTAAGGCACGTACCGTTGCCACAATTACTACAGCGGCTGTATCAATCTCACCAGCTCTTGACTTAATATCTAGAAACTTTTCTGCGCCTAAATCTGCACCAAAACCTGCCTCTGTTACAACATAATCCCCAAGTTTTGCAGCTGTTTTGGTTGCCATGATGCTATTACATCCGTGTGCAATATTAGCAAAGGGCCCGCCATGGATAATTGCAGGAGTATTTTCGGTGGTTTGAACGAGATTTGGCTTTATAGCATCTTTTAAGAGTAATGTTAATGCTCCTTCAATTTTTAGATCTTTTACCGTAACTGGTTCTTCATCATATGTATAACCGATTACAATTCGTGATACACGTTCTTTTAAATCCTCTATTCCAATAGATAAACATAAGATAGCCATAATTTCAGATGCCACAGTAATGGTAAATCCATCCTCACGAGGAACTCCTCGAAGCGGTCCGCCAAGCCCTACAACTATTTGCCTGAGAACTCGATCATTCATATCCATGACACGTTTCCATTCCACTCTTCGCGGATCTATGTTTAATTCATTACCACGATGAATATGATTATCAATGATGGCAGACAGTGCGTTATTTGCACTAGTTATAGCATGCAAATCTCCAGTAAAATGTAAATTTATATCCTCCATCGGTAATACCTGTGAATATCCACCACCAGCAGCTCCTCCTTTCATGCCCATCACGGGACCAAGTGAAGGTTCACGCAAAGCTATAATAGCCTTTTTATTCAATTTATTTAATGCTTGTCCCAAACCAACTGTTACAGTTGATTTCCCTTCTCCAGCTTGAGTTGGATTGATGGACGTTACCAGAATAACCTTACCATTTGGTTTATCCTGCAACTTGTTTAGCAGTTTATCTGATAATTTGGCTTTTGTGTGCCCATAAGGCTCCCAGTCCTCTTCTGTTAAATGAAGGTCTTTCGCTATATCTCTTATTGGTTTTAGTTTTGCTTCTTGCGCAATTTCAATATCTGATTTCATCACTACATCCCTTTCATTTATCGATATTTCTAGTGTACCTTATATTGAAAAATAGTTATATGAAAAATTAAAAAATAACGCTTACATATAGATACTATCATTACGAAAAGTCTATTATAATATAGGTTTTTCTACTTGACTGAATAATCTAAATAAGATATATTGGACACAAGCAAAGAAGATGGAATCATTAACAAAAATGTCTATTTGTTCCTACCCTTCTAAGGGTACTTATCTGCTTTGTATTAACACGTTTGACGTGAAAGTTTTTAGGAGGATAATCACATGGAAAACGGTACAGTAAAATGGTTTAATGCAGAAAAAGGCTATGGATTTATCCAAGTTGAAAATGGAGAAGATATTTTTGTACATTATTCTGCAATTCAAGAAGAAGGCTTTAAAACATTAGAAGAAGGTCAAGAGGTTTCATTTGAAATTATTGAAGGTGAACGTGGCCCACAGGCAGCTAATGTTACAAAAAAATTATAATGTACAAATATATGGATCCGGTAATCTTAACTGATTACCGGTTTTTTTGATTTAAATGTTTTCTTGTAATCATAAATAAGAATCCGTATAATGAATTTTGTTGATTTTCCGCGGTTCGCAAACTCCCGCTTTATCAAAACTAAGGAGGAAGTTATCATGTCTAATGAACTAATCTGGATTTTGTTTGCTCTTGTAAATTTTTCTTTACTGCTTATTTTTTATCGTTTGTTTGGTAAGATGGGGCTGTTTGTTTGGATTGGAATGGCTACTGTTATAGCAAACATTCAAGTACTTAAAACAGTGGAACTATTTGGTTTAACTGCTACATTAGGAAATATTATCTATGGAACTGCATATCTAGCTACAGATATCTTAAACGAAAAATATAGTAAAAAGGATGCGAAAAAAGCAGTTTGGATGGGGTTTTCTGCCTTACTTGCGATGACAGTTATGATGCAAATTGCATTGGTATTTGAACCTGGCCAAAATGATATTGCCCAAGGTGCACTCGCTACATTGTTTGGATTAATTCCGCAAATCGCTCTTGGTAGCATGGCCGCTTATATCGTCAGTCAATATTTTGATGTTTGGATTTATGACAAGGTTAGAAAACTATTCCCATCAACAAAATTTTTATGGATTCGAAACAACGGTAGTACGATGCTTAGTCAGTTGCTTGATACCGTCGTGTTTTGCAGTATAGCTTTTTACGGTCAATTCCCGTTCGATATTTGGCTGGAAATCTTTTTTACAACTTATGTCATAAAACTTGTAGTAGCATTAATCGATACACCATTTATGTATATAGCAAAATTCATGCACAAAAAAGGGTAGTTATTTACTATTCTTATTAATAAGCACTGCATTTGTGCAGTGCTTACATTATTTTGTCAATCTTTTTATAAACCTGCAAATTTGGGTATATCAAAGTCAAAGTTCATTATCATCAACATCTTTTCCCTACTTAAAATAATTCCGTTACAGATGGAAACCCATACTTCTGACAGATATCCGTACCAGGTGGAATTATGATTGGGATTCCCTTTTTACCATAACAAGGTATCATGATCCCCTTCCTTATTGAATCTTCATTCGTTTAACCGTATTCATAGCAGGATTATTGAAATTACTGAAGCAAAAAAACACTTACCCCAGTTTCTGCATAGGGAATTGAATCATGCTTAGTTTCTTCATAGACTTCGTTACTCACTTTTTCCACATTTATCACATATTCATTCCAATTTTTTTCTTTAGTATAAGAGTATGGTTGGAAATCAGTAAAAAAATACTAACAGTGACAAAAAAAGAAAGACGGTGAAAACATTGGAATTGTTAAGTATCAACGGTTTGTGCCATATAGTTGGTGTTCCACAAAACACTGCGGCAAATTGGATCGAGGATTTTAACTTTTATATCCCGGAATCGAAGCGGAAGGATGTTACATATTATCATCCTGAAGCTATTGACGTTTTGAGATTTATCAAAGAATGTAAAAATCAAAAATATCAAAAGCCACAGATCATGAAAATGTTAGCGAATAAGAATTTTCCTACTACAGTAGAGAAAACAATAGAGGATGTACAACCGACATTAGATCAAGGAAATTACAAAGAAAATATTTTAACGGTTATGCAGACAATCGGAAAAATCGTAGCGAATGTCTCGGACCATAAAGAGTCGTTAAAAGCCTTACATGCACAGCAAAATGAACAAGACAAGCGTATAAAGTATACGGAAAAACAGAAAGAAAAAATATATGATTTAAAACTAGAGATCGAAGCATTAAAACAAGGACTTACACGTGCAAGAGAATACGAAATGAAAAAGGAATCTTTCGCGAAGCTATTTGAAAAATAAATCCTTATGCTTTTGCTGAAAAACGTTACTGTAAATAAAGGGGCAGCGTATAGTTGCGTTGCCCCAAAAGAAGCCACCTCTTCTTCCCGATGAAGCTGATTCGTATTGTTTTTTTATCACAATGCGTTATCCTTTTTTTATTGTTATTGTTTGTACATCTGCTAAGGCTTTGTCTTCGACCGGAAGTCGCCATTGTAGAAGGATGAAAATGTGTAAGAGCGGAAAAATTATTGCAGTAATCGGTGCCCCCACAAGTAGCGGAATCACAAATAATTCAATTCCTACAATTATATAATTAGGGTGTTTAATGTAGCTATACGGGCCAGTTGTTCGTAAAGTAGCACCTGGTAGGATAATTACCTTTGTATTCCAAAACTTGCCTAAGCTTACAATACACCAAACACGTGCCAGTTGAGTAAGGATAAATATGCTAAACAGATAATAATTTATCGATTCAACTGAGTTATCTCTAAGAAAACATTCCACAAAAATGCTTATAAAAAACAATACATGAACAACAATAAACCATTTATAGTGTTCGGCACCACGTTCTACCCCACCTTGACGCAGCATCCATGCTTCATTCTTTCGTGCAATAACTAACTCAATTAAACGCTGACAAACTACAACTCCAATTATAATCCATATCCATGTTGTCATTTACACCACTCCAACAATAACAATTCGGAACTAAATCCTGGCCCTAATGATGATAAAATACTTATTTCATTATCCTTAACATTTTCTTTCATCCATTCATTAAGAACAAATAGTACTGTAGCAGAGGACATATTTCCATGGTCTTTTAGTACGTGATAGGAATGAACAAGTTTCTCACCTGAAATCTGCAAGGCACTCTCCATTGCCTCTAATACCTTTTTTCCGCCAGGATGTGCAATGAATGAGTGAATGGAATCTTTAGAGATTTGATTTTCAGATAAAAAGCCGCTTACATGACTCTTCCAAAGTGAATTTACAAGGCTTGGAATACTTTTAGAAAAAACGACCCCTAAACCGTTATTTGTTACATCCCACCCCATCACTGACAATGTATCTTTTTCTGTGTGTGAGCTACTTTTTTTTATTTTAGGTATATTTTTTTTATTATAGTTTCTGTATGGTGAGTCCTCTCCAATTAGTAATGTTGCGCCTACACCGTCACCAAAAAGTGCAGTTCCGACTATATTGCTTTTGGATGAATCATCTTTTTGGAACGTCAAACTACATAATTCACAACACACTAAAAGTGCTGTTTTCTTCGGGTTAGCTGTGATCCAATCAAAGACACGGGACAGTCCAATAGCACCACCAGCGCAACCTAGTCCCCATAAAGGCATTCGGGAAACATCTGATCGGAAGGGACGTTCATTAATGAGATGTGCATCTAGGGATGGAGTAGCTATACCTGTGCTTGATACAAAAGCGATCATATCAATTGCTTCATAAGGAATGGTATTTGTTACATGATTTTCATTTCCTAAACAATGATCCATCGCCTCAAGTGAGTACTCGATAGCGAATTTTTGATATAAATCATTTCTTTCTTTAAATGTATGCTTATCTTTAAACCAATCTTTTTCAACAACAAGTTGGCGTTTATCAATCCTCGCATGATCATAAACAGGCATTAAACGTTCTAATTGTTTTTCGTTATACGGAAAAATATGTTTTACAAGCTGTTTGACATCATTTTGCAGTAATTCATACTTAGGGATACCTAGACCAACAGAACCAATATAAACCACTTCATCACCTCATTATCTTTCATTTATGATGCACGTTTATGAAAAAAATATTACCTTATGAAAAAAACAGGACTTTTAAAGGGTCCTGTCTGTTAATTTTAAAGCTTATATATCTGAGTATTTTTCTGTCAAATAGTTCACTAGATATTTAGAGTTAAGATCCTCATTAGTTACGTCTTTCACAATTTCTAGTGGTTTTTTCATTTTTCCGTATTGATGAATGTTTTTTGTTAACCACTCTTTTATAGGTGTAAAATTACCCGAAGCAATCTGCTTGTCAATATCCATCTCTTTTTTTAATGTATGATTGAATTGTGCAGCATACATATAGCCTAATGCATAAGATGGGAAATAACCAAAGTCACCACCAGACCAATGGATATCTTGTAAAACACCTTCACGGTCATTCGTTGGCGTTATTCCAACGTATTCCTGCATTTTCTCATTCCACAATCCTGGTAGATCGGCGACTTTAATATCACCGTTAATCAAGGCTTTTTCAAGCTCATAACGAATCATAATGTGTAGCGGATACGTCAATTCGTCAGCTTCTATTCGGATAAATGATGGTTTAACCTCATTTACTGCACGATAGAATTTATCCAATGGAACTTCCTGAAAACTTTTTGGAGCATATGATTTAAATAAATCATAATGGGAATTCCAGAATGATTCCGTCCGACCAACAAAATTTTCCCAGAATAATGATTGAGACTCATGTATTCCCATTGATGTACCATCAGAAAGTGGTGTACCTGCCAAGTATTTACTGATATTTTGTTCATATAAAGCATGTCCGCCTTCATGTATCGTGCCAAAAACTGCTGTGCGGAAATCTGCTTCATCATAACGTGTTGTAACACGTACATCATTTTGATTTAATGCAATCGCAAACGGGTGGATAGTTTCATCTAGACGCCCAGAAGAAAAGTCATACCCCATTTTCTCTAAAACAGCCAGACTAAAAGCTTCTTGGTCACTTTTTGGAAAATGTCCTTCTAATATAGAAGGGTCAGGTGTAACCGAACTTGCTGAGATTTTATTTAGTAAGTCAGTCAAAGACTTTCTAAGGTCTGGAAAAACCTGATCTAATGTTTTCACAGTGACACCAGGTTCGTAGTTATCAAGTAATGCATCATAAATATGGTCTTCATAACCCCAATAATTGGCAAACTTCTTATTATAATCCACGAGTTTTTCTAAATATGGTTGAAACAATGAGAAGTCTGCTTTTTCTCTGGCTTCTTGCCAAATTGACTCCGATTTCGATTGAAGCATAACATATTCTTTGTATTCGTCGGCTGGTATTTTACGACTACGTTCATAGTTTTCTTCACATGTGGCAACTACCTTTTGGAGTACTTTATCCTCAGAATAATCCTTTAATACATCGATAAAATATTTCATTTTCTCTGAAGTTTCTAGTTGATGCAATTTCTCCGATAAAAAACCAACTACTTCTGATCGTTGTTCCACGCTTTTTTTGGGGATTTTTGTTCTCATATCCCAATGGGTTAACATGATAGTTTCTTTATAGGCGTTTTGTTCTTTCAACAGGTCTTGAAAATCTTTTTCTGTTTGCGCTATATTATCCAAAATTATTGCCCCCGACTTTCTTTCCAAAGTATTGGTAATAATCTGTTCGGATGAAGCCATTAAATAGTTTTCTCTTTTTGGTTGCTTTTTGTCCATAATTTTTTTCAAATTCTTCATAAGCCGTAATAATATATACGCTCCAGCTTGGGTGATTCTTCATAATTGCCCCTAAATCCTTATGCATTTCAGCGATTTCTTTTCGGTCACCAATTCGTTCGCCGTAAGGAGGGTTACTAATGATGTATCCATCCTCTTTACGCAGGAACAAATCTCTGACTTGCATTTGCTTCCATGCGATTAAATCACCTAATCCTGCCTCTCGTGCATTTTCTTTAGAAATTTTTATCATATTATGGTCAATATCAGAACCAATTATCTGCAACTTTTGATCATAATTTGCTTTATCTTCAGCTTCTTCAAAAGCTTCGTCCCAATAGTTATTTTTTACAAAACCCCAATCTTGGGAGGCAAAATCTCGATTAAAACCTGGTGCAATATTTTGACCGATTAATGCAGCTTCAATTGCAATGGAACCAGATCCACAAAAAGGATCAATTAGAGGGTATTCTGGTTTCCAGTTTGTTAATTTCAGCAATGCTGCAGCCATTGTTTCTTTTAAAGGTGCATCTCCTTGCCCAATTCGATAGCCACGTTTATGTAATCCGCTTCCGGATGTATCCATGGTTAGTGACACCTTATCTTTAAGAATAGCAACTTCTACTCGATATAAAGCTCCCGTTTCAGGCATTTTAGACGCTAAACCATATTTCAATTTTAAGCGTTCTGCAATCGCTTTCTTGACAATCGCCTGACAATCCGGAACACTATACAGCTTGGATTTAACGGACTTACCTATAACTGGGAATTGCCCGTCTTCTGTAATAAAGGACTCCCACGGCAAGGCCTTAGTTCCTTCAAAAAGCGCATCAAATGATGTAGCTTCAAACTCACCCAGAAGCAATTTAATTCGATCACCGGTTCTAATCCATAAATTACATCTCGGTATAGCAGAAACTGGTGCATCAAAGATTACTTTTCCATTCTCTACGCTTACCTCATAACCAAGTTCCTTGACTTCATTTGCTACAACTGACTCTAAACCCATAGCGGCTGTTGCAATTAATGTGACATGTTGGACCATATTTTCGTTCCTTTCTGATTAAAACTAAAGGCTGTTTTCTAAAAGATTGTTGTTTTTGACACAAAAGATATAGAATGCGACGTAATGCGCTAGGTTGTTTTCCGCTACGGACCGTTTTTCCGCGGGCACGGCTTCAGCCTCCTCGAGAAACCCACTCTGCGGGGTCTTCAGACACGTGCTGTTCCCGCAGGAGTCAACGGTCCTCCGCTCAAACAACTGCCATAAATTGCTGGCTACCTGTGTGATATAAGCAATTAAATATATTGAAATTGTTAAGCTTCAACCCTAGTGAAGGAAATCCACGTAGACTCCTGCTTAGAAAGCGAAGACGTTGAGACCCCGCAGCGAGCGGTTTTTGCTCGCGAGGAGGCTCAGCGCGAGCCCTAAGGTGCGCGAAGTGGATTTCCGGAACGGTTGTCCAACCACCAAACAAGGCACTTACGTCGCAGTTTACATCAACTTCGGCGGTATGAGCAACAAACTATACGAACACAGCCAAACTAAATTATGTACAGTCTACCACATAACAGTTACTGAATTGAAATAGAAACCAGACTATTAAAGAAAAAAACCCTTTTAAAAGCTCTGGAAACTTTTAAAAGGGTTTATCTATGTAGACCATTAAATACTCGATAAGCCATGTTCTGTACCGTTGTACTCAAATGGTGGTCAGCCTTGTACATTTGGTTGTAATCATCTATCTACAAGTGATTAACTTGTCCTTTTTTCAGTTCGTTTACCTAATCAAAGATGCCCCTACCATTATTTGGGTTGCTCACTCGTGGGGTTTACCTCGTTCCACTTAAACCGTTTCCGATCTAACTTCGTCACTGTGGCACTTTCAAAGATCACATCCCATATCAATAGACTTAGGGATTTCCCTTGCCGTTAACCAATTTGGTTACCTTGACTTATGATTTCGTCAAGCACGAACGCTACAAACATCACAGTTTGTGTGAGCATGGACTTTCCTCTACATATTCAAGTGATATGCAGCGATTACATGAGTATTTAATTTATAGCCAAAATATATTATAACATAAAAAAGCATATTTAGTAATACTAGGTTTACTCCGTTTCAGCAAACTTTTTGCCAAAGACAGCTTTTTCTAAATTAGATAAGCGTTTTAATACGTCATAATTAACCTGATGGTTAGGCGTTGTGGAACGAGTTCTCGATTGATCAGATTGGGTTTTCAGTCTTTCGTTTTCTTGTTTTAAACGATCAATCTCCTGTTGGAACGTATCATAGTCCTGTATTACTGTATCTAAAAATTCGTCAACTTCTTCTTGATTATAACCACGCATTCCTGTCTTAAAGTCTTTTTCAAGTATGTCTTTTCCATTTAACTTAATGTTTTTTAAGCTCATTTTATAATCACCTCATATCTTCTACAAAGTCTTTTTCATTTTTTCAAACAATAAACAAAATGTCAATTTTAAATATATGTGTTTATTACTGAATTATGAGTTACCTAATTTAGTATAACATTATTAGAAAATCCTGGCTTATCCGTAAAAAAAGAAGCTGAAAAAATCGGCTTCTTTTAAGACTTCGGTAAGTCATGTGGTTGAAATGAAAATGGTAATAATTCATCCATTGTGACTGTTTTTAATTGATTTTGTAGATTTGTTAGGTAAACAGTTGTATCCGGTTTAAAGAATTCACTCATAACCTGTCTACATGAACCACAAGGAGGTACTGGTCGTTCGGTATCCGCAGCTACGGCCAACTCCGTAAAATCTGTCTCTCCATCTGCCACTGCTTTAAATATAGCAACGCGTTCCGCACATAAACTTACAGGGTAAGCTGCATTCTCGATGTTGCAACCTGTATATACCTTACCAGATTTCGTAAGCAAGGCAGCCCCAACTGGAAATTTAGAATACGGGACATACGCTTTATTTCTCATTTCTATTGCTTTTTCTATTAACTTTTCTTTTTTCATGCATGTTCTCCCCCTCAACAATGTGGAAAATTAGTATAAAAGATTCATCACTTATTGTAAAGAAAATTCACTTTACATTACAAATCACGTAGTAATTGATCAAAAATAAAGAGAACAGAATGATTTAGCTCCATATAACGTTTTCGTTTGGCATCGATATAAAAACTATGCATTAATAACAATTCCATATTTTCTCTGGTTGATGTGATTTGGTGAGGGTGAACATTCACTTTCCTTTGTTTAACAATTTCAAGCGCATCAGCTTCCCATGTTTCTAACATCGCATAGATAGGTTCCGTTTCGCTTTTAACATGCATGAAAAACGTCATATCTTTTTTATTTTCCGGAGGATCGTTCTCTTCATAATTGTCCCTTAACAATTGTAAATGCTTTTTTAGCTCTATCGTTTGTTCTTTTATATGCATTCTCGTAAACCGCACCTTTCTTAACATATCCCCCTTTATTTTATCATTATTTTTACAAGAATCCTATTATGAAAAAAGCTATTTGCGAGATCTAGACAGATGGGTGTGAAAAAACTTATTCATACTGTTTAGAACACATAGCAGCTTTTTCTTTCATTGTTACATTAACCTGTTGATTATGACGTTGAAAAGTTTCTAATACAGCTTGATCAACCTTGTGATCAAGTACATGGTCAATCATTTGTAACTGATCGTAAATGTGCTGAAGTGATTCAATTGTTTGCTTTTGTCCTATACCGTCGCCAACCAAATTAACATCCTTTTTAGCTATACCCATATTGATTTGCCCTCCCTCAATTTACTTTACTACGTGTTCTAAAAGTCGCCGAATTAGAAATAAGGTCGACTAAGTACGCGGGCGTCGACACTAGCACGTCCTTTGCGTCGGAGCGCGAATTTTGAGGACCAGAAAAACCGAGTAACGAAGAGATTCGCCATTTATCATTTGACGACTTTTTGCACATCCTCTATATATTACGTAGTATTCGCCATCAGTTATTTATTACCTTTACGTTCGACAAAACTAGTGTTAATCGGTATTTTAAACAAGTAATTAGACATTATTTTTTGATGACAAAAAGTCTTTCAATGCTACATAAGTGAACAGGAAAGTTCTTTTCCGATAAAATGATTTACCAATATTCGTTTTTAGACCAATTTTCGAATGATCTATCCATTTCTTTTTGATACCCCTTGATTTATACCAGTCATTTCGAATAATATCTTGGTGTGTAATAGGTGGATAAACTTTTTGTAGAACTGGACCTTTTGGAAATGGAAGCTCCAAATATTTTTCATAATCCAATCTAGACCCTGAGTGCCTCTCACTTTGTGTGAAATTCACCAAATCGGAATAATGTTCTGGTGTAAAAATCACGGAAGCTAGGTGCTTTCCTAATGCTATTCGATTGGAGACGTTTGTAAAGTTATGGACAAAAGCTCCCTCAAGCGGCAGTGTCTTAGATGGTAAGATTACTGCATTCATGTACATCATGTTTTGTAGCCGGTAAGGTAAATCTTTAAATACATGAACACTGAAAAAAGATTGTTTTAAAACTGGTTCATGAATAATATTTTGCTCGTTAATAATAAGAGCGGTCATTAACCTTTCAAGATCACGGTATTTCCAAAAATAGGACCACTCCTGTTGCATATAGATAGACACATGAAGGTAAGTCAATAAATGAAACATAGGTTTGTTTAGTTTAGATGACAGCTTATACGTTAATAATTGAGGATACGCATCTGAAAAAATTAACCAGTTTGCACGCTCGTATGTCATAAATAAACGACTACGTTCTTTTTTTCCCAATAGTTTTTTAAATGGTAATAATTTAAGGTCCGTCATATTCCAACCTGCATTTCGTGAAACGATACTAGCAACGAATGCCCATTTTATCTCTGGAAAATGATAGTAAAAGTTTTGATAGGCATGTGTACGGGTAATATTATTGACATTGTGTGTTTTTGTTTGGTTTATAATATAATTAAGATAATCTTGGTTCTGAAATGTTACGTACATACGTGTACCTACTCTCATAATCATTTTTCTGTTATGATACTTAAATATGTTAGGGGGGGAAAGTGATGAATTACCCTAATGGAAAAAAACATGAAAGTTCATGGTCCCAAGTGACTAATACAGGTAAAGCTTTTAGTAATCGGGGTATGAGTTTAGAAGAAGATATAAATATAACAAATTCTTTCTATCTAGATTCTGCTATTGCTGTTATTCATAAAAAACCGACGCCTGTTCAAATTGTAAAAGTTAATTATCCAAAACGAAGTGCAGCAGTTATCACAGAAGGGTACTTTAAACAGGCGTCCACAACTGATTACAATGGAGTTTATCGTGGAAAACACATTGACTTTGAAGCGAAAGAAACCAAAAACAAGACACGATTTCCATTGGCAAACATACATGATCACCAATTAGATCACATGCGAGCAGTGGTCAAGCATAGTGGGATTTCCTTTTTACTGATTCGTTTTGCCCAATTTGATGAAACCTACTTTTTTCCGGTGGAGAAACTTTTTCCTTATTGGGACGACAAACTAAATGGTGAAAGAAAATCTATTCCCTATCAGGTTATCAAGAATGAGGGGTATATCATTCCATTTCATTATCAAAAACGTATTGACTATTTAGCAATTATTGATAAGCTTTATTTTTAGAACGGAGGCAGATGCAGAATGGCACAAGATAGCCAATCTCGAACAGCAAGACGCAAACAAAAAAAGAGTAAAAAGAAACCAGTATGGAAACGTATAATATTAATTGCTAGCATTATAATGCTAGCAATAATCATAGGGGTTGGTGGATTATTTACCTATTATATTGCCACCGCCCCAGAAATTGATGCAGAAAAACTATCCACTCCATTCTCATCAAAAATATATGATAAAGATGGTGAATTATTTGCTGATCTTGGCTCACAGCAACGCACAAAGATTGGTTATAGCGATTTACCGCCTGTTTTAATAGACGCTGTTATTGCAACAGAAGATTCACGTTTTTTTGAACATCCAGGGATTGATATCTGGAGAATTGGTGGAGCAGTTATTGCCAATATTACCGACGGATTTGGTTCAGAGGGGGCAAGTACAATTACACAGCAAGTTGTAGAAAAAGCCTTCTTATCGCCGGATAAAAAATTAAGTCTTAAAGTTCAAGAGCAATGGTTAGCGTTAAAATTAGAACAAAAATACTCTAAAAAAGAAATATTAGAAATGTATTTAAATAGAATTTATTATGGAAATGGTGCTTATGGCGTAGCGAAAGCTGCACAGTTATACTTCGGCATTACGGATTTAAGTGAGCTTAATCTGCCGCAAGCAGCAATATTGGCTGGGTTACCACAACGGCCATCCGCGTATAATCCATTTGAAAATCCAGAATTAATGAAGGAAAGAATGACAACCGTATTAAATCTTATGGTTATGCACGGTAAAATTACTGAAAAAGAGGCAGAGGAAGCAAAACAAGTTGACATCCCTTCCCTCTTAAAGGAAACAAAACCGGATAAAACGTCATATGCTGCATTCATTCAAAAAGTTAGTTCTGAAGTAGAAGCAAAAGTAGATGGTGCTGATATTTACACAGATGGTCTTGAAATATATACAACACTTGATACAAATGCACAGGAATATGTTGAGTATTTAATGTCTGATGCCGAGGATAACCCAATCCCATTTTATGATGAAGAAATGCAAGCTGGTATGGTTGTACTTGATTCCCAAAATGGAGCTATTCGTGCAGTTGGCGGTAGTCGGAATAGTCTGGAAAATGGCGGTTTCAACTATGCACTGGACATCAACCGACAACCTGGGTCTAACATAAAACCCGTTACGGTCTACGGACCAGCGATTGAAAATCTAAAATGGTCAACCTATCATCAAATTAATGACGATAAACCATATGAAATTAAAGGATCAGAAACAGACCAAGCTGTTCGTAACTTTACACGTGAATATCAAGGCTGGGTCTCCATTCGAAAGGCGCTAGCCGAATCATTAAATGTTCCTGCATTAAAGACATTAGAAGAAGTTGGGATTGATAAGGCTCAACCATTCGCAGAAAGCTTAGGAATTGAGTTTGCTGATGACAAAATGTATATTGGTGATGCAATTGGTGGTACGGAAACTGGCACCAATCCACTTGAAATGGCTGGGGCTTACCGCGCATTTGCCAATGAAGGTATTTATAATGAACCATATGCTGTAACAAAAGTAGTATTTCCAGACGGTAAAGAAGTCGATACCAAGCCTGAACCTGAACCTGTAATGTCAGATTATACAGCATATATGGTTTCTGATATGTTAAGAACTGCAATTACAGAAGGTACAGGTGTAAATGCTAACATCCCTGGACTTCCTGTCGCAGGGAAGACTGGTACTACTAATCGAGAAGACATAGACGGAGCAAGAGACTCCTGGTTTACTGGATATACGACAAACTATACAATATCCGTTTGGACTGGTTACAATGAGGCAAAGGGAATAAAGGACACTCAGATACCTCATGCATTGTTTAAAAACACAATGATGGAGTTATCAAAAGACAAAGAGACGGCTGATTTCCAAAAGCCCGATTCAGTAGTTGAAGTTGCTGTTGAAGAAGGTTCAAGACCTGCTAAATTACCTAGTAACTATACCCCAAAATCAGAAATTGTCACGGAACTGTTTGTTAAAGGGAATACACCGAGTGAAACGTCTGAGAGATATGATGTACTTGATTCAGTTAAAGGACTACAAGCAAAATATGACAAAGATTCACAGTCTATTCAAGTGAAATGGGATTATGATTCGAAAGACGTAGAATTTCAAGTAAGTTCTAGTGTTGATGGGGGTTCGATGCAAGAACTTTCCTCTACTGAAGAAAAGTCACTTGAAATTTCAAATGTTGAACCGGGATCTGAATATGAAATACAAGTTATAGCAGTAAGTAAAGATGATTCTACCAACACTAGTGAAGCAGAAACAACAAGTGTCACTGTTCCAGAAGGTAATGAAGATGAAGCAGAAGAGGAACAAGAAGAACAAACCAAGGAAGACGAAGAAAATGAAGGTGAAAATGGTAACCAAGATGAAAAACAAGCTGCAGAGCCTGTAAAAGGGTTAAGAGCAAAATATGATAAAAATGCAAATGTGATTAACGTTGCTTGGCAATATAACAGACCGTTTTCCGAGTTTGAAGTAACAGTTACTCCTAGTGGAGGATCACCGCAGATACAACAAGTTCAATCAAAAGGTCTTGTGATTGAAGGTGCTGGTGTTCAACCAGGGCAATCGTACACGATATCGGTTGTAACGATAGACGAAGCTGGTAATCGCAGTGAACCCGCATCGACTTCCGCACAAGTTCCAGAAGCTGAAGCTCCTCCAGAGGAACCAACAGAAGAAGAGCCAGCGGGAGATCAGCCAGAAAACGAAGACCAACCACCAGAATAGACACAAAAAAAAGATCACTCATAAGTTGAGTGATCTTTTTTTAGTCGACTTTTCATTCGTTTCTGCCCTTCTCGGCATATATCCAATAAAGGACATTCTGGGCAATTTGGATTTTTTGCCTTGCAATGATATCTTCCAAAGAAAATTAACCGATGATGTGTAGCGGTCCATTCTTCTCTTGGAACCTTCCTCATTAGTGATTCCTCGACTTGTGTTACAGAATCCTTCCAACGACAGATTCCTAAGCGCTTTGAAACACGTTCAACGTGTGTGTCAACTGCAATGGCTGGTTCTCCAAAAGCCACCGAGGCTACTACATTTGCAGTTTTCCGCCCTACACCAGCTAACTTTACTAGTTCTGGCTTTGTATTTGGAACTTCCCCGTTATATTCATCAATTAAAGATCTACATAATTTCTGAATATTTTTTGCCTTGTTTCGATACAAACCTATTGATCGGATATCTTGCTGAAGTTCCTCTAATGGGACAGCCAAGTAATCCTCAGGCTTTTTATACTTTTGAAACAGGCTTTTGGTTACTTTATTTACTAGAACATCCGTACACTGTGCAGAAAGTGAAACTGCAATTACCAATTCAAACGGATTTTTATGGACAAGTTCACATTCCGCATCAGGGAACATTTTCGTTATTTCATCTAAGGAGTACCTTACTTGCGCTTTTGTTAACAAGGTTCTAGTCCTCCCCCTCTAGCCAATTATAATAAAATGATGTATCTCGCTTTTCTGTCTTTTGGCTAGGTGTTGTTTGTTTTTTGTGGAACTTTTTACTCGACTGCCTTGCCTGCTCAACCGTTAAGATACCTTTCTTTTTCCATTCCCGTAAAATTCGATCAATATATTTAAAGTTTAACTTTCCCATTAATACAGACTCGCGTAGTGCTGCTTTAATCAATGACGGCTCTAATCTATCTTCGTCTAACCAAACATTAATTGTTTCAATTTCAAAAGGTGAAATAGGCCTTCCAAATTCTTGTTCAAACAAAATAAACAAGGTGCCATCCTCCAAATCGGATTTCGGCTTTGGTTTCGTGTCATTAAAAATTTGATTCCAAAGTGGATCTAAAGAATATACTTCGGATACCCGGTCTTCGTCATTTTGTTTTTGCTGAATTGATAAGTAATTTTTTTGAATTAGTTTCCTTAATGTTTTGGCACAATCCTGTTCGGTTAGGGTTAACGTTGAAGCTAATTCATATGGTGTAGGAAATTCATTTTTCTCATATAAAAACCGATGTAATTGTAAAATTAGCATCGTTTCGGTTTCGTTTAATCCCAATGATTTATATGTTGTAAGCAACTTTATCGGTATTGGTAGTTGTTCGGTTAACACGTTTTGATATTGCACTGTTTTAGTCATAATTAATTTACACCTCATTGCTAGTATAGCACGAATTACTTTGTAAAATTAGTTAAAAAAACCCTTGTACAATTATTATTGACAAGGGTTTTTTTATACTGTCTAGCTCCAGCGTTTATTCCATTCGAGGAAATCAAAACCCCTATGTGATAATAAAACCATTACTATGGTTTGACTTAAGCTTATCGGGCCTGGTCAAGGCAATTGTGCTTTTTGTTTATGGATATAAACGATTCAGTAATCGAGGAAATGGTATGGTTTCTCTTACATGATCCACCCCAGATAACCAAGCTACTGTACGCTCTAGTCCTAATCCAAATCCAGAATGCGGAACACTACCATATTTAGATAGCTCTAAATACCATTTATAAGCTTCACCTGTTAATCCATGTTCTTCAAAGCGTTCAATCATCAATTCCAAATCATCGATACGTTGGGATCCTCCGATAATTTCTCCATACCCTTCAGGTGCAATTAGATCTGCGCATAATACAACATCTGATCGTTCTGGGTCTGGTTTCATATAAAATGATTTGATGGCTTGTGGATAATTCGTGATAAATACCGGTTTATCAAAATGCTCAGCAATTGCAGTCTCATGCGGTGAACCAAAATCCTCACCCCATTCAATATCTTCAAATCCTTTTTCTTTTAATAACGTAATGGCATCATCATATGATATACGAGGAAATGGTGCTTTAATCAATTCGAGTTTTGTTGTGTCGCGTTCTAAAACCCCTAACTCAAGCTTACAGTTAGTTAACACAGATTGTGCAACAAAGCTTACATACTGTTCCTGTATTTCCAGGCTCTCTGCGTGGTCAACAAAGGACATCTCCGGCTCAATCATCCAAAATTCAATGAGATGTCTCCTGGTTTTTGATTTTTCTGCCCGAAATGTCGGTCCAAAAGAAAATACTTTTCCGAAGGCCATCGCAGCAGCTTCCATGTATAACTGTCCGCTTTGAGATAAATATGCTTCCTCCTCAAAATACTTGGTATGAAATAATTCTGTGGTCCCCTCCGCTGAAGAACCGGTTAGAATTGGCGGATCTATTTTGACATACTCATTTTTATTGAAATACTCATATGTTGCACGAATAATTTCATTACGAATTTTCATCACAGCATGTTGTCGTTTCGAACGAAGCCACAAATGGCGATGATCCATTAAAAATTCCGTGCCATGTTCTTTTGGAGTAATTGGATAATCGATTGCTTCATGAATTAGTTCAATATCACTTACCTGCATTTCATAACCAAATGGAGATCTTGTATCTTCTACAATTTTACCAGTTATGTACATCGAGGACTCTTGTGACATATTCTTTGCTAATTGGAATGTTTCTTCTGACACATCACTTTTAGCTACAACCGCTTGCATAAACCCGGTTCCATCACGAAGTTGTAGAAAAGCAATTTTTCCACTTGATCGTTTATTTGCTAACCATGCCCCAATCGTGACAGTTTGTTCTTCATTTTTTGGTGATTGTGATATTGTAATTTTCAAGTTAATTCCCTCCGCATTGCTATTAGTTGAGTGTTAAAAAAGTCTCGGTAAATTAGAATCAAGATCGATAAAATACTCGGGCGTCCTCTTTGCGTCAAATTCAAGACGAGAAGGTTCTAAGTTTTTTATCATTTGATGACTTTTTAAACAACCTTTATTATTGATGGTTCATTACAAATCGTTTCATTCGTTTGGCAGCTTCTGTTAGTGAACCAATTGAGGTAGCATAAGATAAGCGCACATTCCCATTGGAACCAAACCCTGATCCCGGAACGAGTGCAACCTTCTCTTCTTCAAGTAAGGCTGTTACCCATTCATCAACAGAATCAAATCCATTATTTCTTACAGCTTCTTCAACATTTGGAAAAAGATAAAAGGCACCTTTTGGCTTTTTACACGTAATACCAGGAATATCTGCTATCAATTCGTATAACGTATTAAGGCGTTGTTTAAATGCCTGTTTCATCTCTAGTGTCGGATCTTCTGATGATTCATATGCAGCAAGTGCTGCATATTGCGCAATAGAGGTAGGATTAGACGTAGAATGCGACGCTAGATTAGTCATCGCTTTAATAATCGTTTTATCGCCCGCAGCATACCCTATACGCCATCCTGTCATAGCATGCGATTTTGAGACCCCATTAATGATAATGGTTTGTTCTTTTAATTGCTCAGATAGCTGTGCAATCGATACATGCTTATCATCTGTATAAATCAACTTTTCATAAATTTCATCTGAGATGATAATAATATCATGCTTTAGACAAATTTCACCCAATGCTTTTAATTCCTCTTCATCATACATCATACCCGTAGGATTGCTAGGAGAGTTGATAATGATTGCCTTAGTCTTAGTAGTAATCGTATCTTCCAATTGCTCTGGAGTTAATTTAAAGCTATTTTCTTCTGCAGCTTTAACAATAACTGGATTACCTCCAGCAAGCTTAATTTGTTCTGGATAGCTGACCCAATATGGTGCAGGAACAATTACCTGGTCACCAGGGTTAATTAAAACTTGAAATAACGTATATAAAGCATGTTTTGCGCCTGTAGTGACAATTATTTCATCTGACGTATAGCTAAGGTTATTGTCATTTTTAAATTTAGTACAAATTGCTTCACGTAACCCCAATACTCCACCAGATGGGGTATATTTTGTCATTCCATTTTCCATTGCATGTTTAGCGGCATCTATGATGTAATGAGGTGTATTAAAATCTGGCTCCCCGGCTCCTAATGCAATCACATCATGTCCCTTTTCTTTCAAGCTTTTTGCCATTGCTGTTATTGCGAGGGTTGATGATGGTGTCAACGTCCTTACCCTATTTGCTAATTCCATGTTATCACCTTTCTAATGAAAAATTGATTTAAGTCGATATTGTTGCGTACGTGTTCCATCGTATATAGACAAGTAATCAAAAATATAGCGTTCTGAACCATCAACATAAGTCACTTCCCATAATGGTTCATTGCTTTCCATTGCAGGAGTAATATCTACTAATTCACACCGTTGACATTGCTGTTTCCATTGGTCCTTAATTTGTTGCTTTGTAATAATTTCTGACTCTTCAATTACGGTTAGTTCATTATTTTTCTTGTCCAATGGAACAAAAACAATTTTATTATCTCCATTTTTTGTTGCACCAAAAACCACATGAAATTGATTTTCCCCATTGTAATCTGTAATGGTTTCAATCCGCGATACATCTGTATTCCCTAATACTTGCTCTTTTGAATCTTGGTATTTAATCGTTCTGCTTTGTTGAATATCACTATATAAGAAAAAAAGATAAATAAAACAAGAAGTTAACACAAGAATTAATCCTATAATTCCCCACTTCACCCAATTACGTTCGGTAAATTGTGAATTTAGCTTGCGCATTATTCTTTTCATCTAATGCTAATCCAAACATTAGATTTTCTTCCTTTAGCGTTCGATTTAACGTATCAACAATCTTGTATAAATCTGATGAATAGGCTATTTTTACAGTAGAAAGTGTTTCATATTTTTTATCCATCAATTTCCCTCCAATTAAAACCTTCTTGTTTTATCAATTTTTTCTAGACATTGTAAACGATTCTTCGTACATACTATAAATACCGCTTAAAAACAATTCATCACCTAATTATAACAAGCATTTTGATTCGTTTGTTGTACTTTTTAACAAAATAATTCTCCTAACCCAAACTTTTTCTCTGGTGTACTTTATTTGTGCACCAGTTCTTTTTATTCTCCAGAAAGATTTAATACATAATCAGCAGCGTACAGCCTGGATGTAATTTGTGAGTGATAAGCACTTTCACCTAATGTCATTCGTTCATACAGGAATAAACGGTCGCTTCCCCTTTTCATTTAGAACCACTCTTTCGCTTTTTCCATGAGTTCATGTGTCGAGGCAAAGTTTGTTGGTACGGTTGGGATAGATTCTGTAAAGTATTTGCTGTACCGTGCTTTCATCATGCGTGCATCACACACGAAGACAATCCCTCGGTCATTTGATGAACGGATTAATCGCCCAAATCCTTGCTTGAAGCGAATGACAGCATTCGGTAATGATAATTCAAAAAAGGCATTCTTTCCCTGCTCTTTTATGTAGCTTGATTTTGCTTCATAAACCGGATGATTTGGTGGTTGAAACGGAAGCCTAACAATCATTAAGCAGGATAGATCTTCTCCAGGAATATCTACACCCTCCCAGAAAGAGCTTGTTCCAAGTAATATTGCTTTATTAAAATTGATAAAGTTTTTCTTTAACCTTGAACGACTACCACTAGAAATTCCTTGTGCAATTAACATGTATTGTGTATCTAATGTCTCCTTTAATAAATAATAGGAGCGCTTCAACATATCATAAGATGTAAATAATACTAACATACGTCCCTGCGTGATTTCCGCTAATGATAAGATTGCTTCACAGGTAGAATAAATAAAATCATCTATATTACCACCCTTTACATCTGGAAAATCATTAGGAACTAAAAGTTGTACTTGATCAAAATAAGAAAATGGAGACTTTATTTTATTTGTTAGTAAACGATCCTCAGGTATTCCTAGCCTCTGCTTAATAAATGAAAAGGATTGTTTCATTGTTAGTGTAGCGCTAGTTAAAACAATACTCTCTTTATCCAAGAACAAATCATTTGCTAATAAGTTAGAAACTTCGATTGGTTCACTGTACAAGAATGCGGCATTTTTTGCACCATATGCCTCAATTTCAATCCATTTCACATGCCGTTTATGATCATCCATCAAAAATAAATGTTCGATCCGATCAATAAACGATTGCATGGTTTGAATGGTGATAAGAAAGTCATCTTGTTTTGATTTGTCTAATGCATCTATTTTTACTAATTGCTGTTCTGTATATGCTAGTAAATGAATAATGTCACGAAGGTAAAAAGTCAATCTTGTTGCCATCTCTTTGATGGTATTCCAGTCCTTTGTGTTCTCTTTAGCTTCATCAAAACGATATTGAATTCGCCCAACATCACTAACTGCTTTCTTGCTTCGATTCTGCTCTGTGACAAACTGAAATAGCATACGAAATAAATCGTCTATTTCATACTTGGTCAGCGAGAAAGTTTCATTCCACCCAGGTAGCTGGATGTCATGACTGCCTATAATACGTGCGAGCCAATTTCCATCATCAGTTGACCCAATGTTGTTTAATGTGTATTGAAAATTAGTATAATCAAGTTTTAATCCATAGTGTTTTGAAACAGTCTCTTCTAAGTGATGCGCCTCATCAATAATGGCTTTTTGATAGGTAGGAATAAATTGAAAGTCATTAGACATATCGGTACATAATAATGCATGATTGGTAATAATAATATCTGCTTGCTGCGCATTTCTACGTGCTTTTTGATAAAAGGACTTTGTTGACCATGGTGAGTTTTGATCATAGACACCTTCAGTTTCGGCTGAGATACGTTTATTAAACAGAAAACCTTTGGATGATAATTGAATTTCTTCAAAATCACCGTTTTCAGTTTCGGTCAACCAAACGAGAATCATTGCTTTTGTTAATGTAATATCGTAATTATCATTCGTTGCTTCTATTAGTTCTTTTTGAAATTTTTCAAGGCTTATATAATGCTGTCTTCCCTTTAACAGAGCTGTTTTAAAATCAAAAGAAATCAAACGCTTCACTAATGGTATTTCACTATCCAAAAGTTGAGATTGTAGTTGTGTCGTATGTGTGCTTATGACAATTCTTTTCTTCTTTACTACCGCTTCAAACACAGCGGGAATTATGTATGCTAATGACTTTCCAGTTCCTGTTTCTGCCTCAATTAATGCGTGTTTCCGTCCTTGAAAGGCATCAAATATTTCTTCGGACATTTCCCGTTGTCCAGTTCGCTTTTCATAATGATCCATCATGCTGTCCATCGATCCATTTAATTCATAAATTGAATCCAAATATTCACCAAATGAAGGATAATCATTCGATCTTTTGACTTGCTTATCAATCACCTTTTTAAAAGCTAAACCTTTGTAGGATGTAATATCTGGTTGTTCTTCTACTGAAAATGCAAGTGCTTCTTTTCTTGTAAAAAGAAGTTCATATAAATCTGATTTCAGCTTATTTTCTAATCGAAGCAAATGGTCGACTGTTTCATACGGTAATGAGGCAAGCTTTTGTTTTAAATTTATAAATAATAAAGCTGTTACATACGCATCAGAAAGTGCGCGGTGCGGATCCATATGTTGTATATCTGCATATTCAGCAAGTTGGCTTAATTTATAGCTTGGTGCTTGCGGAAACAGAATCCGTGCAAGTTCAACCGTATCAATAAAAGGGTTTTTTAACGGCTTATTATTATTTTTGATTAATTCAGCATTTAAGAAGCCCAAATCAAACGGAACATTGTGGGCGATTAGATAACTATTATCAAAAAGTGCTACTATTTCATCAGCCTCTTCTGAAAAACTTGGTGCATCTTTCACATCTTCATCTGTTATTCCGGTTAAATTTGATATGAATGATGGAATTGACTTATTTGGATTAAGAAAGGTTGCATATTCTCCTATAATCTTATCATCTTCAACAATAACAATTCCTACTTCAATAATTTTATCATTATTTGTTGGTGAATGACCTGTTGTCTCAAGATCAATAACCACATACCTATTCATCATTCCACCTCAGTCGTTATCCAGCTTCAGTGCCCGTTGCCTTTCATGACAATTTGCGGGCGCTTCCTATATATGAAAACTCTTATCACGCGGATATGATAAGAGTTTTTTTCCATTTATACAAAACTTTTACATTTCCGTAAGTGGTGGTTCTTGTTCAATTACCTGTTCAACTTTATTCGTTTCATTCATTAATGCAACTTTAGGTTTAAATGAAACTAATTCTTCATCTGAAAGTATTGCATAGGTAACAATTATAACGGTATCCCCTGTTTGAACTAGTCTTGCTGCTGCGCCATTCAAGCATACAATACCTGAACCACGTTCACCTGGAATGACATACGTTTCTAAACGGGCACCATTATTATTATTTACAATTTGTACTTGCTCGTGCGGTAAAATTCCTACCTTATCAATTATATCTTGATCAATCGTTACACTGCCAACATAATTCAGATTAGCCTCTGTAACTCTTGCACGATGAATTTTAGCTTTCATCATGGTGCGAAACATACCTATTTCCCCCTACTTTAAACGTTTAGCTATTTTGCCACTTTTATCAAACAACAGATTATCAATTAATCTCGCTCCCTCAAAGTAAACTGCAGTTGCTAAGATCACTTGTTGGTCAATTACAGAAATTGGCTGTAACGCTGGATAGCTTAATAGTTCAACATAATCTATTTTACCACTAGTATGATTATCAATGGTATCCAAAACCTCTTTTACAACTATATCAGGATTTTTCTCTCCGTCAACTACTAGTTGTCTTCCTTGTTCTAAAGCTTTATAGATCCAAGGAGCCTCTTCACGATTGTTTTTAAGAAGGTTAATATTTCGGCTGCTTTTAGCTAATCCATCTTTTTCTCGTACTGTTGGTAATGCAACAAGCTCGATAGGGAAATTTAAATCACCAATTAAAGCTTCAACAACAGCAATTTGCTGCGCATCTTTCCTGCCAAAATACGTTTTTGTTGGTTGTATGATATGAAACAGTTTCGACAATACAGTTACCACGCCTTGAAAATGGCCGGGACGAGATCGACCACACAATACATTAACACGGTCTGTTATATCCAAATTTATTACCATTTTTGTTGGATACATATCTTGTGTATCTGGTATAAAGACGATATCAACACCTGCTTTTTCCGCGTGCATAACGTCTTCCTCTTCGTCTCTAGGGTATTGCTCATAATCTTCACTAGGACCAAACTGTAATGGATTAACAAAAATGCTAGTAATTACTATATCCGTATCTTGTCTGGCATGCTCCATTAATCCAATATGACCTTCGTGGAAAAAACCCATAGTCGGAACAAAACCAATTGTTTTATTATCTTTTAGTAATGAGAATGCAGTTTGCTGCATTTCATTCACCGTTCGAATAATTTTCATATTTTTCTACCTTCTTTTTTCTATATCAGTTAGTAAAGCTGTGCTTTTTTGTAGGGAACGTATGATTAACAACTTCTTCGCGATAGGATTCAATCGCTTGTTTAATCGTAATGTTTAAATCCGCATGCGATTTAACAAATTTCGGCAAGCGATCTACACCATATTTTAAAATATCATGATAAACTAATACTTGTCCATCACAGCTTATTCCTGCACCAATGCCAATAGTAGGTATAGATAAGGCGTCTGTGACTGTTTTTGCAAGTTCCATAGGTACACACTCCAAAACTAAAGCAATAGCGCCATTCGCTTCTAATTGTTTAGCATCCTGGACTAATTTATCAGCAGCTTCTTTATCTTTTCCTTGTACCTTATAACCACCTAAAACATTAACTGATTGCGGGGTTAATCCAAGATGTGCAACTACTGGTATACCCGCTTCCGTTAATCGTTTCGTTAAGGTTAATAACTCTGTTGAGGCGCCTTCAATTTTTAATGCCTGCGCATCTGTTTCTTGGAAGATAATACGGGCATTCGTAAGTGATTCTTCTAATGAAACATGATAAGACATAAATGGCATATCAACAACCATGAATGTATTTGTTGCACCACGTCTAACTGCTTTTGCATGGTGAATCATATCATGTACTGTTACTTTTACAGTTGAATCATATCCTAAAACCACCATACCTAATGAGTCACCAACTAAAAGCATATCCATCCCTGCTTCTTCAGCTAATTTTGCTGCTGGATAATCATAAGCCGTTAACATCGTTATTTTTTTGTTTTCTTTTGTCATACGTTGAAGGTCAATTCTCGTTTTCATATTTATCTCCTCCTCCAAACCAATCAATTTCAGCAGAATACATTTTTTTAATCTGTCCATCATCGTTTTCGATTAATAATGCACCATCGTTAGCAATCCCACTAAATTTAGCAGTCCAGGATTTTTTCAGGGTATTTATTTGAATTGCTTGACCTATTTTAAAACCATAACTTTCCCATTTTTCCTTAGCATCTGAAAAACCATTTGTTAAATAGTTATCATAAGCCGGTTCAAAGGATTGCAATAGGTGTTGTATTACACCCGTAATCGATCTTTCAAGCTTAGATGATATATATAATGAAGTTGCTTTTTCAGTAAGTTCTTCTGGAATATCGTGGATTGTATGATTTACATTTATCCCAATTCCAATCACAACATATTGAATTTGATCCTGCTCTGCTTGCATTTCGGTTAAAATACCAGCTGTCTTTTTTTGGTTAATTAACAAATCGTTTGGCCACTTTATTTGCGATTTAATTCCGAACTTCTTGTCAAAAACATCGGCAAGCACAGTTGCTGTTAAAAGGGTTAACTGTGGCGCCAAATACGGAAGAATTTCAGGTCGCAGGATAATACTCATCCAAATACCTTTATCTTTACTTGAATACCATTCTCGATTCATTCTTCCTTTTCCCTCGGTTTGTTCATCAGCAATTACAATCGTCCCATGCGGAGCATTCTCTCTGGCTAATTGATGAGCTAGATGTTGTGTCGATGTTGCAGATGTTTTATGTACGATTTTTTTCCCTAGCCAATTGGTTTGAAGTCCCCATTGAAGGGTATTCTCACTTGTTTTAGCTGGATATTCAATAATCTTATAACCTTTTTTGGTTTTCCCTTCAATTTTATAGCCGTCTTCTTCCAGTTTTTTCATATGTTTCCAAATAGCTGCGCGCGATATTTGCAAGTCATTAGACAATTGTTGTCCTGAGATATAATTGGAGTTATTTTCAGCTAATAATTTAATTAATTTGTTTCGGGTGGATTCCATTTTATCCAATCCTTCAATTCATTTTTTTTATTAGGCACAAGGTTTAGAACCACAGCTTTTTCTACATTATTTATTGCCTCTTGTATCCACGGACCTCTAACTTTGTTTGGAAATAAAGCAATCAAATCGTGACCGTTCACTTGCAACTCTTCTCTAGAATGGATGACAAGTGAATCATGTATGAAATCTATCTCTTTTTTAATAAGCATTTTAAATGGGTATAACAAGTTTAATAAGCGTACAAATGCATCAAAATATGGCGCACGTAAACAGTAAATCAACCATTTATCTAGTCCATAAGCCTTATAATAATCAATTGTTTTAATCAATTGTTTTACATCTCGCTTTTCATGATTGGAACACTTCCATGAATCAAGCCATTCCTCAATAGAAATAGATGGTTCCAAATAGTGGAAAAGAGTTACGATTTCTGAGAACCCATATAGTGGATCACACTTTGCTGGTAGTTTGTCGATTATATAAGGATAGTTTATCATAACTGGAAGGTACAGATAAATTTCTGTACTTTTTAAATAATCAATTCCATTGTTAATATAATCTCCACCAAAAAACTTGGTGATTTCTACACGAATTCGTTCAACAGCAAGCTTTGTAATTTCAGGACTAATTACAATCATATCTTTTAACGTTTTAGCGTCGATATCAAACCCGAGTTGACTTGAAAAACGAAGCGCGCGGATAATTCTAAGCGGGTCTTCATGAAACCTTTCACTGCCCTTACCAACAGTTCGAATGACCTTTTTACGAAGATCTTCAGTCCCATTACACAAATCAATGATGCTACCTGAGCTATCCATTGCTAATGCATTTATTGTAAAGTCTCTTCGTTTTAAATCCTCGTCTATTGTTTGAATGAATTTGACATCATCTGGGTGACGATTATCCGAGTATATCCCATCAATGCGAAAAGTAGTTACTTCATACGACTTGTGTAAATGTCTAACAATCACAGTACCGTGCTTTAATCCTATTGGGATTACATTTGAAAATATCGCTTGAACCTCTTCAGGTGGTGCGGATGTTGCAATATCAATATCTGAAATTGGTCGTTCCAACAGATAATCACGTACACATCCACCTACAAAATATGCTTGATAATCGTGTTTTTCTAATTTATTTATAATATAAATTGCCTCTTCAAATGTTTGATCAAGCATTTTGTTCACCACTTTTTTTAGTTTCCTGCTAAAACTCGATTATATATATCTAAATATTGATTGACAATAATTTCTGAATGAAAATATTTTCTAGCCCGGTTGTAAGCATTTTGTGAAAACTTCTGGAGTAAAACGTCATCCTGTAACAATTGTACAGCATACTTGGCAGCCTTTTCGGTATCCCCTATATCTACAATATAACCAGTTTCATTATGTGTAATTACTTCTGGTATACCACCAGCTGCAGTTCCGATACATGGAACTTCACATGCCATCGCCTCTAACAGCACTAGACCAAAGCTTTCCTTTTCTGATAAAAGTAGCTTTAAATCAGATATGGATAATAGATCACTAATGTTCTTTTGTTTACCTAAAAATAATACTTGATTACTAAGTCCTAGAGAATCAACTTTTTGGCATATGTTTGAATATTCAGGTCCATCGCCTACAAGAAGCAGTTTTGCATCTATGTATCCACTCACTTGTTTAAATGTTTCAATGACATCCTGTATTCGTTTTACTTTACGAAAATTTGAAATGTGGATCAGTACCTTTTGATTTTCTTTAATACCATATTCTTTTTTTATTTCAGGTAATGCCTTCTTTTTATACTCGTTCTCATTTACAAAGTTATACACCACATCGATATCCTTCGTTATGCCAAGCATTTCGTTTGTTTGTTTAACTAGACTTTGTGATACTGCTGTTACTGCATCAGATTGCTCAATCCCATGTGTTATCATCTTTTTAAAGGATTGATCTATACCTAATACAGTGATATCAGTTCCATGTAAGGTAGTAACTATTTTAACATCATGCTTCGCAATATCCCTTGCTAATATCGCACAGATTGCGTGTGGCATCGCATAATGTACGTGAAGGATATCTAGTTTCTCTCTATCGATTACATCCGCCATTTTATTGGCTAATGCCAAGTCAAAAGGAGGATATTGAAAGACTGGATAATGATTTAGATCCACTTCATGATAAAATATTAATGGATTAACTTTATTTAAACGGAAAGGTAGGCTGGATGTAATAAAATGAATTTCATTACCCTGCTCAGCAAGTAACATACCTAGTTCGGTTGCTATTACACCTGATCCCCCCACAGTTGGATAACACGATATTCCTATTTTCATCATTTATCTATTTCCCTTTGTTTATTTTGTTTTACAACTTCTCTCCATTGGAAGTCTCCACGCTCTAAAGCCCGAATTAATATTTCCCCAGCTGCTAAATTGGTCGCTAAAGGGATTAGATGGACATCACAAAGTCGCATTAATGCACTAACATCTGGTTCATGTGGTTGAGCTGTCAATGGATCACGAAAAAAGATTACCATGTCCATTTCATTATTGGCTACCATTGCGCCAATTTGTTGATCCCCACCTTTTGGTCCAGATTGGAATCGATGGATAGCAAGATTTGTGGCATCTGTTATTAAGGATCCTGTTGTACCAGTAGCAAATATGGAATGTTTTTTTAATACGTGACTATAAGCGATACTAAAGCCAATCATTGCTTGTTTCTTTCCGTCGTGTGCTATTAATGCAATATTCATCTTTCTACACCTACTCTACTATTTTCTAATCCATCGACCGTTTCTATTGCTGTGTACCTCATGTTTCCCTATTTTTTATCCCAACGATCTCTATCGCGTGTCTCTATTTTATTAATCGATCGATTAAATGCATCGGATAAATCAATCTCTAATGAATTAGCAAAACTAATTAGAACAAATAACATATCTCCTAACTCATCCTCAATTGCCTTTTCCTGCTCTGAATTTTTTTTTGGTTTTTCTCCATAAAGATGATTAACTTCACGGGCCATTTCACCAAGTTCTTCGGTTAATCTTGCCATTTGAGCTAATGGGGTAAAGTATCCATTTTTAAATTGTGAAATATAATCATCCACTCTTAGTTGCATTTCCACTGTAGTATACGTTTGTTTATTCGAAACCAATTATATTCCCCCATAAAAGTTTTAACTCCCTTTATGTTAGCTAAAAGGCTTTAATTTGACAAATTATTAAACTGTACATCCCATTGTACATTGTTCATTTTATTAAAATTGACTATACTAGTAAAAGTGTATTCACGCCTAGACATGAAGAAGAAAAGGAGGATTTAAGAATGGTTTTTGGAATAAAAATTAAAAATGTTATATTTATTTTAATTGGTTCGGCAATATTTTCATTTGGACTTGTACATTTTAATATGCAAAACAACCTTGGTGAAGGCGGATTCACTGGTATTACACTATTAATGTATTTCTTATGGGGCTGGGATCCTGCCGTAACAAATATTATACTAAATGTTCCCGTCTTTTTAATAGGCTGGAAGTTCCTAGGCAGAAACACGTTTATCTATACAATTATTGGCACGTTATCCGTATCCTTATTTTTAGCAGTTTTCCAAATTGAACCCTTTCAAATGAACTTGCAATCGGATATGACCTTAGTAGCGTTATTTGCTGGTGTATTTATTGGGGTAGGATTAGGAATCATCTTCAGATATGGAGGAACCACCGGCGGGGTTGATATAATTGCTCGGCTTGTTCATAAATATGTTGGTTGGAGTATGGGTAAAACTATGTTCCTTTTTGATGTAGTGGTAATAGCAACCTCTGTTATCACCTATTTGGAATTGGTTGAAGGCATGTATACTTTAGTAGCTGTTTATATAGGTGCCCGCGTAATTGACTTTATCCAAGAAGGTGCATATTCTGCACGTGGAGCAACTATTATTTCAAGCAAAAGTGATGATATAGCTAAAATCATCATTAAAGATATGGACCGTGGTGTAACAGTTTTAGCAGGAAGAGGAAGCTTTACGGGTGAAACGCGCGACGTTTTATATTGCGTGGTAGGAAGAAACGAAATAGTACGATTAAAAAATGTTATTAAAAGTATTGATCCTCATGCTTTTGTAGCGGTTAGTTCTGTTCACGATGTTGTAGGTGAAGGATTCACATTAGATGAAAATAAAAACCCCATTATCGATTAGGGCATTATAAGAAAAGCTCAGGGCGCCTTGAAAGACACGACAAGCATAAGCAGAGCGATGCAGTGTGAGTGGGTTTCATCGCGCGGAAGCGAACTGCTTATGTCTCGAGTGTCTAGGCGCTGGAGCTAGACCTAGACAGACACGAAAAGCTCAGGGCGCCTTGAAAGACACGACAAGCATAAGTAGAGCGGTGCAGTGTGAGTGCTTTGCTCGCACGTAAGCGAACTGCTTATGTCTCGAGTGTCTAGGCGCTGGAGCTAGACAGATCATCGCCAAAATTTCATACTTTCTTTGCTCTCAAAAAAAGGATGGCAAAATAGCCATCCTTTTTTGATATCCACTATTTATTCACTTGCTGTATACATTAAGATAAAACGTATTAATTCTGCAAGAGCAACTAATGCTGCTGCAACATATGTTAAAGCTGCTGCATTAAGAACTTTTTTCGTCTCACGCTCTTCATTGTTATTAATAACACCAGTCGATACCAACTGCGTCATTGCTCGACTGGAAGCATTAAACTCAACAGGTAATGTTACGAATTGGAAAAGAACTGCTGCTGAGAAAAAAACGATTCCTACTAATATAAGGTTACTCATTCCAAAGAGAAATCCACCGATGATTAAAAACATCGACATGTTTGATCCTAGGTTAGCGACCGGTACTAATGCATGTCTAAATCGCAAAAATGTGTAAGATTCAGCGTCTTGAATTGCATGACCTACCTCATGTGCTGCAATAGCTGAAGAGGCCATTGACTGCCCGTGATAGTTACCACTGGACAAGCGTAAAACTTTCTTTCTTGGATCATAGTGATCAGATAAAAAGCCACGCGTTTCTTCTACTTGTACATCATAAATACCATTATCATTTAATATTTTTCGAGCAACCTCTGCCCCAGTCATGTGAGAAGACGTTGCTTTTTTTGAATACTTTTTATATGTTCTTTTTACTCTAGATTGCGCCCAAATTGGGATGATCATTAACAAGGCAATATATACGATATATCCACCAAGTGACATTTTCATTCCTCCATAATGTAATATATCTTTCTAAGGTCAATTTTAGTCAAAAATAAGGAATAAGTCAACTGTTTGAATCCCTTTTTTGACGTTTTTTTTCTTCCTTATACTTTACCCAACTAACATAGGCTAATACCACCACAATCGTTCCTCCAACAGCGAGGATAACCCAAAATAAAGAAGTCATGCTTTGAACGAGATTCACTATCGATGAATAACTAGCATTTCTCATATGTGATCAACCTCTCGCAGACATTTACTTTATAAATTTATGTTAGAAAACGGGAGGATATAACTAGATCTATTAAAGGCTTTGCTTGTTTTTATTTTTCATCGTTAACAGATAGGCAATATAAATTGATAATATACTTAGCCAAAAAGTAAAGTAGCCAATTCCATTCGTATACTCACTCAAAGAAGAGTATATAGGCATCATTCCATATACATAATCAATAATATCATTATGTAAAGTCCAGATTGCTGCTATTACAATGTGTCGTAGCTTCATTCGATAGTAAGGCGCATACAGAAGGCCCTGGATTGCCATTGCACCATGCGAAGCGATTAACATATAGCCTTGCCAACCAATAGACCCGTCAACAATTAAGGTGAAAACATTCATAACTACGGCCCAAACACCATATTTAAATAAGGTGATAATTGCAAGTGCTTCTATATATGGTACATTTTTTTTAAATAAGAAAAAGAAGATTACAATTGTAAAGAAAAGGCTTGCGGTCGGACTATCCGGAACAAATATAAGGAAGATATCTGGTGTTGCCGCTAGTTGGTATCTATACCAGATATATCCATATATCGTTCCAAATAAATTAACAAAAAATAATAAAAGTAAAAATAATTTATCTTTCAGTATGTAATGAAACATGTCAAAATTCCTTTCTTATTACATTACTAACAATCTAAAAAGACACCTTCACCAATTCTGTTGGCAAAGGTGTCCTATATAACTATGCAATCATTTATTTAGCTTCCTCATTAACGGATACGATAAATTCTGCCAATGCTTCTAGCTCTTTATCTGTACCTTTGAAAACTCCAGCAGGCATTGTTCCAATACCTTCCTGGGCAATTTTCATAATTTCTTCTTTTGAATAGTCAATTCCAATTAATGAAGGTGCCGCAGCACCACCTTGAAGTGAATCCCCATGACAAGTCATACAGTTGCTTTCAAATACTGCATAACCAGGATTTTCTTTATCAATTTCAGTTGTAGGAACTGGCTTATTTGCTTCGGCACGAGCTTCCCAGTCTACATGAGAAGCGGATTCCCAAGTCAATAACATAACAGATGCAAGACCTAAAATCATCATTGCAACTGCAATTGGTCTTTGGTGCGGTCTACGACCTGGTCCACGATCCAAAAATGGTGCCAGTAGTAACCCACCAAATGCTAGGCCAGGGAGAATAATGATACCAAACAATGTATATGGTCCACTTGCAAAGTCATATTTTAAGAGTTCATATAGAAATAAGAAATACCAATCTGGCAACGGTATATAAGTTGCATTTGTTGGATCAGCTACACCTTCCAGTGGCGAAGGGTGTGCAAGTACCAAGCACAGAAATCCAACTAAGAATACAGCACCAACTAACCACTCTTTTAACAAGAAGTTAGGCCAGAAGGCTTCCGTTCTTCCAGGATACTCAGAATAATCTTTAGGTATATTGGGTTTACGATCGGTTGATATACGAGAATCACCGACAAACTTCATTCCTTTACCCTTATGCACAGCTTTCCCTCCTTTTTATAGTGGTCCAGAAATTCCTTGTTTACGTATTAACATAAAGTGAGCAGCCATTAATCCGAACAATCCAGCTGGTAAGAAGAATACATGGATTGCAAAGAATCTTGTTAACGTTTGTGCCCCAACAATTGATGGATCACCTGCTAGTAATGTTTTTAATTGCTCGCCAATAAACGGTACTTGTTCAGCGATATTTAGTCCAACCTCTGTTGCAAAATAAGCTTTGTTATCCCAAGGCAATAAATAGCCAGTAAAACCAAGGCCAAGCATAACAAAGAATAATAATACTCCAATCATCCAGTTAAGTTCACGTGGCTTTTTATATGCGCCTTGGAAGAATACACGCAAAGTATGTAACAAGAGCATCACGATAACAACACTAGCACCCCAGTGGTGCATCCCTCGCACTATTTGACCATGTGCTACCTCTGTTTGTAAGTAATATACAGATTTCCAAGCATTTTCTATATCCGGAACATAGTACATGGTTAGGAACATTCCAGACAAAATCTGAATAACCGTTACAAAGAATGTTAATCCACCAAAACAATAAACAAAAGCTGAAAAATGATGGGCAGGGTTAACATGTTCTGGTACTTCATGATCTGCAATATCACGCCACAAAGGCGTAATGTCTACACGTTCGTCGATCCAATCATACAATTTCTGCAGCATTTTTTACGCCTCCCCTTTCGGATGTGCATTACCTAAATACAACATACCATTTTCAACTTTTGACTCGTAAACATCAAGTGGTGCTAATGGAGGTGTGTTAGGAACATTGGTACCATCTTTTGTATAACGACCAGCATGACATGGGCAGTAAAATTGGTCTGGATACTGTTCGCTACCTTCCCAAGAAACAACACAACCTAAGTGTTTACATATTGGGGAAAGTGCCACGATATCACCGTTGTCATTTTTATAGACCCACGCTGATTTACTAACTTGCGACTCATACCAAGCATCTACTTGATCGATTTTCCAATCCACTCGCTGTGGTTCATTAGTAATATCATCGACGGAAAGATTTATATTAGCTAAGTCTCCAGATGATGTTTTGGTTAATATTGGATCAACTGCCATTCCCAACATTGGAACAAGCATGCCTGCTGCCATAAAACCACCTACACCTGTAAGTGTATAGTTCAGGAATTGTCGACGGGATACTTGTTGCTTTTTTTCGCTCATGATTTTCCCCCCTCTTTCATTTAATCACGGACATTACTAATTTTAATCAGATTACTAGGACATTACCATGATAGCGCAAACTGCTTGTTCGGTCAATATGTATTCAAAAATGTTAACAAAACAGATGCAATTTAAATTTTCTTTAATTCTTTACTCCATTGTTTCCCAATAAGACCGTATTAATTCACTAATTTGTGTTACTTGATCATGGATAACACTGTGCATTTCCTTTGAATACAAATCACCAGATTGTAACCCCGGCAACCATAAAAGAGTTCCATTCACTAATGGTTCGTGTTTTTTCCATTTTGAATCAAATGTAATAAAGAAAATATGGTTAAAAGGTTGAACGGACATATCTTCCACCCACTCATTTAATCTAGCAATTTCTTGCTGCTTGTCCGCATTTTTTAAATAAGTGTAATTCGGGGTCAACATAACTCTACCCGCTAAATCTTTTTCTATTTGATTAATAAATATGGAAAGGGCTTCAGCTTGAAACCCGCTTTTAGCCAGCTCTGTATCATTCGATAAATGAAATGGTGTTAAGGGTACGATTATAGTATCAACATATTCTTTTGCTTGTATGTATTGTTGTAAATCTTTTTTTCCCCATTGCATTTCTAAAACTTCCTTTCTAGTCTTGAATGCACATGACTATACAGTCATGTTATTAAATTTTATCCTATTTAAACAAAAAAAATCAACCTATTGTTTTAACAATTTAGGTTGACATTCATTAATCGTATCTAGTTTATGTAATTTTTTCGTAAGTTTCATAAACATTTGCTGGTCATTTATATCAAGACTGTAATCAATAGCCTCTTGTATTTTTTTCTTTTCACGGTCATACACTAGTTTTTTTAAAAGTTTATTTGCGTTTTCTTCATCACTTTTAGTTATATAATAATCTTCAGGTATAAAGGGATTATCCTCTAGTACCGCGACATAAGATGCATTTTGAATAGAATTGTGAAAATTTAATTGAACATAAAGCGCCTCTTCTCTATTCATTCGAATATCATGAAAAGACTTTTCAGCGTCTGTAGTAACTAAATGATTCTTATAGAAGCGGAATGGTGCGTCATCTGAACATTGACTGGAAATTATGATACCCCTCGGACAGAATTTCGCTTCCCTAATAAAATGTACGTTATCTAAGAGGTTATCATGATTAACCAAGTAATTTAAAATCCAAACACTTTCACGTTTCTTTAGTTGATAATGATTTAAAAACCATTCAATAAAGGCTTTTTTATCTTGAATGGAAATAGGAGCTTGCATAACCTTTTCCTCCCTCATTACATCTATACTAAACCTCGGTAGATTGAATTAAACGGTCCACATATTCCTCAACATCAGTATCCAACGGTTGGATTCCCAAATATTCTTGAAAAACACTTATAGCCTTCTCGATTCTCCCCTCCTCGGTTAAAAAGTATCCGTATTCTTTTAAGAAATCACTGTCTTGACTTAGTCTATTGTATGCTTCATTGTACTGAATTAATGCATCATTATATAATTCTATTTCATTAAATGCACGGGCAAGTTCCCAATCGTAAAGCGGATCATCGGCACCTATCTTTTTAATCTCCACCAATAGTTCACGTATTTCTTCAGATTTTTCTTGTGCTTTTAATATTTCGATTAAGAATAGCACAGCCTCTTTATAGTCAGGGTCAAGTGCAACAGCTTCACGGATATATTTTTCACTTTCATCGTTTTTACTTACTTGGTGTGCTAAATTAGCGGCATAAAAATAGAGCTCTTTATTAAAATCGTCAAGTTGCAATCCTTTATTGATCGTCTCATATGCTTCACTTGTACGTTCTTCGATCTCATATGCTTTTGCAAGTTCATAATAAACAGAGAGGTAGTGAGGGTCGATTTCTATAACATGCTCCCAGGCCTTTATTGCGATATCATTTCGATTAGCATGTGCTGCGGTAAATCCATACTTGAACAGTGTATCAGGGTTTTCACTTTCTATCTCTTGGAAATAGGTTAGTGCAAGTTCATATTCTCCAGATGCGGCATATGCCTCAGCAAGGCGGTCATTTATAGATATATTGGCTACTTCGTTAGTTTTAGGGAGAATTCTTTCATAAAACGTTATTGCTTTTTGATATTCCCCAGTTGAAAAAGCGAGCTCAGCTAAAGCAAAATCAACCAGGGCTTCTTCTGGGTCAAGCTGTTTTGCTGCTAATAACTTCTGTTCTGCAACTTCAAACAATCCCTGGGCCTGATAAAGATCAGCTAATTGAATTAAAGCCGGTAAATAAGCTGGATCATCTGTCTTGATTTCATTTAATAGATCAATTGCTTTTTCATCGTCTTCCAATTCGATATAGATATCAGCCAGCATGACACGTAGTTCACTTTCATCAGGGTATTGTTGTAATAAATCCTGCAAAATATAACTCGCCTCTGGATATATCCCCCACTGTATATATAATTCGGCAATCGTGAATTTTTCATCTTCATCTGCTGTTGGAAGGTGCCTTTCTAATAGATCTATCGCCGCTTTTGTTTTATTGTTTTCCATTAGATGAACTGCTTCCATGATTGTTTCCATTCTATACACTCCTTCTACTCACACTTCTTACTACCATGACCACACGACACGATGTTAGCTAAGTAATTTTTCTAAATCCTGAAAAAATCCAGGATAGGAAATATCAATGCTTGAATCGTCGTCAAGCATAACTTCATCACTGGTAATTAAGGAAGCAATTGAAGCCATCATTGCGATACGATGGTCATGGTAAGTCGAAACCGATCCACCTATTAATGGCGTTTTGCCGTGTATAATCATGCCATCTTCTGTTCCTTCAATTGATGCTCCTAGTTTTGATAAAACATCAACAACAGCAAGAATTCGATCTGTTTCCTTGTAGCGAAGTTCCTCTGAATCTTTTATTATAGTTGTCCCGTTTGCTTGTGTGGCTAATAAAGCTATAATTGGGATTTCATCGATTAAACATGGGATGACGTCACCTTCAATCACTGTCGCCTCAAGCTCCTTATAGGCTATCGTTACATCTCCAATTAATTCACCGTTTACCGCAACAACATTGGTTACTTCGATATTAGCTCCCATTTTCTTGAAAACATCAATTATTCCCGTTCTAGTTTCATTTAATCCCACACGCGAAATAGAGATTTTACTACCAGGAATTATTGCTGCACCTACAAGTAAAAAAGCCGCAGATGAAATATCTCCTGGTACTGTTACTTTTGTTGCTTTAAGTGGCTTATTACTTGTTATTGTAGTTGATAAACCATGCTGAACTATATCTGCCCCAAAAGCCCTCAACATATGTTCAGTGTGATCCCGTGTAGGGGTTTTTTCGATAACTTCTGTACTATTAGTTGCAAATAAACCAGCTAATAGTATTGCGGATTTAACTTGTGCACTTTTAACTGGTAATTTATATTGAATTCCAGCTAACTGTCCTTGCTTTATGGTTAAGGGCAATATGTTTTTCTCACCTTTAGCTTCAATCTTAGCACCCATCTCACGCAAAGGTGAAACAACTCGATTCATAGGCCTTTTGGAAAGAGATGCATCGCCAGTTACATATGTTTGAAAGGATAAACCTGCAAGTACTCCTAACATCAGTCTAGCTGTTGTACCAGAATTTCCAAAGTACAGCTCATTACTAGGTTTTTTTAAAGCGTCTATCCCCTTTCCGTGAATGACAAGATTTGACTCACTCTTCTCTATTGTCACGCCCATCGCCTCGAAAACATCGATCGTTCGCATGCAATCTTCACCTTCCAGAAAATTGGACACTTCTGTTATTCCGTTTGCTATCGACCCAAAGATTACAGCACGATGTGAAATAGATTTATCTCCTGGTACCTCAATTACACCAGAAAGTATACCATTTTGTCGGGATAACTTTTTTTCAGTCATTTTTAATCACTTCCTAATTTTTCTTCATCTTATTTATAAAAGATTGCAAGTATTTCTGTATTTCTTCATCACTTATTTCTACCAGTATGGGGTTTTCAATTTCTTTTAATAGAACCATCTGTACATGATTGTTTGAGACCTTTTTGTCCGACTTCATTCGATTTAATAATGTACTGCTATTAATTTCATCTATTTGTAATGGATAGTTATTAACTTCCAACCATTTTTGAAGCACTTCGACAGGCAAGCCATTTGAAAAAATTGCATTACTAACATCCATAGCAAACAACATGCCAAGTGCAACGGCTTCCCCGTGTGATAATTTACCATAACCATATTCCGATTCAAGTGCATGTCCAAGAGTATGACCAAAGTTAAGAAATGCGCGGATCCCTTTTTCTTTTTCATCTGCCTCCACGAAATGGGTTTTTATTTTGATCCCCCGAAAAATATGATTCCTCAAATTTGCATTCGTTACTTGACTGAGCTTTTCTTGTATCACATCGTCAAATAATACTTTATCTGCAATCAAAGCTTCCTTAATTATCTCTGCATAGCCCGATCGAATTTCTTTTGCTGGTAACGATCGTAATGTTTGAATATCATAAACAACCGCTACTGGTGGGTAAAAATTTCCAATTAGGTTCTTCCCTAATGCATGATTAATTGCAACCTTTCCACCGACACTGCTGTCATGGGCTAGGATAGTTGTAGGAGCCTGGATATAATCAATGCCCCGCATAAACGTTGCTGCAACAAAACCTGCTAGATCTCCTACTACACCACCACCTAGCGCGATAATGAGAGAATGTCGATCAAGTCCGCATTCTATTGCTTCTGTATGCAATTGATGAAACGTTTCTATACTCTTCGATTGCTCCCCATCAGAAATCACCGTATGAAAGACTCGAGGATGACTAGTAAGACCTTCTTTAACATCTTCCAGGTATAAGTCAGCCACATGTTCGTCCGTTACGATCAAAATCGCTGAATATTGTTTTGATACGTACTGGTTAAATTGGTGACGAATATTTTCACCAATGCTGATTGTATACCTATTTACACTTGTTTCCACTTCTAATTGTGTCATTAAAAACACCTAAGTTCCTCACGATATTCTTGTAATGCCCGTTGTAAAGTCGGAAATTGATCAGATGGAAATTGCTCTGTAATAGCTTTTGCCAGTTCGAATGCGACGACGTGTTCCATCACTACGGATGCAGCTGGTACAGCGCAGGAATCAGAACGTTCGATGCTTGCATTAAACGGTTCTTTTGTTTCTATATCAACACTTTGTAATGGTTTATATAGTGTTGGAATTGGTTTCATAACTCCTTTTACAATTATTGGCATCCCCGTAGTCATTCCACCTTCAAAACCGCCTAAGTTATTCGTTTTTCTGTAATATCCAATCTCTTTGTCCCAAGCAATTTCGTCATGTACTTGACTTCCGTTCCTTCTTGCAGCTTCAAATCCTAAACCAAATTCAACACCTTTAAAAGCATTGATGCTCGACACACTTCCTGCGATACGCCCATCTAGTTTACGGTCATAATGAACATATGACCCGACTCCAGCTGGCATCCCTTCAATATATACCTCTGCTACTCCACCAATAGAGTCTCCCTCTTTTTTTGCCTGATCAATTGCGTCCATCATTTTTTTCTCTACTTTTTTATCCAACGTTCGTACTGGTGACTCCTCAGAGATATTTTGACGTTCCTGTATGGTTAACTCTTCGACCTCTTCTGCTTTAATTCCTGCAATTTCCCTCACATAACCTGCTACTTCAATACCTAGTTGTTTTAATAGTGTTTTCGCTACTGCACCTGCAGCTACTCGTGCAGCTGTTTCGCGTGCTGATGACCGTTCAAGAACATTCCGCATATCCCGATGCCCGTATTTGAGTGCACCATTCAGATCAGCATGACCAGGTCTTGGTCTAGAAACGGTTCGCCTGATTTTGATGTCATCTTCCAATGGATCTTCTCCCATAACATCGGTCCAATGCTTAAAGTCATCATTATGTATAACTAAAGAAATAGGTGATCCCATTGTATACCCATGTCTCACTCCACTAGTTATCTCCACCAAGTCTTTCTCAATTTGCATTCTTTTTCCTCTGCCATGTCCTTTTTGTCTGCGTAACAAAGAGTGATTGATATCGTCCTTTGTTAGTGGCATATGTGATGGCAAACCTTCAATAATTGTCGTCAATTGCTTTCCGTGTGATTCTCCTGCAGTTAAATAGCGCATTAGGAGCCCTCCTTCATGATAATAATTTCTACTTATACCATAACAAATTTATTGCGTAATAAGGTATTAAAAACATTTATAAGGATTAAAAAACTCCTGCCGGAGACAAGAGTTACTTCTTTTGGTAAAAGAACGTGTCTATTAATGTGAGGTTATATGTTTTCGGGGTAAAAATTTGCTCTGTACTTCCCACAAACAGCACACCATTATCTACTAAAGATTTACTGAAATTACCGTAGACGATTTCTTTTGCAGTATCGGTAAAATATATTAATACATTTCGACAGACAATTAAATCTGTTCCACTAGGATGACGATCTGCTAACAAATTGTGTTTTTTAAAAAGGATCATCTTTTTAAGTTCTGGATCGATATGATAAAGGCCGTGGTGAACTGTAAAATATTTATTTTTCAAATCAATTGGTAAATCCTTTAATGCCTGTTCATGATAAATCCCTTCCTTTGCCTTAGCAAGGGCTTGATCGTCTATATCTGTGGCAATAATTTTAAAGGAATGTTTTGGAAAGAACTCAGTTAATAACATTGCCAAACTATAGGCTTCTTCACCAGTAGAACAAGCAGCGCTCCAAATTGCGGTTTCCTTTGTGTTATCAATAAGCATAGGCATTATTTTACTTTGTAGAATATGCCATCTTTTAGGGTTACGGTAAAATTCTGAAACATTTATGGTAAGCCTATCAACAAATTCTTTTAGTAGTAGATGATCTTGGCTCATTGCACTTATATATGCATCAAAATTTTTATACCCTCGTTTATTTCGTAATGAAGTTATCCGTCTTTTCATTTGCGTTTCTTTATATAAACCAAGGTCAATCCCAAGTTTTCGTTTAATATGTAAAGTAAATTCGCTATATTCTACTGACATTTCCTTACTCCTCTGTTCAGGACAGTATTTAAAGAAAGCCTCCGTCAGGAACGGAGGCTATATCTATTAGTAAATCCAGTCGCTATCCTGTTTAGAATAGGAAGATACTTCTTTTTCATCAAAAAATAAGTTTAGCTCTCTTTCTGCACTTTCAGCAGAATCAGAACCATGAATAATATTTTTTCCAACAGTCATTCCGAAGTCGCCACGAATTGTACCAGATACAGCTTCTAGTGGATTCGTTTTACCCATCATATCACGTGCTGATTTGATTACATTTTCGCCTTCCCATGCCATCGCAAAAACTGGACCCGATGTGATGAAGTCAACTAATTCACCAAAAAATGGGCGTTCTTTATGTTCACCGTAATGAGTTTTAGCTAAATCATCTGATATGACCATAAGTTTAGCTCCCACTAATTTGAAGCCTTTGCTTTCGAAGCGTTTAACGATTTCTCCTACGAGATTACGTTGTACGCCATCTGGTTTTACCATTAAAAATGTTTTTTCCATTTTCTACACCTCTTCTATTATGTATGTTGTTAGTATTCGATCAGCCGTTAAAATTTTATCAAACTTTTGGAAAAATGACAATGTATTTATCACCGTTTGACGGGCGGTGATACCTCATGTGTTAAAAATGAAGGATAACCAAACATTTTAGGTAGGGAAAAAGCCCCCTAATCTAATGCTCGGATTTACTTTATGAACGACGTCTACCGATATAGGTAGCAATTCCAATCAACGATTGCTTTGCACGATGATCTGGAAGTTTATCTAGGATATGAAGTGCCTTATTTAAATACATATCACTTACCTGATAGGAACGTTCGATTGCGTCTGTTTGTTTCAGTAAATCAATTAATTGCTGCATTTGTTTTTCTGTTACCGAATTAGACTCAGTAAATGTGTTTCTTACCAATGAATTAAAAGCTGGATATTTCATAGCATACAGCACAGGAAGCGTTACATTACCTTGTAATAAGTCGTGTCCAGCAGGTTTACCTAATTCTTTTTCAGAAGAAGTGAAATCAAGGATATCGTCAATTATTTGATAGGACATGCCAATACAATACCCATATCTAAATAAACGGTTGGCATCTTTTTCATTAACGCCTGCTGCAATCGCACCAAGTTTACAACTAGTCGCTATCAGTAACGCTGTCTTTCTTCTGATTCTACGTAGGTATGTACGCATTGATTGATCCCAGACATGTTTATCTTTGATTTGTTCTATTTCACCGATGCAAACTTCTACTATTGTTTTTGCCAATGTCTCATGCGCTTGTTTTTCGTTTAAGGTAGTGATGATTTCCAGAGATCGGGCAAGCAAATAGTCACCAGTATACATGGCAACCCTGTTATCATATTGTTCCTTAATTGTCGGCCCACCTCGACGTATTTCTGCATCATCAATTACATCATCATGAACAAGTGAAGCCATATGAATCAATTCTATAGAAGTAGCAACAATGTTCATTCGCTCAATATCATAATTACCAAATTGCCCTCCTAAAAGGACAAAAACGGGTCGAATTCTCTTCCCACCAGCTTTAAGCAAATGGATGGATGCTTCTCTTAAAACGGGATGATCAGCTTGTATTACGTCATCTACAGCTTTTTCTATATAATCTAAATCTTTTTTTAAATAATTATACGTTTTTGCTAATTTCATGCCATTCACCTTTTAACATTCACGGACTTTTATTCATTATTTTTTTCTTTAAAACCCATATGCATCGCTGCCACTCCACCAGTATAACTTTTCACCCTAACATGAGAAAAACCTGCTTGGAAGAACATGTTTTGAAGTTCCTTTTTGTCGGGGAAGTCCTTAGCAGATTCATGTAACCATGCATATTCTTTATAACTTTTTGCGATTAACCTACCAAACAAGGGCATTACAAATCGGAAATAAATGTAGTAAAGCTGTCTATACCCAGCTAAAGTGGGTTGCGATGTTTCCAGGCATACAACTTTTCCACCTGGCCTTACCACTCGATACATTTCTTTTAATACCGTCATGTAATCGGGAACGTTACGTAATCCAAAACCAATGGTAACATAATCAAATGAATTATCTTCAAACGGAAGCTCCATAGCATTACCTTGAATAAATGTAAGTTGCTTCAAGTCAAGCTCATCTTGTTTTTCCTTCGCTACTGATAACATGTTATGGCTGAAATCAAGGCCGTACACCTTTCCGTTCGGACCAGTTTTATTCGCTATTGCGATTGACCAGTCTCCGGTTCCACAACATATATCTAGGGCTTTGGCGTTTTTAGCTACTTGCATGCGTGTCATTACATCTTTACGCCAAGCTTTATGTCGTTGAAACGATATAATGGAATTCATTGAATCGTAATTGGTATAAATTTTCTCAAAAACATGATGTACACGTTCTTCTTTTGATTGTTGTTGCATGTTTCACCCTTCTTTTGCCATGGATGTATTATTTCTTAGTATATCATCTAAAATTTTCTTCAGATCACTTTTTAATGTCACGAATTGAATTGGAATCTCGTTGATATGTTTCTCAATAGATTTGATTTTTTGGTTAATGATTACGTCGAGTTTAGCACGTAAATCCTGATCAGTATCTCCCGAAATCGCTAAATCATCAAATACCGGCGAACTACCATTGCTTATTAATAAATGCTTCTCGCGTAAAAGAGTAGTTAAACTGATAATATGTTCAATAAGTTCTAATTCTGGCAAGACTTGAACCTGTTTAAGTATACGTGAGATTAGTAATGATTCAATTTTCATCAATAAGTCGATAGCTTCATCCACTGAAGTTATTTGATTGTAATAAAAACGCATTTTATATTCATTTATTTCTTTAATTGCAGTTGCTAGGATATGTATAACTTTAAAGTCTTCCGTCTTCGAAAGCAGTGAATAAAACAAACCACTATAATAATCACCCGCTAAGACCATCAGTTGCCGCTTTTTTTGATTTGAGCTACTTTCGTTCTTATCATTTTTAATTGGGACAATTTCATGTATGTCTAAGGCTAATTGTACAAATATAGTAGATAATATATATTGTTCTTTTTTTGACTCTGGCAAATTAGATTGCTTCATGATGGTATACAAAAGTACTAACTTAGTCTCATCGATTGCTGGCTTTTGAATAATTTCATCTACATAATCGTGTTGTATTTTTTCTTCAATCAATGACCGGAGTTTATTAATCTCCACATTAGAAGTTGGCAACATAATCACCTAAACCTTTTCATACATACTTTATTCACATTTGATATTATAGCACACTTTTCGTGACCAATCATATCAAACGCAATGTTTATAATTAGTCACTTTATTCTTCGTTACTAATTTCACCATGACTAGTCTGTATGATGGCTTTACCTCTAACTTTAACTGCGGAAGTGTGTTCTGTGAATTGTGCAATCATCACTTCATTACAATCTAGTTTTTCAGAATGATGAAAGCGAGTATCAGATCCACGAGTTAAACCGATAACATTCACACCATCTTCTAATGCTTTAATTACAAAAAAATCAGTCTTATCCATTGAGTTTCCCATAAGAAACCTCCCTAGTTTATGAATTAATTCTATCACTTAATAAACCTAGTACGCCAACGTATAGAAGAGAAATTAAAAAAGGGTGCGAAATACGCACCCTTTTCACCCTATGTATAAGTATTATTTAACACTTTCCTTTAGGGCTTTACCTGGTTTGAAAGCAGGTACTTTACTTGCAGGAATTTCGATCTCTTCTCCAGTTTGTGGATTACGACCTTTACGAGCTGAACGCTCACGTACTTCAAAATTCCCAAATCCAATTAATTGAACTTTCTCACCGCTTTTAAGTGAATCCATGACAGATTCAAAAACTGCGTCTACAGCTTTTGTAGCATCTTTCTTAGAAAGTTCGCTTTTATCAGCAACTGCATTTACTAAGTCTGTTTTATTCATGACATTCACCTCCTCCCAAAAATATTTCACTCGACATTGGAATAAATAATGTGTATCTCATTATTTGACCAATTTGCCATCAATTATACTTTGTGCCAACATTTTCATGTGTGACAAGGCTTATATTAACCGAGATTGCTTTAGAATTCAACAATAAGTAGCAATTTCTCAATATTTATTTGCTATTTAGCCCATATTTACCAGTAAATGCGATTTTAATTTCCATTTATTGTAAATTTGCCCAAGCTGTTGTTAAGCCTATACCAACGCGCTTTTCAATAACAAAGTTTATTGCTTATAAGAGATATACGACACAAACTATTATTTTCCTGCTGTTCTGCTTAATTTTTTTATACTAAAGGCTATTTTTTAAAGGGGAGTACGAGGATCTGGTGCACCCAGGCCCCTGGTCGATGGTTTTTATCCACAAAAAAAATAGCAGCCATATTGCGCTGCTATAAGATTATCGCGATAAGACCGCCAGAACCTTCATTTATAATTCGTTCCAATGTATCTTTTAACTTATATCTTGCATTTTCAGGCATCAATGCGATTTTTGCTTGGATCCCTTCCCTAACTATGGAACTGAGCGATCTTCCAAAGATATCAGATTCCCATATAGATAATGGATCTTCCTCAAAGTCTTGCATCAGATACCTGACTAATTCTTCACTTTGCTTTTCAGTTCCAATGATAGGAGCAAATTCAGATTCAACCTCAACTCTAATCATATGAATGGATGGGGCTACTGCTCTTAATCTGACACCAAACCTAGATCCTTGTCGTATGATCTCTGGTTCATCCAGTTCCATATCTTCAAGAGAAGGAGCGGCTATCCCATATCCGGTTTGTTTTACCATCTTCAACGCACCTGATACATTATCATATTCTCGTTTTGCATGGGCAAAATCTTGCATTAATTCCAATAAATGATCTTTACCTCTAATTTCTTCGCCAACAATTTCTTTTAGGATTTGATCGTACAAATATTCTGGCGCATGTAAATCAATTTCCGCAACACCATCACCAAGTTCCATGCCTGCTAAGTTAGCCTTCTGGATGTATTCATATTCATCAAAGTTCCTAACAATATGATCTACATCCCGCAGTCTTTTAATGCTTTTAACAGTTTCCTGGATAGCTTCTTGATAATTTGCACGCAACCAATGGTCTTCCTTCAATACCATTACCCAGCTAGGAAGATTAACATTTACTTCTAGCACTGGAAACTCGTATAATGCTTCTCGTAGAACATTATTTACATCATGCTCAGTCATGGTCTCAATGTTCATAGCCAGTACTGGGATATCATGCTTGTCAATTAGTTCTTGTCGCATACGTTCTGTTTCTTGACTAGTTGGTCTCAGTGAATTCAAAACCATTATGAATGGTTTTCCAACTTCTTTTAATTCATCTACAACCCGTGACTCAGCATCTACAAAATCGTTGCGCGGTATTTCACCGAAAGTACCATCTGTGGTAACAACCACACCTATTGTAGAATGCTCTTGAATTACCTTTCTAGTTCCGATCTCCGCAGCATCATGAAATGGTATTGGATCCTCGTACCAAGGAGTGTGAATCATTCTAGGACCATCTTCATCCTCGTATCCTTTTGCACTACTAACTGCATATCCTACACAGTCCACCAGCCTAACATTAACGTCTAGACCTTCATCCACTTCGATACTCACAGCCTGATTCGGTATGAATTTTGGCTCTGTGGTCATAATCGTTTTGCCTGCAGCACTTTGTGGCAATTCATCTTGTGCTCTTGAACGATCACTTTCCTCATGGATATTCGGTAATACAACCAGTTCCATAAATTTCTTTATGAACGATGATTTACCTGTCCTAACCGCTCCCACAATACCTAAATAAATGTCTCCGTTTGTCCGTTTCGAAATATCTTTAAAGATATCAATTTTTTCCAAACGATCCCCTCCCAATTTCCTTAACCAATTAATCATGAACAACATACGTATAATTGACATTACAAGTCTATGATGTTGTCCTATCAAATTATGACTTAAATCATAAAAAAATTATTATGTATGTTGTAATGTACAAAAGTGCAAGTGCCCGGTTATTGCCGTATGACCTGTGCCCATGCAACGTGGGTAGTTCGGTGTTGCCGCAAAAGTGCTAGTCTTAACCGAACTTCCGTCCGTATGAGATAAAGGAAACACGGTGAGTGTAAGCCTTAAGAAGTGTCGGAAGGGCACTAGGCAATGGGCACTGGAGCTTGGACGTGGCTGATTATGCCCGTCAGTTATTCATAGTGTTCTAGTTTATACCTAACCAAATGTATAAGAAACTAGTTTCTATTGAAATAAAAAATAACCCCTTGTAACACTTTATGCTACAAGAGGTTATTTATGAATATTTTTATTTTTTAGGATTCATATAAACTGGTTCCCCATCTTTTACCGTGTAAGGGTACGAATAAACTGGTAGAAAAGGTGTATTCTCAGCCAATATATAACGAATGTCTTCACCTGTTTTATATGGATGATCATATTCTTTTAGTGCTTCATATAAATCAGCACGATAGTCTACGTATAATTTTCCCTCAGTGTCCATGATGAACGGAAGATTCTTTTGCGAATATGGACTAACCACATATGGTTCGTGTTCAAAACCAAGCTTTTCATAATCAATTTTATATAAGTGGTTTGTAATAGGTTGTCCAAAAGGTGGGTATAAGTTTTCATTTCGATATATTTCTAATTTAATTGCCACTTCACGAAGCGCATCTGATATTCTCAAATCAATTAGCTTAACGCGTGGGTCTTTTTCAGGCGTAAGTAATGCGTATTGATAAATACCACCATTTTCATAAGCAGTACCTGGTATTTCACCCAATATACCCTTTTCCTGTAAAGCACTGAAATCAAGTAAGTATTTACGAAAAATGGGTGTATCGTTTTCTGCTGTTTTAATCGGAACTAATCCTTGTGTATTTTCGCGATAAGTATCTACTGCCGATTGAACTGCTTCTAATTGTTGCTCATTTGGCACTTGGTTTTTAGATAATTCACTCTGAGGGTATAAACAACCACTAAGCAAAAAAATCAAAAAAACAGCTATGGCACGTATATATATATGTTTCATGTATAAATCCTCCTAAACCATTTACCCCGTTGGCCCACTAAGTACAATATAAACGATTATGACACTTCCCAACAGTAAGCTTATGTATGCGACAGTTGCTACAATACCAGCAAACCATCCTGTTAGTTTATATCTACTAAGCAAAATTAGGCCAATTGCCAAAATCAAAAGTCCCATACCAACAAAAGAAATATACATTTTCAGCATGGAAGTCGACATATCATTTCCTCCTAAAATTACGGTTATTGAATGCCAACCGTATTATAACATATGAGAACAGTTAATCAGTCAAACGTTTGTGACTAAAATTAAACAAAATCTAGCGCACGAAGCATGGATGTAGCTCATTACGCAGTATTCCAGTAGTGCCTCTTAAACAAAATAAACGACCGAGATGAAGAGGGCAGGCCCCATCTCAGTCAGACTAAATAAAATCCTCAGCAACTTTATCCATGAATGCTTGTGCGATTTATATTATGCGAGCTCACGATTCTTTGCATCATCACTTGCCCATGAAAACTACTTTTTAAAAAGTTTATTTAACGATTGCATATCGACAGGCATATTATTTTTAGTTATAGATTGTACAATTTTGTCTTCTTTTTCTTTTGATATTGGTTTATTTGCCATTCGTGACAACTGTCTAATAAGGTTCCTGACTGTTTTTTCGTCCGAAAAATTGGCATGCTTAACTGAATCTGCAACCTTGTAAATATCATCTTGTTTAATGTTAGATTTCTTTTCTATATTATTAAAAAGATTATCTTTAAAATTACTCACACGCTTTCCTCCTTGCAATGTTTAGTCAACATAGTATATGCAAGGAAATTACCTGCGTGCTTTAAGAATAATTCTTACTTAATAATGCAGCTAAATCGTCCATTTCTTCCCGTTTCGATCTACTCATCAATTGGTCTACAACCGTTTTAGGTTTTTCATCTTCAAATAGGATGCTATATAGTCCATTTGTAATCGGCATCTCAATTTGTTGTTTTTCAGCAAATTGATGGGCAGCCTTTGTAGTTCGTACACCTTCGACAACCATCCCCATTTGATCTAAAACTTCTTCAAGCTTTCTCCCTTTACCCAGCAAATTACCTGCACGCCAATTTCTGCTATGGACACTTGTACAGGTAACGATCAAGTCACCAACTCCTGGTAATCCTAGGAAAGTAAGTGGGTTTGCTCCTAGTGAAGTACCTAATCGAGCAATTTCGGCTAAACCTCGAGTTATTAATGCAGCTTTAGCATTATCCCCATATCCCAGTCCATCTGAAATACCAGCTCCAAGCGCTATGATATTCTTTAATGCTCCTCCTAGTTCAACACCTAAAATATCTGGGCTTGTATAAACTCGAAAAGCCTCATTGATAAATAAATCCTGGATTATCTCAGCATTGTTTTCATTTAAAGATGAAACGGTAACGGTAGTTGGTTGACGCTTTCCAACCTCTTCTGCATGACTTGGACCAGATAAAACAACAATATCTTCATAGGCATAGTTTGTCATTTCTTCATCCATCATTTCAGAAATCCTTTTTAATGACTCTGGTTCAATTCCCTTTGAAGCATGAACAATCGTTGTAGTTGAAGAAATATAATCATTTAATTTAGCACAAACATCTCGAATCGCACTAGATGGTACAACAACTACTACTGCAGAAACATCTTCAACCGCCTTGGCTATGTCATCATAGGCTTTTATTTGTTTAGGAATCATGATCTCTAAATACTTTTCATTTTTATGCGTGGAGTTAATAATATCAGCTTGTTCTGTACGGTGTGTCCATAAGCGAACATCATGGCCGTTATCAGCTAATACGATACTTAAGGCAGTACCCCAGCTTCCAGCTCCTAATACAGCTACTTTACTCATGATTTGTCTCTCCTTTATTGTCTTCTTCTTGCAAAGATTTTAATTGGTGTTCCAACAAAGCCAAATGCTTCCCTAATTTTGTTTTCTAAAAATCGTTTATAAGAAAAATGCATTAATTCTGGATCATTAACAAATATCACAAAGCTTGGCGGTTTCACGGCTACCTGCGTCCCATACAATACCTTTAGCCGCTTTCCTTTTAGTGTTGGCGTTGGATTCATTGCTATAGCATCCATAATTACATCATTTAAGACGTTAGTTGCTATACGTATTGAATGATTTTCACTAGCCATTTTGATTGCAGGTATTAACGTATGCAACCGTTTTTTAGTTTTAGCCGACAAAAAGACAATAGGTGCATAATCCAAGAATAGAAAATGGGCACGAACTTTTTCTTCAAAATTTTGCATAGCTTTTTCATCTGAATCTATTGTGTCCCATTTATTAACCACGATTATGATTGCACGACCTGCTTCATGCGCATATCCTGCAATTTTTTTATCCTGTTCGCGAATACCAGTTTCTGCATCGATTAATACTAATACAACATCTGAACGTTCAATAGCCTTTAACGCACGTAATACACTATATTTTTCGGTTGTCTCATACACTTTCCCGCGTTTCCTCATGCCAGCTGTGTCAATTATAACAAAGTCTTGGTCATCTTTATGAAGGTGTGTATCGATGGCATCCCGTGTGGTACCTTCCATTTCACTTACAATAACACGATCTTCATTTAATAATGCGTTAACTAGTGAAGATTTTCCAACATTCGGGCGGCCTATTAGACTGAAATACACCGTTTCTTCATCTGGTATTTCTGTCTCTCGCTCTGGAAAGTTTCCAACAACTGCATCTAACATATCACCTAATCCAAGACCGTGAGCACCTGAGATTGGGAACGGTTCTCCGAATCCGAGGGAGTAGAACTCATAGATTCTTTCACGCATTTCAGGATTATCAATTTTATTGACACCTAAAACAATCGGTTTGTTCGATTTATATAAAAGCTTCGCAACTTCCTCATCAGCAGCTGTTATCCCCTCTTTACCATTAACTAAGAAGATAATAACATCTGCCTCATCAATTGCCACTTCAGCTTGATGGCGCATTTGAACTAATAAAGGCTCATCTCCAATTTCAATACCCCCAGTGTCAATCACATTAAAGGTAGAAGTTAACCATTCACCTTCAGCATAAATGCGATCTCTTGTGACACCTGGAATATCTTCAACGATTGATATACGTTCTCCAACTAATCTATTAAAAATGGTTGATTTACCAACGTTTGGTCTTCCTACAATTGCTACTACAGATTTCCTCATGAAAGGAACATCCTTTCTTTTAAATCATAATTTTATATCGTACCATACTTGTTATAACTTTATTAATTCTAGCAAAAGAACATAATATAAACAATTGTTTTCGTGGCAGTCATAATTGTCTATTCGACATTATTTTTCACTTAATACATGAAAAGATTTTTTATAGATAAGCACAATAGACTTAATTTTAGCCCTTAGGCTATATGTTACTTCAACTCCTATAATCAAAAATAGCATAATTAGCACACTATCAAAAAATACATACCCACCAATTGGTTCTTTGATTGCATAGCTTGACATAATAAAACCATACATTATTTCACCACTACTGATTCCTAGTAATATAATGGAAACCCTACTATAAAATCCTTTAGACACCATAAGTAAGGTGACAAAAACAATAATCATAGGAGAAATAAATGTTTTAGAGAGCATCATCCATAATGGAAAATAATTTCCCCATAATATAATGGCCATATATAGTATCATAATCGTTAATGAACAAAATAAGTGATAGAATAAATGCCTGTTTTTTGCCAATAAAAACATAGCACCAAAAACTAAAAACAAATAAGACAATCCAATTTTGTACCCTAGGACGGATACATAAACGGATGAACCACTCAAAATAAGTAGAATCCATAGTGCAAATAATGTACGATCTTTGCCCTTCCTCATCACGAATGTTATATAGACCCACAACAACCAACTAAACCAATAAAAGAATAAACCATTAGCCATTTTCATCACCTATCTCTAAGTATGACAAATTCCTGACAAATTTAAACTGTTCAGGAACACATAAGCTCATAAATATTTAGGCTATAAATTTAAGCAACAAAAAACGTAACCCTATATTTGAAAGGGTTACGCTGCATCAACTTTCAATTATTTTTTATATTTGTCAAGTTTGTTCCCAATCATATCGCCTAATTGAAAACTGGACTGTTCATCATCTTTTTCATATTTCTTATATTCAGCGGCAGCCTGTTCTTGTTCAATTTCTTTAATACTTAATGACATTCTTTGTTCTTTTTCGTTAATATCTAGTACTTTGACTTCTATTTTTTGCCCTACTTCTAATACCTCTTGCGGAGTACCAATGTGGCGATTAGCGATTTGTGAAATGTGAACTAACCCTTCTATACCTGGTAGAACTTCAATAAATGCACCAAAATTTACAAGGCGCTTAACTACACCTTCCAGTATATCGCCACGAGATACTTTCTCCTCAATACCTGTCCATGGTCCTGCTAACGTTTTCTTATGAGATAATGAAATACGCTCATTATCACGGTCTATCGAGAGAACCTCCACTTTTAATACTTGACCTTCTGAAACAACATCTGAAGCTTTTTCAACATGTTGATGCGATAGCTGTGATATATGAACCAATCCATCTATGCCTCCAATATCAACAAAAACTCCAAAGTTTGTCATTCGTTGTACGGTTCCTTCTAATACTTGTCCTTCTTCCAAAGATTGCAGAATATCCTGTTTTTGTGCAGCTGATTCTTCTTCTACTATTGCACGATGAGACAATATTACCCGGTTCTGTTCTCGATCTAAATCGACAATCTTTACGCTTAATTCCTTATTTATATAATCCGAAAAGTCATCCACATAATATGTTTCAACTAGAGAAGCAGGAATAAATCCCCTTAGTCCCACATCAACAACTAGTCCACCTTTTACTATTTCTTTTATTTCAGTAGTAAAGATTTCATCATTTTTATGTTTTTCTTCCAGTTCTACCCACGCCTCATCCGAATCAACCGCTTTTTTTGAAAGGATGATATCATCATCTTCCACTTTTTTAACCATCAATGTAAGTTGATCTCCCACGTTTACAATATCACTAGAAACGTCAATATGAAGGTTGGATAATTCACCAATGGGAACAATTCCTTCCGTTTTATAGCCAATATCAACTAAAACCTGTTTATCTTCAACTTTTACAACAGTCCCTGTAACTGTATCACCGACGTTCACTTCCATCATTTCATTTCCTAAATCACTCATTTTAAAAGCCTCCTTATAATACATATAACAACAAATATAAAACATTCTTTTTTATAACTTCTAATATTTACAATTATTTGTCAAGTAAAGTAGTCTACGATGAAATAAGATATTGACTCATATCCTATTTTCTTTCTCCTTCTAATACCCTCAAAGCTTCATTCAATATTCGTGTTGCTACATCATCAATGGATAATGAAGTTGTGTCTATTTCAACAGCATCCTCTGCCTTAATCAATGGAGCTGATTCTCGTTTTGTATCGATTAAGTCGCGTTGTTCAATCTCTTTTTTTAATTCCTCAATGTTTGAGTTAAAACCTTTTGCAATATTTTCTTCTAGACGTCGCTTTGCTCGCTCATCAACCGTTGCGTGCAGAAATATTTTGACTTCTGCATCTGGAATTACGTGAGTACCAATGTCTCTACCATCCATTACAACTCCGCGTTTTTCCGTTAAAGCCTGTTGACGCTTAACCATAACTTTACGTACACTGGCATGTTTCGCAACATGAGAAACATTATTTGTAACTTCTAGAGAACGAATTTCTTCTGTTACATCATGTTGATCTAAATAGACCTTTTGTCCATCTTTTGATTGTTTAAGTTCGATTGTTGTCGACGTTAGAAGCGTTGCTAAATCAGCCTCACTTTCTAATGATACAAGTTGCTTAAATGCTTTTAATGTTAACGCTCGGTACATTGCACCAGTGTCAATATAAATATAAGCTAGCTTTTTGGCGACTAATTTAGCAACTGTACTCTTACCTGCTGCAGCAGGTCCATCAATTGCTATTGCTATTTTACTTTCCTTCATTAATTCTATTCATTCCTCTCATTAAGAAAAGCGAGTGTCCGTAGATTTATTTTCTACTCCATTTTACTAAAAAAACTTGGCAAATGCCAAGTTAGAAAAAATGAAATGCTATTCTAAATATAACATAAATAAGATTTCATGGTCTATTTTTTCAGTGGGTTACGTCATTTCTTTTGATCGTAACTCTCTTTGTTTCTCAAAACAATAACGAATTACTACTTGCTGATCTTGTTTAGATAAATCCGCAAACATAATGGAGGCTAGATGCACATTGTTCTTATCAGTAAACTCTCTAACCACTTTAGACTGCGTATGAATATATTGAAATTCCCCATTTTGCATCTGTAGGACAATCCATACATCCAAATCATCATTTTCCTGTAACATATTGTTCCCAGGTATTATAACCGACATCCCACCACCGCTTATATCTGAAGTAACTGTAGCGAAAGAATCTGAGTTCGGTTCATTGCTATGGATAGATACATCTACTGCAGTTTCTATTCGTACAAATGCACGACGTTGAATTCGTTTAATTTCCGTTTTCTTTGGGATGCTTATGGCTAATGCGGGAATAGTTACATTTACTTTCGCAACAACTTTTGTGCTAAATGAATAAACTGATTGATCACTTCCAATATAGGAAATCTGTAAATAAGTTCCTTTTGGCAATATTGCTGTTCTTTTAGTTTTTTTATTTACAGGATAATCAATAAACAAATAATGTTCGTTTTTCTCTATAATTTTACAGCGGTATTTTGTATTGACCTCTGTCATTGGGTCAATCGCGGTAAGTGTAAGTAATGTACCTATATCCATAATATCCCCCCTACCCTTCGAAAAGTCACTACTATATACCTATTATTACAGAAAATAAAAAAAGTGCAAGCGCGTATGGACTGTGTCCACGCAACGTGGGAACATAAAAAAGGGAAAGAAAAATTCCTCCCCTATAATACTAAATCTAAATTAACTTCGGTACCATTTAACTTCTCTATTTTCTCTTCGGTTCCATCCATTGCGTTGATGAATATACGAAATGTCTCATCATTTAAGACACCCATAAACTCATAAGTTAAAACTTCTTCACCAATGGAATTATCGATAACAGCCAAATTTTGTTCATGTATCTCCACATCCGGATTAATTTGATCCTTTGCTTCTTCCTCAGAAATACTTGGTGACGGTATATCACGTTCTTTATGATTCATGAAATAGTTTCTAGCGGTCATTCCTATAATATCACCGTTATCTAATGCAACTTTAACCTCTATTTCATCAGAATATATTCGCACTCCATCCTGCTCATACAAAAACGAATATACGCCTATATTACTATATTCGTCACTTTGAAAAGTAACCATATTCCCAAAACCCTGTTCATTTAAATAAGCGGTTGCTTTCTCAAGTCCTTGATTTAAACTGATTTTATTTTGATTGATAGGTCTATTAACTAATAGTGTGATGGGATGCCCACCTTGTTGTGACATGTCCATATACGCATTTTTATCCGATCCTCGATAAGAAATGCTATACATTGGAAAATCAGCACCTTTTCCAGTTTTAGTTATATTAAGTTTCGCATCCTTATTCACATTAAAAAGCTTTCTACTTAGTTTTAGAGCCTCTTCCTTACTGACGTCGTCCCCAGATAAAAATTCATAATCATGTTCTTTAGAAGAATTACCAGTAAGCTCTACATTGCTTTCTGTAAAACCTTCCACCTTCTTTTCAACTGTCTTAAAACCATCAATAATTGTGTTATCTGCCTGTTGGTCCGTAGAGGCTAAAGCAAGTTGTACGTCCATCCATCGCAAATTATTTTTTAATACTAAATGCTGTACTTCCCGCAACTCTTTTTTAATATCACCTGATTGTTCATATAATTTATTTAATCTTTTCGTTTCTTCTTCCGATAATGGTTCTGTTGTTAAATCCCTTACAGCAGTCTTATACGTAAAATCCCCTATATTCGCAAGAAACTCTTCTGTTTTGTTAAATGGAATTAACGCAAGTGGTAATTGACCTACATCAGACAATGCCTGGGATGTTATTCTCCAAATCTCAATTAATTGTGGTGACAGGCTATTTGGTGAATTCATTGCTAAGGAACTGCCAATCTTGTTATGAAGTAAATCCACGTGATAGGTCAATTCATGGAATGCTCGCTGATAGTCATTTTCGGCTTGAATTAGGATTGCATTTTTTTCCTGATGCTCTTGAAAACCCCAAACTCCTACCCCTACTATACCTATTGTAAGAACAGTTATCAAAATCCATCTAACCAATGTGATCACTCCTTTCTATTTACAAAATATATGTTTTCCTATTTTTTTGATTTGTGGCCTTGACCATATCCAATCCGAGGTGGCAGTAACTGGATTGAAATAATATAATGCATTACCAGAAGGATCCCATCCATTAATAGCATCAATTACTGCTTGTTTAGCAGTTTCATCAGGTGTTAACCATATCTGACCATCAGCTACAGCAGTAAATGCTCTAGGCTCAAAAATTACACCTGAGACTGTATTTGGGAATGTTGCACTTTCCACCCGATTCAAAATAACTGCAGCCACTGCTACTTGCCCCACATAAGGTTCGCCTCGAGCTTCTCCGTGAACCGCATTTGCTATTAGTTGAATATCATTTTGTGAATAACCTTCAGGTACGTTAATCGCAGTTGGAGCAGATGCTGCGTTTGAACTTTTTGTGTTGGTTGTATTATTTGCGTTAGAGGCTCCTTTATTATTCGCCCCACTATAATCGTATTCACTTGCGTCTACTAATTTTTGCCTAGTAGTCAAACCTGCTAATCCATCGACTTTAAGTCCGAATTCATACTGAAAGTTTCGTAATGCCCAATAAGTCCCCCATCCAAATACCCCATCTATTTCGCCATTGTAAAAACCTATATATTGTAATCTAGACTGCAATTCGATAACATTATCACCCACTGCCCCTTGTTGAATCACCTGTTGGGTAAATGCAGACACGGAATGATTTGAATTAGTCGAATGTACTAGAAAAGTCATACAATATATACTCATTATTACCAGCCCTATTTTTCGCAGCATTAATTTTCCTCCTGACAGCTTCTGAACTTCATAACCCTATTTTTCGAACATGTTGTTTTTTTTATGCATCAAATAAAAGAAAAACTCCAAGATTGAAATATGATAGTGACGAAACCTTTGTTTTTTTTCATTAAAAAAATCCTTTATTTTGGTAAACAAAGGATTCACTTTATACATTTTTATTCGGTAATGTGGCATTTTTTTTGATTTTCAAAGCATTGGCTACTTTTACCCTCCTGAGAGCCATAATCCATAAAAGAATCATAAATGGAATCAATAAGATTAACCAATCACTTGTAACTTTAAACAATATATAATTATAGATACCATGCAGGAGAAAAGGAATAAAAAGAGCAGATGCTAAATTCATTTTTTTATGTGTAACATCCATTTTAGCTTTACCAAAATAATATCCCATAATAACACCAAATAATGCATGTGAGGATACTGGAAATAACGCCCGAGAAAAGGCATATTCAATGCCATTAGATAATAAGTATAGAGAATTTTCTACTGTTGCAAAACCTAAACTTATTGCTACAGCATATACAATGCCATCGTAATGCGCGTCAAATGCAGTATGATGATAAATTATATAGATGAAAATAAACCACTTAAAAAATTCTTCCATAAATGCGATGATAAAAAAGGATTGAACAAAGTCACTATTTCCAATCCCTTCTGCTTGCAATGCATATTGCATAAACATAATTGGAAATACTAAAATTGCACCATATATAAAATTACGAATGATTAAATGTAAGGGTTCTGTAAAACGATCCTTTAAATAAAAAAAGGACATTAACGCAAATGCAGGTGCAACACCAGCTGATAAAATGGCAAGCATAGTCCTAACCTCATTCCAAATAAGTTAGTTCAATAGTAACATTAACTTACTCTCCTGAAAATACAAACTAAACCAGTAGGAATTGAACTGATGAAAACTTAATAATAAGAGGGGTCATATATACGTTCTATATTAGGATATTCACTAGCTAGCCCAACCATGAGTTTAATTCTAGCTTTTTTACTATCGTAATCTCTTCCTAAAATAACACCGTTTTTGTATAAGTCATATGCACTACCCAAATAATCATATGTCGTATATACTTCGCCTTCTTCAGCTGATGTCGTAATGACAACCTTGATGCCTTTTTCTATGCAACGTTTTATCTCATTTACCATGTTAGGTGGCACCTGGCCTCGTCCAACGCCTTCAATTATTAATCCTTTAATGTCTGATTCCCTTGCTGTTCGAATATATTTACCATCTGCATCCATATAACATTTAATGATATCAACTTCTGGCAGCTTTTTTTTCAGTTGAAAATATTCATTATTAATTGGTTTTTGATGTACATGCACGTACCCATTATCAATTATACCTAAATAACCAAACCCAAAAGAATTAAAGCCCTGTATGTTAGATGCATGTTCTTTTTTAACGTACTTAGAATGAAATATTCGTTCATTAAATACAACTACTACTCCTACATCACTTAAATCATTACTACAAGCAGTAAGAATAGAATGTTTTATATTCACAAATGAGTCTGTACCTATCTCGTCAGGAGAACGTTGTGAACCAGTAACTACAATGGGCTTTGAATGATTGGTAACCAAGTTTAAAAAATAAGACGTTTCTTCCAAAGTATCCGTACCATGTGTAACCACTACACCATCGACTTCAGGTTTAGTCAAATGTAGATCTATCTTTTGTTTTAGAAGTAACAAATCGGTATATGTGATGTGCATACTTGCTTTTTGCAACACTGATTCAACCTCAATATCTATATCTATATCATGAGGAATATCGCATAGCTCCAATAACTCATCTCCGTTGATAACACCTGATTCAAGTAATCCAGAATCATTATTTTTTTTGCTTGCAATTGTTCCTCCAGTTGTTAAAACTACTACCTTTTTCACGTAATATCCCCTCTTCACAGTGCATTTGTGATCATGATTTTTTTGCAATTGAATTAGCTATTAACTCTCCATGATGTCTTCCGTTTTCAATGAAAATTTCATTATTATTGTACCCAGCTGCAATTACACCCGCTACAAAAACACCCCGGATATTCGTTTCAAGGGTTTTTTCTTCAAATTGTGGACGTCCACTGTTTGCATCAATTTTCACCCCAACTTGTTTTAAAAAGTCATGATCCGGTTTATATCCAGTCATGGCAAAAACGAAATCGTTGGCAATAGATTTTTTCTCACCATTGACTTCATAGAAAACGTGTGAATCCGTTATTTCTGACACTTCTGCATTAAATTCCATTTTCACTCTATCTTTACGTACTAACGCATCAAATTCAGGTAAAATCCATGGTTTTACACTTTTCGAATACGTTTCTCCCCTGTATAAAACCGTCACATTTGCTCCAGCTTTGTGGAGCTCCAATGTAGCATCAACCGCAGAGTTTTTACCACCGACTACCAAAACGTTTTTCTTGAAATACGGGTGAGCTTCTTTAAAGTAATGCATAACTTTATCAAGATCTTCACCTGGAATTTTCATATAATTCGGTTGATCATAATATCCAGTAGCTATAATTACATTCTCTGATTGATAATCTATTTCCTCACCGTTAGCTGTTTCAGTATGCACATAAAAAAGTTGGTCCTTTTTCTTAACAGTCAGTACTTTTTCGAAAGTATTGATCCGCAATTTTTGTCTCTCAGCTACTGATCTATAGTAGGCTAATGCTTGATTTCGTACTGGCTTTTGTCTTTCAGTAATAAAAGCAACATTTCCTATTTCTAGTTTTTCACTCGAACTAAAAAACATTTGGTGTGTCGGAAAATTATATATGGTATTTACAATATTTTCTTTTTCAATGACTAAGGCTTTTATGTTTTGATTTTGTAATTCTATAGCACATGACATGCCACACGGGCCACCGCCCACAATAATGGTATGTTCCTTTTGCAACTACTACACTTCCTTTATTCTAAAAGTACACAAAAAAAAACTCCTATCTAACTATACATGATAAGAGTTTCTTCGTCATTTATTTCGGTTTCTTCAAAGCCGATCCTAGTCGAACTTCATCTATCGCGTTCTCCGGTTCCCTACTTATGCGTTTCACCCCTAAAGAGTCGCTCTTTCACTTCTTGCTTTTATACCCAACCACGGAAACGTGAAGCTTCGGCCATTTTTCTTACACCAATCATGTAAGCAGCTAAGCGCATATCAACGCGTCTTGTTTCAGCTGTGTTATAGATTGAATTAAACGCCTTAACCATAATCTTGTTAAGTTTTATTTCTATTTCTTCTTCTTCCCAATAATACCCTTGATTATTTTGTACCCATTCAAAATAAGATACGGTAACACCACCAGCTGATGCAAGAACATCTGGAACAAGTAGAATACCACGATCGGAAAGAATTTTTGTAGCTTCTAATGTAGTTGGACCATTTGCAGCTTCAACTACAATACTCGCTTTAATTTTATGTGCATTTTCTTCTGTAATTTGGTTCTCTACCGCGGCAGGAACTAAAATATCACAGTCTAATTCAAGCAAATCCTGATTTGAAATTGTGTTATCAAACAATTTAGTAACAGTTCCAAAACTATCACGTCTGTCTAATAGATAATCTATATCAAGACCTTCTGGATCATGAAGCCCACCATATGCATCTGAAATACCTACGACCTTAGCACCAGCATCGTGCAAAAATTTTGAAAGGAAACTACCAGCATTTCCAAATCCTTGAACAACGACTCTAGCGCCTTTTACATCAATTCCTTTTTTCTTCGCTGCTTCATTAATACAAATCGTAACACCTTTTGCAGTTGCAGATTCTCTTCCGTGTGATCCACCTAAAACAATTGGTTTCCCTGTAATAAACCCAGGGCTATTAAATTCATCAATACGACTGTATTCATCCATCATCCATGCCATAATTTGTGAGTTGGTGAAAACATCTGGTGCAGGAATATCCTTATTCGGACCAACTATTTGACTTATTGCCCGCACATATCCACGACTGACACCTTCCAATTCACGAAATGACATCTCGCGAGGATCACATACAATTCCACCTTTTCCTCCCCCATATGGAAGGTCTACGATACCGGCTTTTAAACTCATCCAAATAGAAAGCGCTTTTACTTCAGTCTCCGTAACATCTGGATGGAAACGTATGCCGCCTTTAGTAGGACCAACTGCATCATTGTGCTGAGCGCGATAACCAGTGAAAATTTTCATTGACCCATCATCCATTCGGACTGGGATTCTAACAGTCATCATTCGTATAGGTTCTTTTAAAAGTTCAAATACCTCATCAGGATAACCCAACTTTTCTAATGCGGTTTTTACAACAGTCCTTGTTGAAGTTAATACATTGTTTTTATTGCCTTGTTCATTAGTAGAATCTGCTGCTTTATCGGCTACCATGAATTTACCTCCTAGTAAATCTACTCAATATTATATATATATAGCTGTACTCAGAGATTAGTATACACTTTCATCATAAATATGCAATAAAAGAAAGGCTTTTTTCTCCAATTAATTTTTTTAATTGAAAACGATGTCAATTATCATGGATTAAATGGTGTTATGGGTCATTTGCAATCATTTTCAGTTAATAAAAATTAGCAATTATTTGATTGATTGCATCGCTTTCCATGATTACTTTTCCATATTCATTTAATCTGGCAGATGTCACGATACTTGGTGAAGAAAACTCAGACAAAATCGCAATCACATTTTCCTTGTAAGACATATTTATTTCCGCGTCCTGCAGTAAAATATAATATCGATTGTTCATAAAGTATACTTTTCCACCTGTAATTGAAATATTAGCCAGATACGTGGATACTTGAATTAAGTCCTCAAATTCCTGAAAAGAAAATATTAATTCTTTACTTTCATCTAATGTAACTTTCATTTCAATAAAATCCTCATCCCAATTTGTGTGTTCCATTTTCTGTGTTACATATACATGCATTCCTTGTGCTTGCATCAATTGCACATGTACAAGGAGCATTCCTTCTAATTCAATGCCAAGCTCGGTACTAGCTTCGTACATCATGTCACTAAATAAATTACCCGCATTTTTAACATCATTCCACAGCTCATGTGTTGTGAATCCTCGTTCAATTAAATCATCAAAGGTTAGAAATATGGTAAATTGATCATTTGATACACGTTCAATACGCATTATAGAAACCCCCTTCACACACTAATATGACCTGTATTTTGAAACCTTTTAACTACTAGTAATACTATATGCAACCAAAGTGTATATTGCACATACTCTTTACGGTTTTTGTTTAAATGTTATAATATGACATTCAGATCTTGTTCCTAATCGAAATGGTAGTCTAGTGTAACCATAACCTTCACTAACCAATACAAATGTGTTTCTTTTCTTTTTAAAGCTCCCACTTTCATATAAACCATATCCAAATACCCGTATTTGTCCCCCGTGTGTGTGTCCAGCTAAAACTAGATGAACATCTGCTTTATCACTTTCGGACATATCATAAAAAGCACTTGGAGCGTGTGTTATCAATATCGTATAATTACTCTCAACATCTTTCATAGCTAAATCAAAACGTGCTTCTTTGTATTTACAACAATCGAGCCCGACCAAGTTAAGCACGTCTCCATTATTCGAAACAATACGTTCTGCCTTATTCGCTAAAATAGTTACGTTTTCCTGTAGTAGTAACTGATATAATGCTTCAGGCTTTTCTTCATAATCGTTATTACCCCAAATAAAATAAATTGGTTTATTCCACTCTTTTAACAATTCCAAATTTCGTCGTACCCTTTCAATGGGTACGCCCTTTTCTGTTAAATCTCCACCAATAATGATGAGATTAATCTTTTCATCAATTTTATTTAGCGTAGTTTGATTTAATTTTCTACGATGTATATCCGAAACGAAAAAAACCCGAAAAAGATCAAACCCAGATGGAACATCTGTGACGGTTTGATAATCTATTGTATCATGATGGGCTAAATAAACCATATAAATGATTACCGTTACTCCACATATTCCTAAAATCAAAAGATATGTCATTTATCTGTTATCCTCTCTTGTTCCATATTCAGAAATATTATTTAGTAAGTTACAGAATAGGACAAATTGTCCAATCATACATATGAATAGATCACGAATTAACATAACGAAAGGAGATTTGTATGTTTACGCAATTTAAATATTGGGAGCCATACATTAGTCCATATGATCCATGTCCACCAATTAAAATAAAAAGCTATCCTACACCCCCACAATTATATATTACCTTTCAACCTCCTGGATTATCACAATTTGATCCAGAAACTGCTTTATTTCATGGAACCTTATGGCCAGATCTATCTAGTCCATGGCCAGATCCACATTCCGTAAAAAGAGGTGACTCCAATGAATAAAACGATGCCTCCTGAATATTATCAGCTACTCGAGGAGATTCAGGAGGTCGACTTTGTCTTGGTTGAATTAAACCTATATTTAGATACACATAATCAGGATTATGATGCAATCGAACAGTTTAATCTAAAAGTAAAAGAAAGTAAACAATTAAAGAATGCTTTTGAAAAAAAGTTTGGCCCATTGATGAACTTTGGAAGAAGCTATTCCAATTATCCGTGGGATTGGGATAACACTCCTTGGCCTTGGCAGGTTTAGCAAAGATGGAACTTATATCCAAAGAACAGGAGGGGAATCTTCGTGTGGTATTATGAAAAAAAGTTACAATATCCAGTAAAAGTTAGTGAATGTAATCCTCGTTTAGCTAAATATTTGATGGAACAATATGGCGGTGCGGATGGAGAGCTCTCTGCCGCCTTACGCTACTTAAATCAACGCTATACCATTCCAGATAAGGTTGTTGGGTTGTTGAATGATATTGGAACAGAAGAATTTGCACATCTTGAAATGATTGCCACCATGATATATAAACTTATGAAAGATGCCACACCACAGCAAATCGAAGAAGCAGGTCTTGGAGCGTATTATGCTAACCACAGTAAAGCACTATATTACCAGAACGCAGCAGGTGCACCTTGGACAGCATCTTACATTCAAGCTAAAGGTGATCCAATTGCTGATTTATATGAGGATATCGCAGCTGAGGAAAAAGCAAGAGCAACCTATCAGTGGATTATTAATATGAGTGATGATCCAGACTTAAATGACAGTCTGAGTTACTTACGTGAACGGGAAGTCGTTCATTCTATGCGGTTTAGAGAGGCTGTAGAAATACTGAAGGAGGAACGCGATAGAAAAAAAATATTCTAGTTCAAAGAGTGTCACTGACGAACAGTGGCACTCTTTGAATATGTCTAAAACTTTATTGGCAATTTTATAAGTTCTTCGTCCCACACATAATATAAAGAAAAAATAATGGCAACTATCATTAAAATAACTACACTGAACCGGGCAAAAGGACGGCTAATTTTTATCCGTGCTCGCTTCTTATTACTGCCATGAACTTCCTTGCGTGGTGGAAGATTTAAAATATCAATTTGACGTATGGATTTATCAATCTCAGTTGAACTATTTTCTAAGGTAAAATCTCTATTCTCACGATCTGTATTTTCTTCTTTTGGTAATGCACTGGTTTCTTTCCCCTGCCCTTGAACCTCATTAAACAAATTCCTAAGCTCTTTAGCCTGGTCATCGCGTTCAGTGTTTTTATTGCTCATAATTAGCACCTCTTTTTTGAAAACGAATTACTAGACCTAAAATAAAATCAATAATAAAATGTGCCGTGATGGTTACAAGTAAGTTTTCAGTAAGTACAAAAATATATCCTATATAAAAGCTTACAAATAAAATAGATACGAGTAAAACAGGCTTCTTCAAATATCGAAAGTGGATTAAGGCAAAAACGATACTAGCAGTTAGGTATCCAAATGTAGTTTGTATTACCCCCCGAAACAATAATTCCTCTGCAATTGCCACCATCAGTGCTAAAAGGAAAATTCCCCCGACAGATCGATCATGAAAAATTCTTTTGTTTATCCCACCATCATCATAATATTTCTCAGGAAAAATATACATGCATACCAAATCTATTAACACAATTAGTAAACCAGGAATTAATCCATACCATACAATATCGTAATAAGAGAGTTTAAAGTAATTCAACCAATCAGTGAAAGAATTAAATAAAAAGTAACTTAAAATAATACTGATAAGAACGAGTAATAATTGAGATATGATTAATTGAACCCTTAGTTCATGATCGGACAATTGTTTAATGATATCACTTTGTTTACGCATTCTTTCCTCCGGTTGTAAAAAGTGCCTGCAACTTTTCTTCCCAATTGTGATAGTTTTGTTCTGCCACCTGTTGTTGTATTCCCCAGTTTGATAGATTAAATCCACAATTGCTGCAACATGAATGAAGTGGAATCGTGTAATTTGATTGAAATCCCTTATAAAGTTGTTCTCGTAAACAACTTTCTGTCTCAATCCAAGCTATCATCGCACGTAATTTTTGTTCCTTTAAAATAAGACGCTTATTAATAAAGTGTTGAATCTCGTGAAAAGCTTGCTTCCATTTTTCTTTTTGATATACAATATGATTTCCTATTATCATACCATGGTTTTCAAATTGGTAGTGTAAAAATCTCCATTGAATTTCATTTAGATGAAAGATTTGTTCAAGCTGCTCAATTTTGTGTGGCAGTTGTTCTTTTTGTTTGTATAAAGCATTTAATTGCTGAAATACGAACGTAAGATCATCTTCTCGTGGAAGTTCTTTTTTTAGTAAGTTTGACGGTAGATAATGATCATGATCCGAGTAAAGTAAAAGGCTAACACTCTCTTCACCATCACGTCCAGCCCTTCCTACCTCCTGAATGAAGGATTCTAATTGAAGAGGTAAATGATAGTGAATAATTAATCGGATATCTTTTTTGTTAATTCCCATGCCAAATGCACTTGTACAACATATAACGTCTAATTGATTATTCATAAACTGCTGTTGTACTGAAATACGATCAATCGTGTCCATCCCGCCATGATAAAAAGCTACTCTTAGTGACGGATGTTCTTTCAATAAAAAACTGGTTAATTGTTCAGTAGCTATCCTACTTGAAAAATAAATAATTGTTGGCACACGAATACGATCAAACAATTTTTTTACCTTTTCGTTTTTCTCGATGTCATTTGTTACTTTTTCTATCGAAAAAATAATATTTTCTCGATCCATTGGATAAATATGATCAACCATATCTAGGCTTCTTAAAACCTTTTTAATATCAAGTTGAATTTCTTTTGTGGCCGTAGCGCTTAATGCAAGAATCGGTGGATTATTCAGCTCAGCCACAACATCACTTAGTCTTAAATAATCCGGCCTGAAGTCATGACCCCATTGCGAGATGCAATGTGCTTCATCAATGACTAATAAATTTACACTTAATCGTTTTAAACGATCAAGCAATTCAGTCTGTTGTATTAGTTCTGGTGAAACATATATCAACTTGTAGTTTTCTAAATGGTGATAAAGTACTTTCCGTTCTTTTGGATTGATAAAGCTATTTAGTGCAATTACCTCTTTAAAATTAGATGCTTTAAGCTCCTTAACTTGATCCATCATCAGAGAAATTAATGGTGAAACGACAATAGTCGTACCTTCTAAAAGTTTAGCAGGTAACTGATAACAAAGCGATTTGCCCATTCCTGTTGGAAGGATTCCTAACACGTCTTTCCCTTGCATAACATCTCTGATAATTTCCATTTGTCCAGTTCGAAATGTTGTAAAACCAAAATAATCCTTTAATTTATGTTCTAGAACTAAACTCGAATCTATCATCTCATTCATTTTGTTCACCTGCACGTTGCATAGTTGCTAAGACCAATCGAATTTGAAAATAACTAATGCGCTGATCAACCATTTGCTTTATTGCTTTTAATTTATTTGTACTTTCTTCATAAACCGCAGTCAGAATCTGTTGTTGTTGATCTTTAGACAGATAGTTTAATACTGGAAAATCATGAGTAAAAAGCGCAACTTCCACTACATGATCATAAACTGTATTTTCTTTTAAATTCCTTATTTGTCCAATTTCATTAATCGAATAATTTTCTTGTAATAAATGATATGTTTTCTTCGCTGAATCAGTAATAAACTGTTTATTTGCAAGGCCTTCCATAAGAATTAAAATTGCAGGAAAATTATTCGGACTAAGATAAATCTGGTTTAACATGTAGTGATTCATTCGCTCGATAATAAACGATATATCCAATTTTTCTTGTTTATAGTCACTTGCCAATTGCTCTTTACTTTTTCCGTAATGATTGTATCCTGAAAAACGATCAACATAGATAGATGCCTCTTTATTTGAAAAAGAACTTAATAATTTATGTAACTCATGATGCAGCTGCTCAAAATAAGATTCCATTTTCCGCTTTAATTGATTAAACACCCGTTTGACCCAGTCTAATACCGGTTGCTTATCAATAACAGGGATAAATGAATATTGATTATTACTGCTATTCGATAACGTTTGAATAAGTAATAACAGCCGATCATAAAAAGCCGAGGAAACAGTGTGGTAGTGCAATCCGTCATAATCACCTAAATGCAAACAAGTTTGGTTTTTTTTCAACCAATCCATACCACTTGGAGTAACTGAACAACTCATTGATTCGTCCAACTCCAGAAGATTATTAGAAACCAATGTATTTATTATTTTATCAAAATCACGTTTTTGTAACGAGCGGTTAATTCCATAAAAGTTTTCCAATTGATAAATGTGTGCATCCTGTACAGTTTGTATGGATTTTTTTCCTGTAATCAAATGATAGATAGCTGAACTTGTACGACTTTGATTGAACTGTAAGCTACATTTTAATAAAATCCCTTCTGCTAACATGTCATAACTCCTAGAAAGTAAAGTTTTAATGATTTTCTTCATTAGTTGAAATGTCTCAAATTCCGTTTTACAATGATAAGGAAAGCTTTTGTTTATAATGGGGGATTTAGAATGGCTAACTATACAATTGTTGATAAGGAAACGTGCATAGCTTGTGGAGCCTGTGGGGCTACCGCACCTGACATATATGATTATGACGATGAAGGTCTCGCTTATGTAGGGATTGATGATAACGCGGGGACAAAAGAAATACCTGAAGTGCTTGAAGAAGATATGGTTGATGCTTTTGAAGGTTGCCCAACGGATTCCATTAAAATCTCTGACAGAAAATTCGATGGAGACCCGTTAAGATTTGAAGATGAATAACATAACTGGTTTTTTTCAAAGAGCCAGTCTTTACTGGATCTCCATCCAGTGAGCAATTATTTCATTACATAAACCACATCTTCACCAATCACTTTACATATATTTGTTAGAGAACTATCAAAAAACGTTTTCGAAACGTTTTATTTATCTTTATATTAAATTGACTCCAATGGAAAGTCAATCTAAAAAATCAACCAAGGGGATCTATCGGATTGACAGCAATTGGTACATGAATAGCCTCTTTTAAATAATAGGGACCTATCTGTTCAACGGTAGGGTTTTGAAATTTCACAGTTCTATAACCAAAACTCTTTGCTGATATTAGAATAGCTTCTATCATATTTTTATAATGATTATTATCTTCAAAAGAAGTATTATCTTGTAACGTCAATTGAATCTGGTCTCCAAATTCTTTTGTTGTAAATTTGACATTGCTTGGAATTGATTGACTAACATTGATTTCTTCTTCTGTACTTCCCATTTCACGTAATGCCATTTCAAAGTCCGTATTTTCTTCTAATGTAATGGGTAATAAGAACTTTTTATTACTATCTATCACCGTGTATATTTTATAACTCGTTTTTTTTATAACTTCACTACTTTCACTTTGTTTCTTTTCATTAGTAAAAATTTTGTGATTAAATTGACTGGAATGAAACATTTTGGATAATGTATTTTCAGCTAGCATTACTTGTTTAGCATGAAGATCCCTTGGAGTTATGAAAGATACGGGAATGACATAACCCGTATTTTTGTCAGTTACCTCTCCATGAACAATTATTTCGGTATCACTAATATCATGGATAACTAAATTAGAATCAGTATTTTCCACAGTACTCCTTAGTTGATTTTCCTGCGTACTTTTGTCACCTTCACTCACAGATTCCTGTGAAGTTGAATGTTGTTGATCACTCATTTTATCTGCTGCGTTTTCATCATTTAGTGTTGTATATTCCCCAGTGTTCATCACTATAACAATAACCAACAATGCTACAAAAATGGTGCTGAATACCGGAATTAAAATCAATCTTTTCTGTTTCCTTTTTGGTTGACGATTCATTTGGGTAGAGATGCGCTCATATAACGCTTCTTTTTTAGTATCAGGAATAATATCAGGCATTTCTTCTAATACTTTTTTGATGTGTTCTTCTTGCTGATTGGATGTCGCCATTATGCATCTCCCCCTTCCTGTTCATTGTTATTGATTAGTTTTTTTAGTATCTTTAGTCCCCGATGTTGTGTTGTTTTTACCTTACTTTCACTAAAACCTAGTATTTCTGCAGTTTCTTTAATCGAAAATGATTGTATGTATCTTAAAATGATGACACTCTTTTGAGCGGGGGTACAATAATCTAGATAGCTATATATTTTTTGTATATCCTCATTTTGTACAGCTATTTCTTCAGGTAATGGTTGCGTATCTGAAAGTGATGGACCTTTTTCAGCCCAGTCAAAAAATTCATAAATCCGATTTCTTTTTCTTTTTTGCGCACGAAAATAATCAATTATAATATGCCTAGCAATAGAAAACAACCACGTCTTCTCACTGCTCTCCCCCCGGAAGTTTTGGTAAGAGCTGAGTACTTTAATATAAACTTCCTGAACAAGATCTTCTGTTAGTTGTTTATCTTTTACCATGTAAAAAACAAACTTATTCAAATCACGATGATAGTTATCATACAAATCTTCAAAAATATCTTTCATAACGATTCCCCATTCAACTATTAGTCGTATCTATGAATCAAAACGTTACAGCTTACTATAAGGTGCTTGTTGAAAAAGTCGACAAAGAACGAAACGTCCTGTGGGCGCAAAGGTTTCTGAGGACCAGAAAAACTGAGCACTAAAATCACCCCCGAAGCATTACTTCGCACGCAGAAAAAGTATTCTTCTTTTTTAAGGAACGTAAAAATTCGCCGTTTATCATTTGATGACTTTCTGAACAATCTCTATAACTATAATCAAAAAAAGAAAAAATACCAACCCAGTTTAGTTGGTATTTTGAAGAGGAAATCGTTCCTTTGCATATCTTTCAAAGAAATAAGATATAATTGGATAAAGTAAAACTATAAATACTCCGTTTCCAACTGCATGTGCTGTATCAAAAGGAAGTCCAGCCAAATAATAAGGAAGAAATTCACCTGCTATTGTATATGTAGTTAGCGAAAGAACAAATCCATACAAATAGCCACAGAATACAGCATAAATAGTTAGCAACATGATTGAATGCTTCTTTCTATATTTGCCAATTAATCCACTAATCAATCCAATTATGGCCCATGCTACAATCTGCCAGATGGTCCATAAACCCATTCCCAGTATCATATTAGTTAGAAATGTAGTTAATACTGCCAACGTCATGGCAGCGACTGGTCCTAAAAATAAACCGCAGACGATGATAATTGCCGTAACCGGTTGCACGTTAGGCAAAAATGAAAACGCAAATCTACCGACTACACCAAGCGCTGCCAATAGTGCAAGTAATGTTAATTTATAGGTATTCATTTTATGGTTGTTCATTTAACGTCATTCCCAAGATTGTAAATCGAAGTTAACGGAATCACCAGGTGTTAATTCAAGCTCTTTTGCTCCAACACTTGCCATCTCATCATTAACGAAGACCATCCAAGCCATTTGTTCACTTTCCTTTGCCTCAATTCCTTCAATGGATGTAATGTAACCTGCGTCATCTTTAACTTCAAAGTTTTCCTTCATAACATCGTAAAGAATTGCCCCATCTTCTATCGCAATTTCTTTTTCTTTAACCGTTTCTTCCCCTTTACTTTTCGTAATAGCAATGGTTACTACATCTTCCTCTTGATTTTCTTGGTCAGAAGTAGTAGTTTCAGTAGATTCTGTTTGCTCATTTGTAGCATTTGATTGTTCATTGTTAGTGCCTTCAGAACTACATCCTCCTAAAACAACAATAACAGCTATAAATGACACTAGAAAAAGTTTAACCTTACTCATCTTCTAAAACCCCCAATTTTTTATTGTGAAGATTTAGGCGTTAGATATCCGATATAAACATAGATGAACGTTGTATTAAAATCAAAAAAGCTAACTCTTCACCTGAGAGTTAGCTAAATCTAAATAAGACAATCGAACAATTATATATATACATACTACTATTCGGGTTATCTCAAGTCGCTTTTATCCTCGAAGCATTGAAACATCAGAAAAAGGCAGGTCTACTGACTTGTGATATCACCCTACTCTAAGCCCTTCCCATATGGTTACATACAGTGGATTCGCCTATTTCGTACACCACTTACAGTTGCGAGGACAGTTCTAGTTTTCCACTAGATTCCCTATTAAGCATAAGCACCCTTTTCACGATTTTTATTCAATTATTGTACAATTCTTATCTTACCAAACTAGACCGAATTAAGCAATTTTATCTGATTATGACAGAGGAATTTTAAAGGTAAAGGTTGTTCCTTCATTAAGTTTGCTTTTTACCGATATTGTTCCTTGATGGGCATCAATAATATTTTTAGCAATTGCTAGACCTAATCCAGTACCTTTTTTCTCCTTGTTTCTAGTTCTCGACTTATCAGCCTTGTAAAACCGTTCAAAAACAAAAGGTATATCCTCTTCAGGAATCCCACTGCCACTATCCTCAATGGAAACGTGCAATTCGTCATTATTTATTTCAACTAAAACATTTACAAATCCATTTTCAGTTGTATGCCTTATAGCATTGTCAATTAAATTAGTAAAAACTTGTTCCATTCGATCTGGGTCAATAGTAATAAATGAATCTTTACTGGTAGTAGATTGTAAACTTAAATCTATTTTTCTATCCAGTGATATACCATTGAATTTCTTGATGATACGATTTATATAACTGTACGCGTCGACTTTTTCCATATTTAATTGGATATGTCCTGCTTCCATTCTAGCAAGATCCAATAACTCATTTACCAAACGGCCCATGCGCAATGATTCTTCATGAATTATTTTTGCCAAATCATTTTTATCTTCTTTGGTTTCTGCTACATCATCTACTATTGCTTCACTATACCCTTGTAACATCGAAATCGGTGTCCGCAGCTCATGGGAAACATTGGCTATGAAATCCTTGCGAAGTTTGTCTAAGCGTCGTTCTTCAGTCATATCACGAATAACTGCAACAGCGCCACGTACGTAGGATTGATCATATAATGGCGTCATAATCATAACCCAGTTTCTTCCTTGCAAACTTATCTCATGTATGGCTGCCTTTTCACTTTTAATTACACCCTGTAAAATTAGGTTTAATTCTTCAGGTAGTTGATTGTGTGATTCTGTTAATTGCTTACTATTTTCAAAATACCAGCTTTCAATAAATTGTTTAGCAGGTGGATTGGTAACAATCATATCCCCATTACGATTCAACGTTATTACTCCATCAGCCATGGAACTAACGATACTAGACAGCTGTTCTTTTTCTTGACGTAAGGCATTAATATGAAATTTTAATTGTCTTCCCATCCGGTTGAATGCCATGGCTAGTTCACCAATTTCATCATGTGTTAAAATGGGAACTTTTGTATTAAACTCTCCCCTTGTTAAATCAAAAGCTGCCTCACGCATTTTAATTAAAGGAGAAGTAATTCTTGTTGATAAAAAAAATGCAAAAATAGTAGTTAAAATAATGGCTATTCCAGCAGCTAGAAATATGATTTTCGTTGTTTCAGCTTTTGTCTTGTCCACTACCTCCAAGGATTGATAAACATATACTGCCCCACTCCCATTTCCAACGGGGGTGCCAACTATCATGACTTTACTATCATTATTTGGAAGGGTCATTTGTTTTTTCACCTGTTGATCGTCTGATATTACTCTTGCTAACCTGTCATCATTCTTAATCCACCCTGGTTGAAGTGCAGGTAAATCATCATTACTACTTTTGGAAACCCAAATCGTTCCATCATTAAAAATAATGGCAACTCGGCTAGAAGGTTCTTTCACACGATTGGTTGTCTCGTAAACTAAGTTTTCGTTTTCGTATTGTTTAACCATTACAGATACTTTTGTTGCTGTTTGGAGTAAGTCTTCTTCAGCCTCATCTATATGAAAGTTCTCGAAGAATTCAAGTAAAAAAATGGTTAGAATAAATAATACAAAAGAAACTAGCAATAAAATGGTAACTGCTAGTTTCCCGACCACACTACGCCAAAACATTATACATCATCTACTTCAAATTTATATCCCACGCCCCACACCGTAACAATCATCTTGGATGCCTCGCTGGATACATTATTTAACTTTTCTCTTAACCGTTTTACATGTGTATCAACTGTGCGTAAGTCTCCAAAAAACTCATATTGCCAGACTTCTTTTAGTAATTGTTCCCGATTAAATACTTTGTCTGGTGCTTTAGCAAGGAAACAAAGTAATTCATATTCTTTTGGTGTTAAGCTAACCTCTTTACCATCTGCTAATACACGGTGTGCATCATGATTAATTGATAAGTGAGGGAAAACAAGCATATCTTTTGGTATAGAATCATTTTCTTTAAAATTTGTTTGTGATGATGATCTTCTAAGTATAGCCTTGACACGTAAAACAACTTCTCGGGGGCTAAATGGTTTCACAATGTAATCATCTGTCCCCACTTCAAATCCTTGAACCCGATTGGCTTCTTCTCCCTTTGCAGTCAACATGATAACAGGAGTTTGTTTTTCTTTTCTTAATTCCTGGCAGACTTCTATTCCATCCATACCAGGCATCATAATATCCAATAGGACAACATCATAATCATTTTCTAATGCCAGCTCTAATGCATCTGTCCCATTATCAGCTTCTTCAACAATAAATTCTTCTCGCTCCAAATACATTTTAATTAGATGACGTATTCTGTCCTCATCGTCTACCACCAATACTTTTGCATTTTCATCCATGTGATTCCTCCTCATTAGATCACGATATGAAAAACAAGGCACTATTTATCCTGATGAATAACAATGCCCTGTTTTATACTTCATTCAATGTAATAAAATTTAAGCGTATGAATGCAGTCCTGCTAAAACAAGGTTAACTGCAATTAAGTTAAACATGATGATTGCAAATCCACCAACTGCAAGCCACGCTGACTTTTCACCATGCCATCCTCTTGATAGTCGTAGATGTAGAAATGCTGCATAGAAAAACCAAGTCACTAAGGCCCAAACCTCTTTTGGATCCCATCCCCAGAATCTATCCCACGCTATTTGTGCCCAAATGGAGGCGAATATAATACCACCCAGTGTAAACACAGGGAACCCTATAGCAACTGCACGATAAGATATTTCATCTAATAAGTCAGGTTTCGTTTTCATTAACGCTGGTTGTATTGCTGCACCGATTCTTTTACGTAAAACTATGCGTAACAGGCCGTATAAGACTATTCCAGCAAATACAGACCAAATTAACGTATTAAACTTTCTTCCAGCATCAACACCGTGCATCCATGATGGAGCATCGAACCATGGCTGCATCACACCTTCCGTAACTAGTGTACCCTCATATGGACCAGCAATTGCTGGTAAAGTATAATCTGCTGTTACTGTTGTATTATTTGTAGTGTATTCAAATTGCGCTTCATATCCAGCGACATTGAAAATCACATTTACTAAACTAAAACCAATAAAAATAAGTAGCGAGAACAATACAAGTTCAAGCCATGTTGTTCGCTTACTGCTTTTTGATTGATCAATTGTACGAATTAAGTAAATTAACCCAACTACGAAGCTGATAGACAATATTGCTTCACCCAATGATACGGTTGTCACATGAATATACAGCCAGTGACTTTGTAAAGACGGTACCAATGGTGATATTTCAGTTGGGAACATGCTAGCATAAGCAATTACGATTAAGGCAATTGGCAAAGCGAACAATCCTAAAATACTAACTTTGTAGATGAAATACAGAATAATAAACGCAAATACCATGGCCATTCCAAAGAACGTAACAAATTCAAATAAGTTACTTACTGGGGCGTGTCCACTAGCAATCCAGCGCGTGATGAAATATACGATTTGAGCTGAAAAACCTATAATTGTTATGGTGATACCAATTGTTCCAGCTTTCCCTTTACTTCCCTTACTACGCTTGTCACGTATGGTTGCACCAAAGAAAAATGTAGCAAGTAAATATAAGAAAAATGCTGCATACAACATCGTACTACTTATATTTATCATTGTGTCCATGTAAATCCTCCTTCAAAACGAACTGTTTAATCAGGTAATTCTTGTTGATCGTTAACCATTTTAACATTGGTGTTAGCTATCGATTTTTCAATATCATTTTTAACACCATGCCAATTCTTGTTTGTATGTGCAGCTATTAACAGGTTACCTTTATTAGGATGGATCCAAATTCTTCGATGTTGCCAATACATACCCTGAATGACACCAATCATAAAGATGATTGCACCAATAACAAATAATGGCAACGTATAATCTCTTCGAACAGTAATACCACTAACATCCCGCAATTCAAAATCTTGTAATCCTAATTTGTATTCATTTTCACCAGTAGCATCAATATTTTTACGAATACCTACAAAACTTACTTCAGGTTCATCACTATTTGGTGGATAGATAAAAAACACAAATGCTGGATTTCTTGCATACTTCGATTCTGATCTAGGCTCTCCATCATCTAGGTAGTATTCAGGATAGTATTGATCAATTTCTACACGGAATCCATTGTCTAAGTTATATTCTGATTTCGGCTCTGTAAGATCAATCGTAAATGACCCTAAAGCAGTTTCATTTTGATCATCGGTTTCATGTATCTTAAATGACATACTTGTAAACTCATTTTTTTGGTAGCCCGCCTGATACAATGTATAACCGTCGAATTTTAATGGATGATTTAGTTTTATGCTGTTCTCTTTAATTTTTTCCAGCTTAGGTTCTGCACCTGTGACAGATTCTGCCTTTTCTTGATAAATAACTAGTTCCGTTTCAAAGTTTTTTGCAACTACTCCCTCTTTTTTGATTGCTTCCTTGAAACGTTCATTATCTTTATCGTAAGTTTCTAGTATAAAATTTTTATTTTTTGCATAATATTCACCATGGGTTCCAGGAATGACTTGTTGTTCTCCCTCCCGGAGCCACATGTACTCATCTATATACATTGGTGTAGTCATTCGAAGGATCGCTGCGATTAAAACAATTATTAATCCAATGTGGTTAACATAAGGTCCCCATCTAGAGAACCTTCCTTTTTCAGCCAGAATGTGACCTTTTTCATTACGAACCTTATATCGTTGTTTCTTTAATGACTCAACTATTTGTTGTTTTTCTGCATCTGTAACATTTTCTGATTTGCTATATAAACGTTGTCTATTTAAGAATGTCTCATGCCTCTTAGCTTTTTGTGTTTTTAAAGCTTTATATAATGGCACAAAGCGATCAATACTACAAATTACTAATGAAATACCAATGAGTGCGACTAATAGCATGTACCACCATGAACTATAGAGATCATAGAACCCTAACTGATAATATATCTGTCCAAAAATTCCATATGTACTTTCATAGTAAATTGCAGGATCTCTAGAAACTGCATTTGCAGGAATATACTGTTCCTGTGGGAAAATTGTTCCTATCGCTGATGCGACTAATGTTAAAACAATCAGCCATACTCCTACTTTTACAGAGGAGAAAAAGTTCCATATTTTATCAATTATTGACTTTTTATATGTTTGTGACCGACGAGCACTCCCGTCATATCGCATATTTAACAGCTTAGTTTTGTCATTTCCATCAATATGTTGGTTTCCTTCAATTGGCTTCCCACATGCTTCACAAAGCACTGTTCCCTCAGGATTCACGTGCCCACATTCACATTTTATTTTATTCATTCGTATCCCTCACAATAGTAGTGTTAAGAATTTACTCGGGCTGAATTTTTTTTAAATATCCTTCTAAACTTTCAAGCGTCAATGCACCTTCAACAATTTCCACCACTTCACCCTCTGGATTGATGAAAAATGTACTTGGAATAGGTCCAACTCCATATAAATCCATTACTTGACCAGTATCATCGTGTGGAATCGGAAAAGTTAAGTCATATTGATCAATGAAACGATTGATTACCAATTCTGTAGCATCCAAGCTTACCGCAACAATTTCAATCCCTTTCTCTTTATACTCAGGATATAATTTTTCCATGTATGGCATCTCGGCTTCACATGGTTTGCAATATGTAGCCCAAAAATTCAACATAACACCTTTACCTTCTAAATCACTTAATTTCACAGTCTCAAGTTCGTTATTTTTGTTAACTTGTTCCAACTTAAAATTAGGCGCCTGTGATCCCACATCAATTTTTGTCGTATCCTTACTTAAATTTGAAACTAGTGCATAAGCGACTGCCGCAAGCAAAATTACTAATACAACTGTACGAAAGATTAAACGATTTCGTTTTTTTCTTCTTTTATTTGCTTTTATATCATCTACATTCACGATATCCACTCCCAAGTCATTATACCATGCGAAACAACAGTCAAATTTGACTATTCTTTAACAATTTCACTTGCGATATGCCGCATTTGCTTGACTTCATGTGGGGTTAATGGCCTTGCGTCCCCCGATTGGAGTCCATGCAGGGTTAACACTCCATACCTTTCTCGTTTAAGCTTTTTCACTGGAAAGCCTATCTGCTCCATCATTCTTCTTATGTGCCTGTTTTTACCTTCAGTTAATGTTAATTCTATAATAGAAGCATTTTTACTTTTATCCGTTGATAATATTTTATAACTTACAACTCGTAGTAAATCATTATCCACCTTGATTCCTTTGCGAAGAATATTAAGCTCGCTTTTCTCTGGTATGCCACTAACCTTGGCAACATATACTTTATTGACCTCATGTTTTGGATGCATGAGTAGGTTTGCAAATTCCCCATCATTCGTTAATAGAAGTATGCCTGATGTATTATAGTCTAAACGTCCAATAGGAAAGACCCGTTCTTTAACATCCTCTAAAAAGTCAGTAACAATCGTTCTATTTTTATCATCTTTTAAACTCGAAATAACTCCTCTTGGTTTATAAAGCATGTAATATACTGGAGCTTCCTTTTGTAACGGAACCCCATCTATTTCAATTTCATCAGTCGGAGAAGCCTTTGTCCCAAGTTCTGTCACTGTTTTATTGTTCACTTTTACCTTCCCATCAAGAATCATTTGTTCCGCTTTTCTTCTTGACGTTACACCACTTTGGGCAATAATTTTTTGTATTCTTTCTAATGAGTTTGTCATGAAATCACCAAATTTCCTATAATTTTACTAAAAATCGTTAACATAACAATAGCGTTAACAGTATGCTAACGCTACATTCTTATCTTATCCAAACACAATCGTTACAATTACGATTGACGCTATTATACCAATTAAATCGGCTAATAGTCCAACCTTTAGTGCGTAACGCATTTTTTTAATGCCAACTGCACCAAAGTAGACAGTCAAAATATATAATGTTGTATCTGTACTACCTTGCATGGTAGACGCCAACCTCCCAATAAAGGAGTCTGGTCCAAACGTTTCGATTAAATCCGTCGTCATGCCTAATGCAGCTGTCCCTGATATTGGTCGTACAAGCGCAAGTGGGATTATCTCAGGAGGAACACCTATAGCTACTAATATTGGTTCAATTAAATGAATAAAAGCTGTCATTGCACCTGATGCTTGCAAAATGCCAATAGAAACGATCATTCCCACTAAAAAAGGAAGTAGAGAAAATGCCAGTTTGACACCCTCTTTACCTCCTTCAACAAATGTTTCATATGTGGGTACTCGCTTATACGTTGCAGTCAACAACACAATTAAGATAAAGCAAGGGATAAGCCAGGCACTAACTGTTGTTATATAGCTCATTTATTACCTCTCCTCACACTCTTATAATAATAATACCGATCGATAATAAGTGCACTTAACGTTGACACAATCGTAGCTATAATCGTAGTTCCAACTATTTCGGTTGGAGAAACAGAATCATATTGCATCCGAATAGCGATGACGGTTGTTGGGATTAATGTCAAGCTAGACGTATTAATTGCTAAAAACGTAATCATTGATCTAGACGCGGTATCCGTTCCGCTTAATACCTTCATCTGTTCCATTGCCTTTATCCCCATTGGTGTAGCGGCATTTCCTAGACCAAACATATTTGCCACTATATTCGACAATATATAACCCATAGCTGGGTGGTCTCTTGGAATATCCGGAAAAATCTTTTCAACTATTGGTCTGAATAGTCGAATCAAAAATTTCAGTACTCCTGCCGATTCAGCTACTTTCATTATACCAAGCCAAAATACTAGGACACTAATTAATCCAATGGACAATGTAACTGCATTATTTGCGCTTTCAAATAATGCTTTATTTACATTGTCCATTGTGCCATTAAACATGGCATAAACAATACCGATCATTGCCATGCAAGCCCAAATAAGATTAACCATTCACATCTATTCCAATAATTTGTCTATATATATTCCCAAAAACTGCTAAAAATCTACTAGCATCATTAGGTGAAGCCATAGTTGGTTTATCTGTATTCTCAAAACCCCATTCGTATAAATTGATATGATCAATCCAATCATTGGGGTCCTGTAATGTTACAACTATTAAATCTGTACCGTCTTTACTAGCAGTTGAAACTAAAGTCCGTCCAGCACTTTTTGTATAGCCAGTTTTACCGCCTGTACAATATGCATAATAGGTTGTAAGTAGTTTATTTTTGTTTCTCCAAGCATAATCTCGAGCTTCGGATTTATACATTTCTGTTTTTGTTACTTTTTCAAAGATTTTATTATCCATTGCATAGCGCATTAGCAATGCCATATCGTAGGCTGTTGAGTAATGTTCTTCTCCATCAAGTCCACTAGGGTTTTCGAAATGTGTATTCGTCATTCCAATCCACCGTGCCTTTTTATTCATTAAATAGACAAACCCTTCTAGACTTCCTCCAACGTGTTCACTAATTGCAACTGCAGCATCATTACCAGAACGTAACATTAACCCGTAAACTAGATCTTTTAACAGCATTTTTTCCCCTTGCTTTAAATAGATAGATGAGCCTTCTGTATAAACTGCACGTTTACTTGCTTTTACGGTTTCATCCATTTTACCTGATTCAATTGCTATAATAGCTGTCATTATTTTGGTAATACTTGCAATTTTTTGTTTCTCATGAGCCTTCTTTTCATATAATACTTCACCAGTACTTTCGTTTATCAACACTGCATTTATAGCTGAAATACCAGGCTTCGCTATTCCATGTAGAGGGGATAGTAATATCAATCCTATTAGAAAACAAGAAAAAAGTGCCATTCGCATAAAGGGATCCTCCCAAGAACTTTAGTCTGTATATTGTATGCTTGGACACCCTCGATATGAACCTTTTTAGAAAACTTGTCCACCAAGCTTTAATACTGTAAGTCTTAGTTACACTTATACTAATATCCACTAATCTTATCCGTGCATAGAAAAACCCGTTAGCTTTAAATTAGCTAACGGGTTAATAAAGTGAAACTTCATTCAGTGAGGGTTTTACAATCCGCCTAACCGCAATAACGTTATGTTATTTATTTTCTAATCCTTGGTTAGTTTCTCGAAAAATAAATCTGCCTCTTGTTCTACACTGCTGTCTCCTAAGTTCTCTGGTAGTGGTGGCAGTTCCTCAACGGATGATAATCCAAAATAGGTTAAAAATTCTTTACTTGTGCTAAACAATACTGGGCGTCCAATACTTTCTTTACGTCCAACCTCTTCTATTAGAGACCTAGCTAGCAATGTCTGAACAGATCGATCACTTTTCACTCCACGGATTTCTTCTATTTCTGTTCGTGTAATTGGTTGCTTATACGCAATAATTGCAAGCGTTTCGAGTGCAGCTTGTGACATCCTGTTCATTTTTGGACTTTCAAATAACTTTTGAAAATATTGGCTGTGTTGTGGCTTAGTTGTAAGATGGAACGTATCATGTGATTGCATAATCGTGATTCCGCGATCCGTATGTCCGTAATCAAACTTTAATTCTTCTACTATATGTTCAATCGTTATCGGATTTATTTCTATTATTTTTGCAAGCTGTTTTACTGTGATGCCCGTGTCCCCACTTGCAAATAATAACCCTTCAACAATTGCTTTGTGTTCCGTATTTCCCACTATTTTTCCTCCATATAGAAAACCTGTAACAATTCAAAATGTCTTTTTTGTTCACAGTATACCTTTTTCGTCTTCATTAATTCTAATAATGCTATAAACGTAACTACTATATGTGCACGAGATTGATAGACAAATAGATCATAAAAGGAAATTCCTTGCTTTGACTTTCTAACAGTATCTAACACTTCTGTCATTCGCTGTCCAATTGGTATATCCATTTTTTTGATTGTTGTATCTAAAGGTTCAGTCCACCTTTTACGTTCAAACAATTTGTTTAAGGCGCCTAACATATCATAAATAGATGTATCATCATTCAGCATTGGCTGATTAATGTCTACCTGATTTAAAACAGCACGCTCTCGCATGTATATCTCATTGGATTCTAATTCCTTTTCTTTCAATGTTTCTGCAGCTTCTTTGTATTTTCTATATTCAATCAGACGATGCATTAATTCCGCTCGAGGATCTTCCATATATGCTTCGTCTTCTTCATCAATTGGTTCATCTGGTAATAACATTTGGCTCTTTAAAGCTATTAATGTAGCTGCCATGACAAGATATTCACTAGCAATGTTTAATTCCAAACGCTGTAGAGTATGTATATATTGCATATATTGTTCCGTAATGGTTGCGACTGGAATATCATAAATATCAACTTCATACTGCTTTATTAAATGAAGTAATAAATCAAGCGGTCCTTCAAATGCATCTAATTTCACCTGGTATGCTTGATTCACGTCACTTACTTCCTTCCTAAAAAAAATTATTAAGCATTATTGTACAATTCGCCTATACACTATGACCCATGTCAACATAAGTTATTAACGTAAGATAAATGTTAGTTGAAACATTTACAAAAAGGAGGAATTTTATTATGAGTAATTCTTATGGCGGTGGATTTGCGTTAATCGTTGTATTGTTCATTCTTCTCATCATTGTTGGAGCTGCATGGATGTAGTTTTCATAAGGTGAAACTACATTCAGTTTCTGATTTTTTTCTCACACTGAATGTAGTTGAACCAACCTTAGCTTGTACGAACAGTTATCTCTCACCTATATATTCGTTTTATAATAATTTTTGGGTGTAGGTCACTGCCCGTTAAGCTGCAATAAGGCAAGACAAATAAATTATACCAACAGCCAGCCCATTTACTTTCGTGAGCTGGCTGTTGGCTTATTCATCCTCATTTATAGCCTCATCGCATTTATTATAAAACTGCTGTGTTAGATCATCTGCACAAACGGCATATTTATTTTGATAAACCTTATTTACCTCGTATACCATCTTTTTACCAATACCCAAATTACGGTGTGAAGGACTTACAGATATGTGTTGGATTACTGCATTAATATCATCCTCAATCCGTACACCTATTGCACCAATTACATCCTCATCTTTCCATAAATAAAGATGCCAATTTGCATTGGTTTCATATTCTTTAATTGTTTGTTGCAATTTTTTTACTTCCTTTTCTTCTGGCATAAAGGAAAGTAAACCCATCGCAATTTTTTCAAGATTTTTCTTAAACCTAATTAACATAGATACCCCTCATTATGAAAATAACTTACCTACCATGGAGAGCAAAAATATATTTTTGTACCTTTACTCATTATTAAATCATCCTCGCAGGAGTGTATATATAGTTATGCCTTACTCTGCACTATTTGTCAACTTTCAGTGCAAAACTAAAAAACAAATATAAGCCAATATGCTATACCCCAAATACTGCCTAAAGTAACTAACAATGAAAATAGGATCCAATTTTTTTTACGTTGACTCAAAGCGTCTTCATCCTTTAACAGCATTAACTTATTTCATTTAAATCATACTACTATTTTACCAATTTGTCATGGACAATTACTTGTAATTTAGTCGTTAAAAATTTTCATTTCTTTCATTTCATCACCATTGTTCATTGCTTTGGCATGCTCAATTCCGGAAGTAACTTGTCCAAAAACAGTATGAACACCATTAAGATGCGGTTGAGTATCATGCACGATGAAAAATTGGCTACTTCCCGTATCTTTACCAGCATGTGCCATCGACAATGATCCTTCTACATGTTTATGTGGATTTCCTTCTGTTTCACATTTTATTGTGTATCCAGCAGATCCTGTACCATTTCCTTTAGGGCAACCACCTTGGCTAACAAAACCATCAATTACACGGTGAAATGTTAACCCATCATAAAAGTTTTCATTTGCTAGTTTTTCAAAATTTGCCACAGTACCTGGAGCTTCATTTGGAAAAAGTTCAAATTCTATTTTATTTCCATTATCCATCAAAATAAATCCTTTTTTCGCCATTTTTCATATCCCCTTTAAATGATTGTTCAAAAAGTCACCAAATGATACACTACGAATTTCTTCGTTGGCTGGTCTTTTCCGGTCCTCATGACTTCGCCACCTTGAAATTCGGCGCACAGGACGTACTAGTGTCGACGTTACAACAAGATAAAGAAAGCTCCCCCTGAAAAAACATCGCACGAAGAAAATTGTTTTTTATTTTCGAGGACGCCTGCGAACTTAACCGACCTTGTTTCTAGTTTGGCACCTTTGACCATCTTTTTTAATTAAATTGAAAATAACACATTCCTTATCTTATCACTTTATCAATTTTATTCAAATAACTAACCATTTTTTATTATTCATAGGATAAGTCATTTTTACTAAGATCCTGATAGGTTTCCCGTTTCACTACTAACTTATCTATCCCATTTTCCACAAATACAACTCCAGGATTTGGAAACCGATTATAATGGTTCGCCATCGAATATCCGTAGGCACCAGTTGAAAATACGGCTAAGGTATCACCCGGTCTGACCTCAGGAATGGGCAGATTCCATATTAACATGTCACCTGATTCACAGCATTTCCCAGCGATAGAACTTTCCGCTATAACTTCTTCATTAGCTTTATTCGCTATTATTCCTTCGTACTTAGCTTGGTATAATGCAGGTCGTAAATTATCCGTCATTCCTCCATCTACTGATATGTAAGTACGAATTCCCGGAATATGTTTCATTGATCCAATCGTGTATAATGTTATACCAGCATTCCCCACAATAGAGCGCCCTGGTTCAATCCAAATTTCTGGCATAGGTATTCTCAACCTACTGGCATGTCCACTGATGGCATTTGTAATGGCTTGAACATAATCACTTGCTTCAAGTGGATTATCCTCGTTGGTATAACGAATACCAAAACCACCACCAACATTTAATACTTCAGGAATATACTGATGATTTTCTTTCCAATTGGTAATCGTCTCAAACAATTGATCAATTGTTTTCATGAAACGATCTGTTTCAAAAATTTGAGATCCAATGTGACAATGCAAACCTCTTACATGTATTTGATTATGTTTATGCATCTGAAGAAAACCTTGTTCAGCTTGACCATTTTGTAAACTAAATCCAAACTTTGAGTCTTCATTTCCTGTCATTATATACTGATGTGTATTTGATTCCACACCAGGTGTTACCCGTAATAATACATTAATTTCATAATTATTGTTTTGTAAAATGCTCTCAATTAACTCTATTTCATGAAAATTATCAACAACGATGCATCCAACATTATTTTCAATCGCCAGCAAAAGTTCATCATAGCTTTTATTGTTTCCATGTAAGTGTATTCTTTCAGTTGGAAACCCCGCTTTTAATGCTGTATGTAATTCCCCTTGTGAGACAACATCCAAGCTTAAATTTTCCTGTTTAATGACCTGAAGCATAGCAATTGATGAAAAAGCTTTACTTGCATAGGCAACTTGAGCCTGTACATCCAAGTCCTTAAACGATTGTAGAAATGATCTGCAATTCTCCCTTATAATTGATACATCGTATACATATAAAGGTGTTCCATATTTTTCGACCAGCAACATTGCATCCATTCCTCCAATCTCTAGGTGTCCTTTTGAATTAATCTGAAATGGATGATTTTCTATAATCAATGGAGGTTCCTCCTACTTTAGTGAGATAAACATTTAAATAGTAAAAATACTTTACCACACCATGACAAAAAACGAAAGCACTTTACAACGTGCCATCGTTTTATCTAAGTTCTTTTTTCCTAGGTGGCTGTCGATAATTATTCTTCGGATGAACGATGCTGGGACGGTCATTTGATAATGGAGCAGGCACCCGAAAGAAAACCTGTACCATTGCTTTTGGATTAAACGGTAATAATGGCCATAAGTATGGTGTCCGAATTGACTTTAAGCTAGTTAAAAATAACATGTACATGGTGAAACCAATTACGAATCCGATTAACCCGAAAAGCGCTGTAATAATAACCAGTAACATTCGCGCCAACTTGTTGGCTGCGCTTAGTTCATAACTTGGCGTAACATAGGAACCAATAGCTGCAATAGAAACATATAGAATAACTTCAGGACTAAACATTCCTACATCAATTGCAATTTGTCCAATTAACACTGCTGCAATTAACCCCATAGCAGTTGATAATGGTGTTGGCGTGTGTATGGCTGCCATCCTTAAAAACTCGATCCCTAAATCACCCATAATGATTTGAATATAGACCGGTATATTCCCTTCTTCATTCAAGCCGATGAATGACAATTGTTTAGGTAATAAAGATGGTTCCATCACAAATAAAAGCCATAGTGGGAGAAGAAATAAAGATGCTAAAATGCCTATATATCTTGTCCAACGAATGAAAGTTCCAACTGCAGGAGCCTGCCTGTACTCTTCAGCATGCTGCAAATGATGAAAATAAGTTGTAGGCAGAATAATCACACTTGGCGATGTATCTACGGTAACTAAAACATGACCTTCCAATAGATGATTTGCAGCTACATCTGGTCTTTCCGTATATCGAACTAATGGGTATGGGCTCCATTTACGTTTAATAATAAATTCTTCAACCGCTTTATCCGCCATAGGTATGCCATCCACTTCAATAGCTTGTAATTTTTCTTTAATTACTTTTAAAAGGCCATCATCAGCAACATCCTGTAGATAACTAATACAAACATCTGTTTTTGAGCGTTCACCAACCTTTAACATTTCATTCCGAAGTCTCGCATCACGGACTCTTCTTCTTGTTAGGGCAGTATTTTGGATAATATTTTCCGTATACCCATCTCTTGAACCACGAATTACTTGTTCTGTATCTGGTTCGGATGGTTGTCGACCTGGGTAATTACGTACATCTACTACATACGCCTGCTTTTCACCATCGACAAAAATTACCGTCAATCCTGATAAGACCTGATCCACCGCTTCATCCATCGTTTTTATAGCTTCTACTTGCTGATGAACTAAACGATTCTTAATAATTTCTGGTATTTTTTTTTTATTACTTTCATTATCATTTATGTCGATCAATTTTTTAATGACTTCCAATGTAACGGACGTGTCAGTAAGCCCCGTCACATAATATAACTGGATTTTCTTTTTCATGATGATAAGCTCTCGAAAACCAAGATCAAATGATAAACCTGCACCGACTTGCTCTTTCATGAAAGTTTCAACACTATCTATATTTGTTGAAATGGGTGTTTTAGATTGATTAGATTGTTTTGTTGTCAATACCTATTCCCTCCATCGATCATTTTACAAAGAAGGTCCATTGAAAAATGGAACCAGTAATTTTCCCGAAAACAATCGCCATTAATAACCATAGCAATTGTTTATCGACACCAATACGTTTTGACAAAATTGGAAATACGTTTAACACCTCTGTCAATGCCGCTGCAAGCATTCCAGTAAATATTCCATGAAACACTCCCCACATCGCTAATATAATAAGCGGCTGATCCCACGTCGTTGCAGTAAAGGACAAATAAACTCCAAACAGCGAACCAGCAATAACACATGGACCATAAAGATATATTAATTTCATTGAACGACTTAGTTGAATTAACCTTGGTATAATGCCTAATACCATTAAAAACGCTATAAACCCGGATCCGACTGCAAGACCACTAGCAAGCCCAATAATTACCTCTACAAGCTTAATCAGGAACATGTTTATCGTTTAATTTGTTTTCATGATAACTTACATATTGATCCAGGTTTTGTTGGTAATTGTAAATTTCTATTTCGAGTGGGCTTGGTTCTTCATTAAATCGTTTTTTAAACCAATGGTTGAAGTAGAGTAACATTCCTAACCCTAAACCTACTGAATAAGGTATCTGTATCCATAAAGGAAATTCATTATGTTCTCCAGTCAATAAATAGTGTAATTTTTGTTGAACTGCCTGCATACTAACGTCATAATGGAAGTTCATAATTGTCATTGCTGTCCCGATAAATAACAACAGCCAAACGAATGCAACAACTAATACGGATGTTTTCTTTTTATGTTTATCCACACGAATTATCGACTGTTCTGGTCCCATTATTTGAAACTCCACATTTGGCAATAAGTTGGTCAAATGATCAATTATTATGAAGCTATCGATTATAACAATGTTGTTGTCTTTTTGTGTAATTCGGTAAATAGGAGTTTCTTCTAGTTGTTTTTTCATTTCTGTGGGTGCAGAGGTGTAAGCAATATGTTTTAATTTCACGTACTGTAACTTTTCAACGGTTATACTTTTTTTCATTCGCAAGTAGACAATTTCCATAACCTGTCTCTCACCTCTTTTTCATGTATAGTTCATAGTCTTTGTTAAAAAGTTATTTTTATCACGTTTGATTAATAAATATGAGAAAAAATAAAAAAAACACCACTGTAAAGTGATGTCAGATTAGTCCATTATTTTTTTCATTTCATCTAGAATCTTTTTCTCTAAACGTGAGACTTGAACTTGTGATATCCCAAGCCTTTCTGCTACTTCTGATTGTGTTTTATCCTTATAATAACGCAAATATACGATGAGCCGTTCTCTTTCATTTAGCCCTCTAATTGCCTCTTGTAGTGTTAATTTATCAAACCATCTTGTATCTTGATCGGCGATTTGATCTAGTAATGTAATCGGGTCGCCATCATTTTCAAAAACCGTCTCATGGATCGAGTGTAATGTCTTTGTAGCCTCTTCCGCTTGAACTACTTCTTCAGGGGTAATCTCTAAAATATATGCAATTTCATTCACCGTAGGCGACCGGCCAAGCTCTTTGGTTAATTCATCCCTTTTTTTTCGGATTTTATTACCAATTTCTTTTAGTGAACGACTTACTTTTACACTACCATCATCACGGATGAAGCGTTGAATTTCACCGATAATCATTGGTACTGCATAGGTGGAAAATCGTACATTATATGATAAATCAAATTTATCAATCGACTTGATTAAGCCAATACTTCCAATTTGAAAAAGATCATCTGGATCATATCCACGATTAATGAACCGCTGAACAACCGACCATACCAATCGGACATTCCTTTCAACCAATATATCTCTAGCTGATTTATCACCATTTTGGCTTTTATAAATGTATGCTTTCACTTCTTTATCCGTTAATTGTTCTTCCCGTTTATGATGCTTTACATTTACATCCATAGGCATATCCCTATTTACAAACCGTTTTACTTTTTGTTAATTGCTTTTTCATCATTACAGTTGTGCCCTCTTGTACGGTCGAAATTACATTAACGGAGTCCATAAAGTTTTCGATTATGGTGAATCCCATCCCTGAGCGTTCTAGTTCAGGTTTGGATGTAAATAAAGGTTGACGGGCTTCATCAATATCAACAATTCCAATTCCATCATCTTTGATTAAGAGTTCAATTTCGTCCTCATACAGTTTACATTCAATAGCTATTTTATGATTGGCTTCGTTATTGTAACCATGAATGATTGAATTTGTTACCGCTTCTGAAACCACTGTTTTAATTTCAGTTAATTCATCCATTGTTGGATCGAGTTGTGCGATAAACGATGCAACTAATACACGTGCAAATGATTCATTTTCACTAACACTGGAAAACTCTACATACATCTCATTCTTCATGAAGCCACCCCCAACGTAAATAGTGCACTCTGCTCATCATCTTCCAACCTGATAATCTTAAAAAGCCCAGACATTTCAAAAAGTCGTTTAACAGGCAATGAAATAGAACAAACTACCATTTCCCCTCCAAGCTGCAAAATTTCCTTATACCTACCAAGGACAACACCCAACCCCGAACTATCCATAAATGAAACGGATTCTAAATTTAAAATTACATGCTTCACTAGATTTTTTTCAATCATATTTTTCCACTGATTTCTTAATGCTTCTGCTTCATGATGATCTAATTCCCCTTCTAAGCGAACAATTAGAACATCCTCTACTACTTCGAATGTAGAATTCATCCCCACAAATTCTCCTCCTTACTAAAAGTTATATAGTTTACTTTCTCTACTGAGCAACACTATTCCTGCAAGGTGTCAAAAGAAGAAGATATTCGACAAAACTAGTTGTATTTAGCTATTTTTTGTAACGTGCGATTAAATAACGTAAATATATTAGCAGTATCTGCTTCCTCCTCAAGTACTAATGGTGTTTCAGATAAAACCTTTCCGCCGTTTTTGACAACCAATGTCCCAACTTGCTCCCCTTTTTTTAAAGGAGGGGCAATTAATTGATCTAGTTTTACAGATGTTGTAAACTTTTCGGCTTTCTCACCTTTTTTATGAACAGTGCTTATTGGTTGTGAGGAAACAACCTTAATATCGCTCTTTTTCGCTTTAAGTAGGTTTAATTTAGCAACCTGTTCCCCTTTTTTGTAGAGATTAGTGGTTTCAAAGTGCTGAAAGCTATAATCCAACATATTTGAGACGATAGAATTACGTACTTTTGGTGACTCAGCGCCCATAACAACCGTTACTACACGCATATCGTTCTTTTTTGCAGTAGCAGTTAAACAATATTTTGCTTCGCTGGTGTAACCTGTTTTCAATCCATCTACACCTGGATAAAATTTAACCAGTTTGTTTGTGTTTACTAACCAAAACTCATCCTCTTGTCCTTTTCTCAAATAATCTTCATAGACAGATGTATAATCAGTTATTTCTTCATGGTTTAGCAAATGCTGTGCGATGATCGCCATGTCATATGCAGTTGAATAATGATCCTCAGCAGGTAGACCTGTTGGATTTTGAAATTTAGTATTCTTAAGTCCCAACTCCTCCACTTTTTCATTCATTTTTTTAACAAACGCTTCTTCACTTCCAGAGATACGTTCAGCAAGCGCAACACTAGCATCATTTCCAGAGGCGATTGCTACACCTTTTAATAAGTCGTTAACTGTCATTTCTTCTCCTGCTTCTAAGAAAATTTGTGAACCCCCCATAGATGCAGCATATTCACTAATACGGATTTTTTCATCTAATTCAATTTTTTCATTGTCTAATGCTTCCATAATTAACAATAGGGTCATAATTTTTGTCATACTGGCCGGTGGAAGCTTTTCATGTGCATTTTTATCGTAAAGTATCGTACCTGTATCTTGTTCAATTAATATAGCAGATTTTGCCTTCGATGCTAGATTTAATGAATCAGTTTTCTTATCTGAAGTACTTTCTTCGGCATAGACCGGTATTGAAATTCCTACATAAACTATAAAAACAGTACAAAGTATAACTATCCAATTTTTCATTACTGTTACCTCCAACATTCTATTTATTTCTAGGTTTTCCAATATATTCACTTTTTATAAGTGGTTATAAGAATAAAAAACACTCAGAATTTCGTCTGATCCGAAATTCTGAGTGTTTAGCGCTTTCTTCATTTATTTTGTTTTAATATCATAGATTAAGGAAGGAATATCAACTGAACCAGTAGTAATTGTAATACTTTGATATAGTTTCCCCTTAACTTTATCAAGATTTGAATCATTTGCATGAATGGTTAGAAGGGATTCACCTTCTTTAACAGAATCCCCTATTTTTTTGTGGAGAATAAGACCAACTGCTAAATCGATTTCCGATTCTTTTGTTGCTCTACCTGCTCCAAGCATCATAGCAGCAGTGCCAATGTCATTCGCAACAATTTCAGAAATGGTACCTGAAGTTTTAGCAGGTAATTCCACTTTATGTGTCGCTTGTGGTAACAAATCAGGATTATCTGCTACACTTCCATCTCCGCCCTGTGCCTCTAAGAAAGTTTTAAACTGTTTAAATGCTTTACCATTCTTAATATTTTCTTCAAGCATCTTTCGTGCTTCTTCAATCGTGCTTGCTTTTTCAGCTAACACTACCATTTGACTACCGAGCGTTAAACACAACTCAGTCAAATCCTTGGGTCCCTGTCCTTTTAATGTTTCAATTGCTTCTTTTACCTCTAAAGCATTACCGATTGCTCTTCCTAATGGCTGTGACATATCAGAAATGACTGCCATCGTATTTCGTCCAACCCGATTTCCGATTGAAACCATAGCTTCTGCTAATTCTTTCGCATCATCAAGTTCTTTCATAAACGCACCAGCACCGGTTTTAACATCCAGAACAATTGCATCTGCACCCGATGCAATTTTTTTACTCATGATTGAGCTTGCAATTAACGGAATAGAATTAACAGTTGCTGTAACATCTCGCAAACTGTATAATTTTTTATCTGCTGGTGTTAAATTACCAGTTTGGCCGATTACAGCAACTTTATTTTTATTAACTAATTCAATAAATTCCGCACTAGTTATCTCTACATGAAAGCCTGGAACAGCTTCCAACTTATCGATTGTTCCACCAGTGTGTCCAAGACCGCGCCCACTCATCTTAGCAACCGGAACACCTAGTGACGCGACAAGGGGGGCCAAGATAAGTGTCGTCGTATCACCAACCCCACCAGTTGAATGCTTGTCTACTTTAATTCCTTCTATATTCGATAAATCAATTGTATCACCAGAGTTTACCATTGCAGATGTAAGCAATGCTCGTTCATCGTCAGACATATCTCGAAAATAAATAGCCATTAGTAACGCACTAACTTGGTAATCAGGGATTTCATCCTTTGTATACCCGTCAATAAAATACTGAATTTCTTCCTGTGTTAAATCGTTACCGTCACGTTTTTTTTCAATTAAATCATACATTCTCATGATAAAAACACTTCCCGTCAAAATTTAGGATTCTGTTTGGATAATCTTCTTTACGAATTGTAAAAAGTTCTCTCTTACTTTTTCAGTTGTTTCCATTACTTCATCATGTGTTAACGGTTGATCAAGTATTCCAGCAGCCATATTTGAAATACAAGAGATACCTAATACACGTATACCTGCATGACCTGCTACAATAACTTCTGGAACAGTTGACATTCCAACCGCATCTCCACCTAGAGTCCGAAGCATATTGATCTCAGCTGGGGTTTCATATACTGGACCTGTATTGCCGACATAAACACCTTTTTGAACCGTTAAGCCAAGTTCACTTGCACAGGACTCAGCATGGGAAACAAGTTCTCTATTATATACTTGTGACATATCAGGGAAACGTACTCCCAAACAATCATCATTGGGTCCGAGAAGCGGATTATCGCCCATGTTATTAATATGATCGGATATTAGCATTAAATCACCAGGATTGAACGCTTTATTTATACCACCAGCTGCATTTGTTACAATAATCGATTCGATACCTAATTCTTTCATTACTCGAACTGGAAATGTAACCTGTTGCATGGTGTAGCCTTCATAGTAGTGAAACCGCCCTTGCATTGCTATTACCTGTTTCCCCTCAAGTGTTCCAATTACGAGCTGACCTTTATGCCCTGTAACAGTGGACTCCGGAAAATGTGGTATGTCCTTATAAGGAATAGTAACTGGATTTTCAATCTCATCACCCAATACTCCGAGACCAGAACCTAGAATTAATCCAAAGCTTGGCTTAGAAGATATTTTACTGTCAATAAATGTACATGCCTCTTTTATCTTATTACTATACATAAATTCTTCTCCCCCTATCGAATCTCTTTTAAAAAGCTTATTCCATGCTCAGGCATTTTTATATTAAAGTTTTCGGCAATTGTTGCCCCAATGTCTGCAAAAGTCTCTCTTTGATCTATATGTGAGCCATTATCAATATTTTTGTGATAAGCTAATAATGGTACAAATTCACGTGTATGATCTGTACCAGCGTGGACAGGATCGTTACCATGATCAGCCGTAATTAACAACAAATCATCTTCCTTCAGATTGTTTAAAACCTCTGGAAGTCTTGCATCATACGCTTCTAACGCTTTACCATATCCTTTTGGGTCACGACGGTGTCCGTATTTCGCATCAAAGTCAACCAGATTTAAAAAGCTAATGCCATGAAAATCTTTATTCATTGATTCAACTAATTTCGTCATCCCGTCTTCATTATCAGTTGTTCGAATTGCTTCAGTTACACCTTCACCATCATATATATCGGAAATTTTACCTAACGCTATGACCTCATGGTTCGCATCTTTCAATTCATTCATAACCGTCCGGCCGAATGGTTTAAGTGCATAGTCATGTCGATTTGATGTGCGTTCGAATGCCCCAGGTATCCCGACGAACGGGCGTGCAATCACGCGCCCAACCATATACTTTTCAGCTAATGTTAATTCCCGTGCAATTTCACAAATACGATATTGTTCTTCAAGTGGCACAACTTCTTCATGTGCGGCAATTTGTAATACAGAATCCGCTGATGTATATACGATGAGCGCACCAGTGTCCATGTGCTCTTTACCTAACTCCTCTAATATTTCAGTACCAGAAGCTGGCTTGTTTCCAATAATCTTTCGTCCAGATTCAGTTTCTAATTTTTGTATAAGTTCTACCGGAAACCCCTCTGGAAAGGTACGGAACGGATGTTCAATATGCAGACCCATTATCTCCCAATGCCCAGTCATTGTATCTTTTCCATTCGAAGCTTCCTGCATTTTTGTATAATGTGCTTGCGGACTATCTTGACTTTCAATTCCTTTAATTTTGCGAATATTACTAAGACCCAATTTTTCCATATTAGGCATATGAAGCCCGTTCATGTGATCCGCGATATGTCCTAATGTATCTGCACCTTTATCATTAAACTTTTCTGCATCGGCGGCCTCACCAATACCAACGGAATCCATCACAATTAAAAAAACACGTTCAAAATTTTTCATGCTAATACCTCCCGTATTTATATTCCCAAACTTTTATTAATATATGTCATTATATATGAGTTGTAGGATGTCAGACAACTAAAATCAAAAAACTTATGCTCTAGGATGAAACGCCTTATATACATCCTTAAGTCGGGACTTGGACACATGTGTGTAAATTTGTGTTGTTGATATGTCTGCATGTCCTAGCATTTCCTGTACAGCCCTTAAATCAGCTCCATTTTCTAACAAGTGTGTCGCAAATGAATGGCGTAAGGTGTGCGGTGTAATATTTTTTTCAATATGCTTATCTTTTGCTGTACCCTTAAGAATTTTCCAAAACCCTTGTCTGGATAATGGCCTACCATGCTGATTGACAAACAAAACATCCTCTTTCCTTTTCTTAAGGATAATAGTACGTGAGTGTTCCATGTAGTCTTCTATGGCACCTTTTGCCACGTCACCTAGTGGAACGATACGCTCTTTAGAACCCTTCCCTAGACAACGGACAAATCCCATCGTTAAATGAAGATCATTTACTCTTAGAGTAATCAGCTCTGAGACACGCAGCCCTGTAGCATAAAGCAACTCAAGCATGGCTTTGTTTCGAATTTCCAACGGTTTACGTCCATTAATTGTAAGCAGTTTTTCCACATCTTTTGACGACAGTATCGCTGGTAATTTCTGTTCTCTTTTTGGTGTTTCAATATGTATACTTGGATCTTGATCAACGAGTTGCTCACGCAATAAAAATTGATGAAACAAACGAAAGGATGAAAGTGAACGTGCAATAGTTGCGGAAGATTTGCGTTCATCCTTTAACACATGTAAAAATCCGAGTAAATCAGTACGGGAAATGGTGTTCCAATCAGTTTTATGAAGCTCACTCTCCAGATACTGTACATACCGTTTCAAGTCACGCCGATAAGAATTGATTGTATTGACAGAAAGTCCACGTTCTACTTGTAAATAATGAAAGAAATCCTCAATCGAACGTTTAAGCATACTCGTTACTCCCCTAGTCGAAAAAATAGATTAAAGCGATCCATAAAATCGTTTTCATTTCCATAAACTTTTACAGCAGGCCCTTCAGGTGGATCATACTGATGATATTCTTTGTACTCTGCGTGCATAATTCGTAACCCAAAATAAAATAAAAACGTACATGCAGTAAATATAACGAAAACTTTTAACGTATCCCAAAACATTCGCTTCATCTAGCATATCTCCTTTATTCATAGCTTCCCTATTAAAAGATATGCCAAAAAACAGGAACAATATACATAAAACTATAAAACTAGGGTTAAAAATTATCCATTTTAAAAGTAACCTATTTTCTAAGATTTGTAAAACACCAAACAAAAAAGCCCTCTTTCGGTTTGCTAACAGAAAAAAGGCACTTCATTATGTGTTATTACGTGGTTTTAACAGCTACTTTTTGACACTGTTTACAAATCCCGTGGAAAGTTAAACGATGATCTTTCACTTGAAAACCCCAATCGTTTTCTACTATTTTTTCAACATCTTCTAACAAGTCATCAACAATTTCTTCAACTGACCCACACTCAATACAAACCAAATGATGATGAAAGTGTTCTGCACCTTCTTTACGAAGATCATACCTTGAAACACCGTCACCAAAATTAATTTTATCCACAATTTTCAGTTCTGATAATAACTCTAATGTACGGTACACTGTTGCAAGTCCAATTTCTGGTGCTTTATCTTTTACTAATAAATAAATTTCCTCTGCACTTAAATGGTCTTCTTCTCGTTCCAATAATACTCTAACTGTTGCCTCGCGTTGTGGAGTCAGCTTATAGCTTTGTGCATGGAGTAGCTTTTTAATTCGATCAATTCGGTGTTCCATGGCAAGTCTCCTCCCTCACTATTCCCACCTATTATTATATGCACAGTTGAAACGAGTGTCAAAGTATAATTATTATAAATAACTAACAATAATCATTATTATATAACATTAATTATTATTTATAATACATTCTGATTAAGGCCTCCATCGCCTCATTTGAAACATACGCTTCCATTAGTGCAGCGAGTAATGCCCCTGCTAATAATAAAGTAAATACAATCGCATACCGACTAAGCGGCTGCAATATTGGTTGTGATAACCGTCTGGAAAATAACTTATTTAGTAACGTTAAAGAGAAAATCATCGATAAACTACCTGCTACAAGGTATATTGGTATGACTACTAGATTCTGCGGTGCAATGGACAATGACGCAAGAAATAATCCTTCAAACCCAAGCTGGTTGACAATAAATCCGACTGAAAATCCGACAACCAATCCTTTTAAAAACAATAAAATCCACACGATTGGCAAACCTATAACCGATAACCCAAGAATAAATAACAAAAGTAAATATTTGGCGTGATAAAAGAAACTATTTTTAAGTATTTCACCATTATCAATTTCTTGGCTACCAGCAATTTTCTCAAAGAACCTTTCGAGATAAAAGAATAAATCCTGCTTCTGTACAAAATTCATGCTGTTCACAATAACTGCACCAAAAATAACTCCTGTTAAAAACAGAACTAACATAAATAAGTAGATGGTTGCGTATTTTTTTACATGATTTACAATTGGTATTTTACTTTGAAACATCGGAGTCCTCCTTAAGTGGTACAAACTATCGTATACTTAAAAACTATGAGGAATTCCGAATAAAAATACCAAAATCTACTTTTTTCTTATATTAATTTTAGAATTAAGAAGGATTAATACTCCCATATTTCCCCCCTCCACCAGCTGAGATTAGTAATTCTCCATTTCGCATTTGAATAATGGCTTTTGCTAACTTTTTTGGAACGACCTCTTCCAATCTGTTCAACGGTACCTGGTGAATAATGTTCATCTCTGTATTAAAATTTTCTAGTAGTTTTTTATATGTTTTTGGACCAAGCGATGGCAAGTATTCAAGCGGAACTTGATACATATATAGTGGCCTGTTCACCCTATTTCCGTTTGCATTGGCAAGCTCTTTTATACGGTCGTAAACTCCTTTTACAATTTTGGTTGAACTGCACGTTGGACAGACTGTAACACTTGTTGTTAACGGTTTAAAGCAATTACTACAAACAGTTGTGTGATATTTCCCGAGTTTCGGGTTCATTCCGAAATTGCGGCTTATCTTTCTGCCCTTCACCTGATGTAATGCCCAGTTAAACTCCATGAATGAAGGCTCTACCATTTCGATTTCTTGATACTCACGTGCAATTTTCCCTAAGGAATGGGCATCTGAGTTAGAAACAAACGTGTAATCATGTAATTCTTCAATTTGATCTGCCATGTTTGTATCTGAGCTAAGACCTAACTCAATCGCATCAATTAAATCTGGATCAAAAATTTCTTTAAGTGACTGCTTTACACCTTTTCCATATGTACTTTTAAATGGTGTAAATACATGGGCTGGGATAAATAAACCATCTAGCTCTTTCACTTTGTACTGCAGCGCTTTTGCTGAGCCGTAATAACGTTGTGAACTCAAATTAATATTTGTCATTCTGGTAGCCAACCACTCGGTAAACTCTTCCATTTTTGCTAGTGTTGGGAGATAGCATAAGACATGTACTGGTCCCTGACAATTCTCATCATATACCTCTATTTCTGAACCAAGAATCAATGTCACATCCTCAAACTGAATACCACCATCATCAAGCTCTTTTGCCTGATTGTTGTCCAATAATTCCTTTAATTCTTGTTGAACATGTGGAGCATGACTATCAATTATGCCTACTAAATGAATACCTTTATTCCTACTTGATTCGAGTAAAATATTTGTTAGTGTTAGGCTTTTTGCTCCAGTAATTTTGACTGGCTGGTCGTACATATCACGACCAATGTGAATATGCAGATCTGCAAAGAATGACTCCATCATTGCTTACATCATCTCCAATGTCTGTAAATAAAGAATTGCATAATTCGTTTTCGCATCTTGTATACGATTTTCCTTCACGTATTGTTGCGCTTCTTCTAGTGTTAGTTCCATTATTTCCACAAACTCATCCTCGTCACCGTCTACCTTTTCCTTTAAGGCTTCCAGTCTACTGCTTATGTATATATACATAATTTCATCTGCAAAGCCAGGTGACGTATAAAAAGATGCTACAAATTCTAATTCGTTTGTTGTATAACCTGTTTCCTCCTCCAATTCCCTGATTGCTGTAGCTTCCGGTTTCTCTCCCGGTTCCAATTTACCTGCGGGAATCTCAACAAGTGATTTTTCTAAAGGTTTACGATATTGTTCAACAAACACAATCTTGTTATTCTTTGTAATTGGGATAATTGCAACTGCGCCAGGGTGCTTGATAATTTCACGCTTAGATGTCTTTCCATTTGGCAACGTCACATCATCTACTTGTAAATGTACCACTTTACCATCGTATATTTTTTCAGAACGTATCGTTTTTTCTTCAAATTTCCGCATAAACTACCACCCTCTACCTACTTTCCCCCATTTTAACATAATTTAATAGTGGATTTATGCTGAAATAGTTGTAATCCCGCCAGCCAGTTTTTACACTAATACTATAGAAAGTGAAAATGGAGGTTAAAGGATGAACACAAACCGTTTAGGTAAATCAGATTTATATGTATCAGACTTAACGCTTGGTTGCATGTCACTTGGAACCAACGCTACTAAGGCAAAAGAAGTTATTGACGAAGCTCTGGATGCAGGAATCAATCATTTTGATACAGCCGATTTATATGATTTTGGAATGAATGAAGAAGTTGTTGGGGAAGCCATTAAAAATAAGCGTAAAGATATTATTTTAACAACAAAAGTCGGCAATCATTTTGACCGCGCCAAAAAGGATTGGCACTGGGACCCATCAAAATCGCATATTAAAGATGGATTAAAAGATAGCTTGCGTCGGTTACAAACGAATTATATTGATTTTTACATGCTACATGGCGGAACAACTGATGACCCCATTGACGAAACGATCTCAGCCTTTGATGAACTGAAGCAAGAAGGAGTTATTCGTGCATATGGTATTTCATCTATTAGGCCAAATGTAATACGTGAATATGTAAAGCGTTCATCCATCGATGGCGTAATGATGCAGTACAATATGCTTGATCGTCGCCCTGAAGAAGAAGTGTTAAATTTACTGGAGCGACATACTATTAGCGTTTTAGCTCGTGGTCCTCTAGCTAAAGGCATGCTTACGGAAAAAGGAAGCCAACAAATTGAAAAGAAAGGCCAGGATGGATTTCTCGATTATTCCTATGAAGAGTTAACACATATTTATCAGGAGTTATCAGAGATGGTGGATGGTTCTTCGCTTAGCAGTGTGGCTTTACACTATATTTCACATCATCCTGCTGTTGCGAGTGCTGTATTTGGAGCAAGCTCGGTTGCACAGGTTAACAACAATGTAACTTATAGAACTTCACAACCACTAACCGACGAAATGTATGCATCCCTTCAAGCTATTACGAAACCAATTAAATATGATAAACATAGATAATAAAAACCGGGGCGTGTGTTGCTCCGGTTTTGTCCTTCTTACAGACTAGAATTAATTTCCATTGATAATTAACTGCCCACCGCATACAATAAGAACAAATGTTCCTATTAATGGCGAGGTGAGTTAAAATGGATTACTCCACATACCCACGAAATGATGTACTTTGTATCGATATGCGTTCATTCTATGCAAGCGTTGAAGCCGTTAAATTAGGGCACGATCCAATGAAGGTTCAACTAGCTGTTGTTGGTGACACAAATAGAACAGGTAGCATCGTGCTAGCTGCTTCTCCGGCATTAAAGAAGAATCACGGCATTAGCAATGTAAGTCGATTTTTCGAACTACCGAATGATCCCGATATTCACATCGTAAGTGCACACATGGCCGACTACTTAGCCGTTTCGATGGAAATCACAAAGTTAATTAATCAATATGTACCAAAAGAAGCTATCCACCAATACTCTGTTGATGAAGTTTGGGTTACCGTAAATGGACTCCAAAAATTATTTGGAGACAGGTGGCAAGTGGCTAAGCTAATTAAGCAAGATATTTTAAAAAGCATGGGTATTACTTGCTCGATTGGTATCGGTGATAATAAATTTCTTGCAAAGGTTGTTATGGATTTACACGCAAAAAAAGCAGGAATAGCTGAATGTAAATACGGGGACGTGAAAGAAAAGTTATGGCCATTTCCAGTTCAAGATATTTGGGGGATAGGCCGAAAAATGCAAAATAACCTAAACAGAATGGGAATCGTAACCCTTGGACAGCTAGCAAACTTTTCCTTAGAACCATTAAAAAAACGTTTTGGGATTATGGGAGAACAGCTTTACTGGCACGCTTGGGGCGTTGATCTTAGCCCTGTTTTAGGAAATTTCACAAAGTCTGAACAAAAAGGATTCGGTCATGGAATTTCTTTATTACGTGACTACTCAAAAGAAGAAACCGCCGCTTGTATTCTCGACCTTTGCGAAGAAGCATGCCGTCGAGCAAGAACCGCTAATAAAGCCGGAAGAACCATTCACCTTGGTATATCGTATTCGAAAGTAACGGGTGGAGGCTTTAGTCGATCAAGGTCGATTACGCTTCCAACTAATATTACGATGGAAGTCTACGGTATTTGCATGCAACTATTTACTGAGTTTTATGATGGATTCAGTGATATCAGACACGTGTATGTGACCTTAGATAAACTTTATGAAAACGCGGAAACGCAATTAGATTTATTTGATGATAAAGCCAAGAAAAAGGATATCGGCTATGTAATGGATTCCATTCGTGATAAATATGGTTCAACCGCAATACTTCGAGCCACCAGCTACACCGAAGCAGGAATTACCATCGGAAGAAGCAAAAAAATAGGCGGTCACAGAGCCTAATGTATAAAGTTTAACATCTTCTTTCAGAAATATGATAATATTGTTATATCAAATGAAAAGACTAATTATTAGCAAAACGGGGGTTAACAATGAACAGAACTCTACTAAAACAGCTGTATTGGATCATACCTGGAATCATTATTATTGTAGGATTAACATTATTATTTTATCAAAATTTCTCTAAGGTTACGGAACCACCTGCACCCAATTGGAGTAGAAGTCTAACCGTTGGTAAAACGGACGTAAATAGGCTACCTCCCATTAAAAAAACAAAAGATGGGACGTATATCATTACTAGCTTCGAGGGCGAAAAATTAGTCACAACAACAATCAATAGTGAATTCACCGTACAAGATAAAAAAACCTATGACATACCCGTAGACAAGTGGACACAGGTTTATCAACAAGACGCGAATCTTATTTATTTTGATTTTACAAATATATACGATAAAAATAGGAATAAAATAATCTCTGATGTTGAGCGGTTTTATCCGCTAGAGAGCACAATTCTTTATGTGAAAGACAATGTATTATATCAACTTTCTCCAGATAACAAAAAATCGACAAAAGTTATGAATATTGATTTAAATAAGAAGGAGATTACCCCAAAAGAAAACGAAAATGGGGTAAATATATTAACCTATGCAACTGAGAAGGGTGAAATCAAAATAACGTTGCAACAACTAACTAATGGAACTGTTAAACAAAAGTATCAAACAAGCGTGCATATAAACCCTGGAAAAGTTGTAAACAATGTTTCGTTTGCGCTGGAAGATAAAAGACTGGGAATATTACTACAAGAGGAACTCGAATCACCTCAAGGGGCACAAGAGTTTTTTAACTATTTTATGCAAACAACGATTTCGGAACAAAATCCGCAAGCGTTACATGAATTAACACTACATGACCCAGCTGGAAGTAATGATTTAACAGAGATTTCCAATGTTGATCTAACATACAAAAATGGCATCCCAAGCCTATTATTTCAAGCAAATGGTCAAACCGAAACGCAATATAATGATAACACCGCCTTCAATATTTATAAGGCAACGATAAACGAGGATGGTACAACTGTTACCAAGCGACGAAGTAATACACCTGCGATATCAGTCAAGCCGCAATGGGTGAATGAGAAAACAATTGCATGGCTGGATTTAAACTCAGATGGCAACGCAATTAACTTTTCATCCAGTGATATTGCTGCAATCAGTCAAGCGACTGGGTTTAGTCAAGATGACTGGGTACGAACACTAGGTAAAACGCTTGGTATGTTATCTGCATCTCTATTTGCTGTTGCCATTTCTTCTGTATGGTTTATATGGCCAATAGTGTTCATTGCTTTAATGTATTTCTTCAGAAGCAGAACAATTGACCAGGATCCTATTTGGGTTTTTTATACAGGGATTGGGATTTATACTATTGCAGCATTAGTATGGAAAAATCAATTTTTCGTAAACAACATTTATATAAATGCACCAAGTTATTTAACCTTTGATGGCAGCTCCTATTTTTACCTGTTCTTATTTGCTGCCGTATCTTTCGGTATCGTGCAAGTAATAAAAAGGACACATGAATGGGATGGCACCATACGAATCATGTATTTTGTAGGAATTCACATCCTCCTGTTAACAACATTCTTTGGCCCTTACGTACTTTAAAAAACAGATCATACTGTGTGCAGTTCTATTACGAGACCCCACTGATAATGTAAGAGCAAAGTAATGAACCATCCTAAATGTTAAAATAGTGGCTCAAGTGATTTTCTAAAGAATCCAGATGTACGTTTATATCTGGATTCTTTTTAACATCAAAACAAGAAAAGGTTTTTAAACCTTCCATACCAGCATATTTGTGACTTAAATAAAGATGAAATAGAACATCTTCAACATTCCTTCCTTCAAAAAAAGCGTTTTTGTCATTAAAGGCATCAGAAGGGGCGTTCCACGTGGTTGAAAACATATAACTCTTACCTGATAGCAACCCTCCTCCAATTCCGTACTTCTCTGTATTTCCACGAAAGTAAACACCATGTTCGTGTGTTTGGTCTATATATTTCTTAAATAAGGCAGGAACACTATAATTGTAAATAGGTGTTTGATATATAATATAATCAGCCCACTTTACTTTTTCTTGCTCTTCCTTTTTCTCAAAACCATCCTGTAAAATTGTCGTTTTTGATTCATAATTGGAGGATAATTTCTCAACAATTTTATTAAAAAGAGCCATATTCAATTGCCCTTTCGAGTGTTCATAATATTCGTGACCATTTATCACAAGGATATTTCGCATTTTATTTTTACCCCTTTGTTAGAGATTTTACTACTTGTATGTTTTGTAGTTAAAAGCTTATTATTCAAGTTTAGCGATGGCCTAACCTGAAATAGTGAATTTTCCAAGAGTTCACTCTATGTTAATAGCCTGTGCAACAACTAACTCTGCATCCCTGGTCGTTATTAGAATCACCCGTTTATTACGGGACAAGCGAAGAAATTTCAATTTCTTGTTCTAAACCATCTAGAACATTTAGGAATGAACTAGAGTATGACCTGTATTTTTTCTAATTATTAAAGATCTTGGTATAAACCAATTCTATTTCCATATGGGTCTTCAAAAGAGCACCATGCAGCTGGTACACCTTCTCTTGTATTAATACTTTCTATCTTTAAATTCAGTTCTTCCATAAGCCGATCTCTTTCTTTTTCAATATTTTCTACCCCTAACCGCAAAGGACCATTCCCGATGGTAGGTTCCCCTTTAGCAACCTGAAGCCATGCATCTGTAGTTATTTCCCATTCCGCAAAGTCTTCGTGAGGGATGAAATCAGGTTTTCTGTTGAAAAGTTTCTCGTACCATTTCAGACCTTCATCAAAAGTAGAAACCCTTACTTGAAATGTTACTCCTGTATTTTTCTTCATTAAAATAACCTCCTGCGTGTAATCCTTTCAGTTTTAGCAATTCTATTTTTAAAAGGCGCCTCCCATATGATAGTTTAGCTTAATAACAATTATTTCAAAATTAGTACATTTAGGCAATCGCTTATTCCACTATTCTGCCCTTTAACGGAGCAATGCTCAGTTCTTTTGAAAATACTTGATAAACAGAAAACACCCGACTGTATTACGTAGTATACATTAGAAAAGTTTTCGACTTAAAAGATTAGTTTCATTCCTTCATGACTTGCCAAAAACCCTAGACGCTCATAAAAACGATGGGCATCGCCGCGTTGCTTGTCAGTTGTCAATTGCACAAGACCACATCCATCAGACTTCGCAATTGCAATAGCTTCTTTAAACAATGCTTCCCCAATCCCTTTTCCGCGGTAGCATTGATTGATACGTACTCCCTCAATTTGCGCTCGTTTCATCCCTTGTCTTGCTAGACCTGGTATGATTGTCAACTGAAGGCAGCCAATCACCGATTGATCTTCAACAGCTAATATAATCTGATTTCCGACCTGTGCTGTAATCGCAGCAAATGCTTCATAGTAATTAGTTGGCAATGGATCCTCATTACGCTCGCGTTGGGATCCTAATTTATCATCGGCAAGTAAACTAACTATAGCCTGTAAATCTTCTACATTTGCTGTTCGAAAGTTCATTGAAAATTCACTCCTTCAGTCAAACTTTTACAATTACTCCCAGAACAATAGACATAAAAAACGGTCCGAATAATGCTTAGTTCTTAAAAGCTATATAAACGGGTATAGTTTCTACGCATTCCTAACGATAGATCCCATTTCTATTATTAAGGAAGTCATCAAGAGCATCTTGTTGCTGTTTATTAAATAACAAAGGAATGTTTTGCACATCATAAAATACGAGATCTAATGTCTCCTCGTGATCAATACCGCTGCAAAATTCAAAATAAGGCACTCGTGCCCCACTTTGCTTCGAATCCATTTTATGTACTCCGTAATAACCCCTCCTCAATAAATCCAATATTCCTTAATTTTAAGTATTTAAGTCCTCTAAATAAGACCGGATTTCTTTCTTACTTTTCAATCATTGAGTTTCAGTATTGTTCCTTAAAAGTTTTTCGAGTTAACTCGATGAAGGCCTCTAAGGGCGGTGTCATCCATTTATCCTTGTGCCATGCAATTTGAGTAAAAATGGGATCTGTGAAATATTCCCATGCCAGTTCTTTCATACGTCCTTTACTAATATCTGATTCTACTACCATTGCTGGTAATACAGCTATTCCAAGTCCTGCAATCACACATTGTTTAATTGCTTCTATGCTAACGAATTCCAATTTATTTAGCCGATAAACCCCAGCCGAACGGAAGCTTTCTTCCAAAATATTGCGGTAAGAACATCCCGTTTCCGTAAGCAATAACGTTTCATGTTCAAGGTCTTCTGGAAAAACTTCAGATTTAGTAAGTAATGGATGATCTGGAGAAACAACCATTTTTATGTTTTCTTGGGTTAGAGACTCTACTCTGAAAGCATCTCCAGGTCTGGATATATCCGTAATGAAAGCAATATCGAGCAAACCCTCCAGCAGCTGTTCCCTAGCTTTTCCGTCAGAATGAGCTGGTTTAAATATGAGTTTAACACGGGGAAACTGAGCTTTAAACTCTTTTAAGATTGGTGGAAGACGATACGTGCACTGACTTTCCTGCGCTCCAATGATAAGGGTTCCAGCCGGTTCTTCAACTCCGTCAATAGTGCTTTTTGCCTCTTCAGTCAGCTTAATCATTTTATCAGCATATATTTTAAACTGACGTCCGGCTTCTGTCAGAATTAAACGTTTCCCTAAACGTTCAAACAATGGTCTTCCAAGTTCCGCTTCAAGGGTCTTTATTTGTGAAGTTACACTTGATTGAGCAAATTTCAACATCTTGGCTGTTCGGGTAAAGTTTAAGTTCTCACTAGCCACCTTAAAAGTAATAAGTTGTTTTATCTCCATTTCATTCACCACTTTCAAATCGTTATTTCCGATTGATTCAATCGGAATAATCATCTTTATTGATTTGTGATTCCATTATAAGATAGGAGTAAGCAAAACAGCAAGACTAAAAAATAAAATGTAAAGGGGCGTATAACATATGACAATTGCAATTATTTATGGAGGGACCCGTCAAGACGGCAATACAGAAATTCTAACTGAACGGGCTGTGCAAGGATTATCTGTAGAAAAAATATATTTAAAAGATTATGAAATACAACCGATTGAAGATTTGCGCCATTCCCAAGGTGGATTCCATAAAATAAATGATGATTATAACGCAATCATTGACCGTATTCTACCACATGACATTCTTATATTTGCTACACCGATTTATTGGTATAGCATGTCGGGAACGTTGAAAAACTTTATTGATCGCTGGTCACAAACACTAAAAGACTCCCAATATCCTGATTTTAAAACAATTATGTCTGCTAAAAAAGCATGTGTGATTGCAGTAGGTGGAGATGAGCCATCGTTGAAAGGACTTCCACTGATTCAGCAATTTCACTATATATTTAGTTTTATAGGAACTTCATTTGATGGATATATTCTTGGAAAAGGAAACAAACCCGGTGATATTTTTCAAGATGATAGTGCTTTATTTTCTGCAAGTCAACTGCAACACAGATTAAAAACGAAGGCTGACGAAGGGGAAAAATAAAATAGTTTTTGGAATACTGAAACTTAAAAATTCCGTAACTTTTTCCTTTCCGAAATGAGCGCCACCCGCTAAAAAGATATCTAATAATGGAATGATAACGATTTTTTTCCTCATATCAGTTGATATTTTGTTTGCCTTTGCATTTTATAACTATGCGATGATTTTATTTTTAGGTAGTCTTTTATTTACACTAAGAGTGCATAACATTTATAATTAACCCCGCACGAGAACGAATGTTCTGATATAATTAATTCAGAGAAGGAAGAAATGTTTATCAATTAGTGACCTCCCCGGAAATCTAGTTGTTTTACGGACTCATTCCTTCTCTTGCTTATTATAATACTACTTATTTATGAATCGCACAGAACATCAATCTTTTGTGGAAGCATCTACAAACGTAAACTTTTGTGCATCATCTAAAATACCTGGTAGAAACGTGATCACCCCCTCCTGTTGTGTTTAATTGACTACATCCACGAGAATTCAATGTGAGGGTAACAGTATCGCCTTGTTCCAGTCCCTCAGCCTTTCGACATGCTCCTTTCCACGATCCGGAATTATTTTATTTCCGTTAAGTTAGGGTAAATAAAAATGGGAATGAAAGACCAAGAATAAAGAACGAGCCGATCGAATTATGCATACTTATTTCGATTTAAAACATCTAATATGGACAAATTCAATTTTTCCTATTCCATTATCCTATTAGATATTACCTACTTTTACCGCCAACATATTTTGCCTCTTTACAATCCTTAACATTGAATTAATATATACATTCTATAATAGGGTCGATTCAAAAAACAGGGATAAGGAAAGGAGCACGATGATATGTCTAAAGAAAGATCAATGGATGATTTGATTCAAAAATTGAATGAGGAAACCTTGCAAGAAGACGTCGATAGACGCGGATTTCTCCAAGGGGCTGGAAAAATTGCTGGCGTTTCTCTAGGTGTGGTAATCGCTCAATCCATGGGCGGAATTAAAGTTGATGCAGAAGCAAAATTCAGCGACTACCCGTTCTCACTTGGGGTTGCTTCCGGGGACCCTCTTTCTGACGGGATCGTACTATGGACAAGATTGGCTCCAAAGCCTCTTAAAGGAGGTGGAGCACCTAAACGTAATATTCCTGTGCATTGGGAGTTAGCAAAAGATGAACACTTTCGCTATATTGTTCAACGTGGAACAGAAATAGCAAGGCCAGAATTAGCTCATTCTATCCATGTAGAAGTTAACCGTATGCAGTCTGACACAGTCTATTTCTACCGTTTTAAAGCTGGACATGAATATAGTCAAGTTGGAAAAACGAAAACACTTCCTGCAAGTGGTTCCAGTGTATCTAGCCTTGCCTTTGCTTTTGCCTCTTGCCAGCAATATGAACACGGCTACTATACAGCCTACAAACACTTGGCTAAAGAAGATCTCGATCTTGTTTTCCATCTTGGGGACTACATATACGAATATGGTCCGAATGAATACGTGTCCGGTACAGGTAATGTCAGAACTCACAGCGGACCAGAGATTAAGACGCTAGAGGATTATCGTAATCGCCATGCCCAATACCGAACAGATGAGGATCTACAATCCGCTCATGCTGCTTTCCCATGGGTAGTGACTTGGGACGACCATGAAGTGGAAAACAACTATGCCGATTTAATTCCGGAAAAAGGGCAATCCGTGGAGGAATTTGTGAAACGGCGTGTTGCAGCTTATCAGGCGTATTACGAACATATGCCGTTGCGTAGATCATCTATGCCTCATGGGATCGATATGCAGTTATACCGCAACTTCTCTTATGGTGATCTAGCAAGTTTCTTTGTATTAGATACTCGTCAATACCGATCAGATCAGGCGAATGGAGATACGAGTTCTCCACAAACAGCAGAATCGTTAGATCCATCCCGGACTCTTTTAGGTAATAAACAAAAGGATTGGTTACTTGATAACCTTAACAGATCACAATCGAATTGGAACGTATTGGCACAACAGATATTCTTTGCAAAACGGAACTATGGTCCAGGTCCGGATGAGCCGTTATACAGCATGGATGGCTGGGACGGTTACACGCCTTCCCGACAGGAGATCACTGACTTCGTTAGTAATAAAGACATGAATAATTTGATCGTCCTAACAGGTGATGTGCATGCTAATTGGGCATCCAACCTGATGGCTGATTTTAATGATTTGAACTCCCGCATTCTCGGAGCTGAATTTGTCGGAACATCAATTACGTCTGGTGGAAACGGAGCAGATAAGCGTGCTGATACCGACCAAATTTTATCGCAAAATGAACATATCAAATTCTTTAACGATTTTCGCGGCTATGTTCGTTGCCATGTCACCCCTACACAATGGAAAACAGACTATCGTGCCCTTCCATTTGTTACAACACCGGGAGCAGACATTTCTACAAGAGCATCCTTTGTGTATGAGAAGAACCAAGCAGGCCTGAAAGAAGTATCTGCAACTATAGTTCCACATGGTAAGCAAACATCCAGTGAAAAGGAAGAAGATCGTCTTCAAGCCCATGACCTTGCACATAAAAAACAAATAAAGAAAAAGAAAGAAAAACAACCGAATTAAAATAAAATTTCTGAGGTAGAAAAAACAGTACGACAAATGCTCACAAATATTGGCATTCCAGGATTAATTTTAATACTCGTTATTGCCCTGATTATTTTTTCGCCTGTCTAAGCTTCCAGAAATCGGCTAGATTCGGTGAAAAAATCCGTCCAATGATTTACTATCCAGGGATAGTAAGGTGAATAAAGAAAAAGACCTGCTCATCTTCCGTCTAGAACGAGCAGGATAGATCTTGCAGGCTAGAAAAGAGTAGGCGAGGCAACTCGTCTACTTCTTTTTTTGAAGATAGGGGAAGAACCTTGGCATTAATTCACGCAGCATAACTTCCATCTAAACAGAACAAACATTTTGTTGTAAAATAGAGTGTGGTATTGAAATTACCACAAAAATCTTTATAGAGGTGAAATGAAAAGTGAATGGTACAGCACATGCAGCAATAGGAGCAGCAACAGGATTTATCGTTGCGAACACGTATGATACCGCCCCTTCTACGACTCTTTTTTTAGTTGGATTAGGAATTGTTTCAGGCTTAATCCCCGACCTCGATATTGATGGAAAGCTTCGTGGAAAAATAACCTTATCCCATAAAATGATTCAGAGTGTTGCTCAGTTGATTGGGGTTCTGATCGTCTTTTATAGTTTTTATGAGGGAGCTAGTAATGAGATATACATTGGTGTTGGAATCGGATTGGGGATGATCGTCGTATCGTCATTGATTAAACAAAAGCATATGTTAGCCATCACGGGAGTCGGTGTATTAGCGGGAGCGATCTCCCTGCAAGAAATCTGGTTGATACTACTCGGGATATATATTTTAATAGCGTCTTTTGTTTCTCACCGTAGCTATACCCATTCGATAGCAGGGATTATTTTCTTCGGAATCATCGCCATCAAATTGGAAGCATCTCTCGGAATAGAAGGCATTTATTACACCTGCCTTTCTGGATACATAAGCCATTTAATTGCGGATAGTAAACTGCTGCCGTTTAATAAACGAGGAGTTAAGCTGTTTTTACCAGTTTCATCAAAAGAAATATAAAGAACTAACATGGCTACGTTTGCCGTAGCCACCATCTACTATTTTTTATTCAGTATAATCTAGTTAGATTAATCTAATTTGGAATAAATAAACTTCATTCTATTATCAAAAATACTTGGAAACCCGCATCGTATCTCTCTAGAAAATACGGAACCCAGACAGCCCAATTTTGACTTGTCGATAGCTTACGTTTTTCCAAAGTTAAATTAGTAAAGAAGGCCAAATGACTGTATGGAACGGAATATTATCCTTTCCATGAATGTAATAAGAAATGGTATCTTTATTCCAACAATCTTCAATATTCTCATTATGATGTTTCGTCCACTCTATACTTGCTGTTAAATAGCCTGCCACCGCTTCAATCCAAACATAAATTTTCTTACCTTCAAAACCAGCTGTTGGAACATCAACACCGGTTGGTAAATCGCGCGTCAAGCTCTGTCAGGTACACCTTCTTTCAAGTATCTCGTTTTTAATGAAACCGCATTCCCACGCCATCTGTTCTCCTGCACTACCTTTTTTACAAATGATTCTAATTTCTTTTGGAATTGACTAAATGAAAAATAAAAATGCTCTGCTTCTTTAATGGTGGGCTGATTCCCACAAATCTTACAGCGCTTTTTCACTAAATCAAGTGGATCTAAAATTGTAGAACAATTATCACATTGGTCCCCCCTTGCTTTCGCATCACAATTTGGGCAAAGACCTTCCACAAACGATCTGGTGAAAATTGATAATCTGTTTCACAGTAGGCCTGCTCAATTGTTTTTTTGTATAGATAGCCGTTTTCAAGTAGTTTAAAAATATAGCCTGGACAGACTTGTGATGATGTTCAGCATCAGTACGCGTGTACAAATCGCAGGAAAAAAATAAATAAACCTCATCCTTAGACAAAATGATTGCCTAAGGACGAGGTTTATTTCGTGTTACCACCTTTAATTTACTAATAACTTTACATTATCAGCCTCAATAAGTACAGAGCGATTAAATTGCTCTTATACCTTGATCTTTAAAACGAGTGTCAAATCTCGTCAAGATCTAATTACTGACGTAATGTCGACCTTGTAGCTCAAAGACCATTTTCAATCAATTATTTTCTGTTTCTTTTCAGCTACCGAATCTCTCTGCAAGAAAATAAAGGTTGATTTACTTTCCTCATATCGCGTTTAACAACTATATTTTCCATATTATTACACAAGAATGAAAAATATAAAAGTATTAATTATCTCAAGATAAAAGTTTGGTTACTTTTTTTCTAATCACTTTTTATTAAACTGGCTTTTTAATACCAATTCCATTGTCTTTGGAAAAAGTGTGTAGAGCTTACTTCCAAACTCCATCCATCCTGGCATATTGATTTCACGTTTCTTTTTAAATAAATGTTTTACAATCCTTTTTGCAACACGGTCTGGATCAAGCATATATGCTGCTATCTTGACTTGATAACCTCCAGTGGGATCAGCATCAACAAAGAAATTCGTTCGAACAGGCCCAAGATTAACTGCTGTGACAGCAATATGCTTACTTGCGACTTCCATTCGTAATGCATTGGTAAAACCAAGAACTGCATGTTTGGTAGAAGCATAGACAGATGATTTGGGTGTTGCCATTTTCCCTGCCTGTGAAGCAATATTTACAATATGTCCTTCTCGATTAGTAAGAAAGTGGTTTAATACTTGCTGTGTCCCCTGAACAAGTGCGAATACATTTAGTTCAAACATTTTTTTGGCTTCTTGCCAGTTCATCGACTCGACATATTCAAACAACCCAGAGCCAGCATTATTGATCAAACCACACACATGTGGATGATCGATTAAAATTTGTTTAAATACTGCCTCCCGTTTCTCCTCGTCCAGTAAGTCAACCTGATAACTAAATGCTTGTATACCAAACGCCTGACTAATCTGGTGTTGGATACCTTCTAGTTTATCAATCGATCGTGCAAGCATAATTGGGATTCCGCCATTTTCAGCAATATGCCATACAAGCCTTTCTCCAATACCACTTGAGGCACCCGTAACGATGACCTTTTTAGCTATTAATCGTTTATTCATTCTAACCACCTAAACCGCTCTATAATAGTAGACACCATTATTCATTGCTTTTACTATCTTCCCTTGATCTTCAAGAAAATCAAGCTGTCCGATTGTTTCTGACATGGTAAGGTCAAGCTGTTTGTCAATTTGTTTAGGAAAAAGTTTTTTACAAATGTGAAAGGGTGTTTGTTCCTCTACTTGCAGCATATCAAAAACCTTTCCAGCTCGTTGCTCTTGTCTGTTTAATTGAACAGGAACTAATTCATTCAAATTGGTGACATTTTCTCCATGGCCGGGATAAACGGTTGAAATTCCGAGTGGTAAACACTTCAAAAGATTGCTGCGATATTGAACAAGCGGTCTTGCCCGTTCCTCTTCCCTGTCGTGTGGTGGTTCAATAATGGGATTCGGTGTTATATGTTCCATTATATGATCTCCACCAATAAAGGCCCCATCCTTCTCACGGAAAAAAGACAGATGACTTTGTGCATGGCCTTTCGTATCAATAACTTGCCACTCCGCGTGTCCGGGCAAACGATTGCCTTCTTTTAAAAATGTGGTTAACTTTCCTTCACCAGCATAATGTAAAGGATCTTCTAATTTTTTCAAAAAGCCTTTAAAGGACTCTGGTACTCCTGAAGAAATAAAAAAATCACGATAAAATTGTTCATATTGGCGAAAAAAATCCTGGTTTCTTGTTAGCCATACATCATTATTTTTGTGTCCGGCTAGCGTATCAGCTCGTGGAAATTGTTCAATAAGACCTGTATGATCTGGATGATGATGCGTTAATATAATTTGTTCAATATCATTTGGGTGGTATCCTAATACCTTCAAATGGGTTTTCAACGTTTCCCAAGCTTCCCTCGTTTTTACGCCAGCATCGATTAATGATAATCGATCCCCTTTTAATAAGTAAACATGTGTATCCCCAACCGCAAATGGTGTGGGTATGGTAAGTTTCGTAATTGTGTCATGTAGTACTTGCATTGCAGCTCCCCCATAATGAATGATCATTCATTTTTCTTTCTATTTTATCGCTAATTCAGCTGAATGTCACCCATATTAACTTTTGGGGATTAATAAACGGTGAATCGCCTTTGTTAAGATACGTGGTAAATATTCAAAGCTGTATACTAATTCCACACGTTCAGTCCATTGGTGTGGTGACTTTCCTAATGGCCCAATATTTAAAATAGGCATCGTTAATTTTTCCATAATATCTTCTGGAAAGACAAACCCATTATTTTGAAGTGGCATGTTTACCGTCAACTGATTTAATTTACCTTCTGATGAAACAGGACCAAGGAAACTCAAGTCAGATAGTCCAGTAAAAAACTCTGCAACCGTTAAATCCATTTCATAGGTAGATGATGTATAAGATTTCACATGGTCCATCACGTCCTTAATATATGGATCATCATAGGATGAAACAGCAGGATAAAACGGTGGACTATAGAATAAGATAATCATTGGTGCTAGGTCCTTGCACATAGATGCTAGGTCCTGCACAAGCAGGGTTGAGAAATCACGATCCCCCTTGTCACGTTGACTTACCAATAAGTTTTGGCGGCGGACTACTTCATGCTCACCATATCGTTTTGTCGCTTCTGCGTACAAATCTTCGTACATCAAGACAGAGACGTTAAAATCAGGCATCGTAAAATCTGTAGCAATAGTTGCATAGTTGTTCGCCTTTTGTTTAATATAATGTTCTATTTCTTGTGCAGCTTTTTTTGTGCTTGTAAGCAATTTTTTATTGATTTCATCAAATGTTTGCTTTAAATACAGCACATTATACATAGAAATAGCTGCGTTAGGTGTTTGAACTGAATATTCTTCTTTTAGGTCACGTTGCATTAGACTGACAGGAGGGGGAGTCACCTCATCATCAATTTTTTCGATAAACGCTTCATTCAGTTCTAATTGTTGTGACAAAAAGCTCACCATTAAATTGGGGTTAATTCCTGCAAATGGCTCCCCCACGTGTGATTCTTTTCCGTAACAATAAAAGCCTGGCAACACCTTTCCAATCGATCCTGCATACACATAGTAGGCAGAATCGCCTGGATATTTACTAAACATCGGCTCTCCGTTTAAACATGCTTGGTAGGTTAAACCTTCTTCTTCCTTAAGTTGATTTAAGACAGGTAAAGCAGTCAACATACCTTGTGAATTCACTTCTTCATCAGGCACCGTTACAAGTAAGATATTGCCATCAAATTCATCGTCTATTGCTTGCTCGATTAATGACAGGTGTAACGATAGCCCTGCTTTCATATCCATCGATCCACGCCCAAATAGCCACTCCCCATTTTCGATATCCTTTTGAACTTCATCAGGCAGCTTATCTTTTATCTTTTTCATTTCTTGGGTCAATTCCCGTGGGTGAAAAGCTAAATTTTGCAAAGAACCATAATCCTCTACTCCAACGACATCAAAGTGGCTTAACAAAATGACGGTTTCCTTTTTATTGCCCTTTTTCACTAAAGCGGTTAATAACCGTCTCCCATCGTCTAAAGGATGCAATTTCAAATGATGATTATTCGATTGAAAATATTCCTTTTGAGCCAATAAATGATGGATATATTCTGGAAGCGCAATTTCAGCCATACTTCCTGTTATGCTTTGATGGTTTATAAGTGAACAAAGAAGATCAGTTAATTCTTCTTTCGTTTGCCAGTTTTTCATATCAATAAGCCCCCTATATATAAATTGACTTTTTAGTAAAAGTAAAACAAAATCATACATGAGGTGAAGCGATTGTCTACAAAAATAATAGCACATCGTGGTGCGAGTAAACTAGCACCAGAAAATACATTACCCGCCTTCGAACTAGCTTATGATTTGGGTGCAGATGGTATTGAAACAGATGTTCAATTAACAAAAGATCAAATACCCATCCTTATTCATGATGAAGGGTTAAAACGAACTACGAATGGATATGGTTATGTAAAAGACTATACATACCAGGAATTAAAACAATTGGATGCGGGTTCATGGTTTTCCATATCTCATGCTAATACAACCCTTCTATCCTTAGAAGAATTTCTAATTTGGATAAAGGATAAGCCTTTATGCTTAAATATTGAACTGAAAAATAATAAGATAGACTACAAAGACTTAGAAAAAATTGTTTATACGATGTTAATGGATTATCAATTATTAAATCGTACCACATTGTCATCGTTTAATCCAAAGAGTATAAAACGAATGAAAAAGATTGATAAACGTATTGATTCCGCCTTTCTTACATCAAGAAGGAGAAAAGATTTGGTGGCCTATGCAAAATCGCTTGGGGCACACGCCATCCATGTGAAATATCCATTACTAAGTCGTAAGCTTGTAGATAGATGCCATCAGGAAGGGATGGCTATCCGCATCTATACAGTTAATAAAACCGTACGCATAAAGCGCTGTTTCAATTTAAACTGTGACGGGATATTTACCGATGTACCAGGTAAAGCCCGTAATGTTGTAAAAAAAGCGTAGGCGACCGGTTAGCAACCGCAGCCAAACGAGTAACTAGGAGGATATAAATGAGTAAATTATTTTCGCAAGTCCAATTCGGAGACGTAACACTAAAAAACAGAATAACGATGTCACCAATGTGTATGTATTCATGTTTTGATGAAGATGGCAAACTCACTCCATTTCACATGACACATTATGTCTCACGTGCCGCAGGACAAGTAGGACTTGTTTTTACTGAAGCAACTGCCGTACAGCCTGAAGGCCGCATTTCAGCACAGGATTTAGGAATTTGGAATGATGTACATGTTGAAGGATTAGAGAAATTAAACGAGCAAATCCATGCTTATGACGCTAAATCAGGTATTCAATTAGGTCATGCTGGAAGAAAAGCGGATTTAGAATCGACCATTCATGCCCCTTCTGCCATTACCTTTAATGAGAATTTTAAAGAACCGAAAGAAATGTCAACTGACGATATTAAAGAAACAATAGTTGCTTTTAAGAATGGAGCTAGAAGAGCAAAAGAAGCAGGATTCGATATTATTGAATTACATGGTGCGCACGGCTACTTAATTAATCAGTTTTTATCTCCATTAACCAATATACGCACAGACTCTTATGGAGGTTCAAAGGAAAATCGTTATCGTTTTCTATCCGAAATTATTGAGTCGGTAAAAACAGAATGGAATGGTCCTATTTTCGTCCGGATTTCAACGGATGAATATAATGAGAATGGTAGTAAACTTGATGACTTTTTCTTTTATGCAAAAGAGATGAAAAAGCAGGGAATTAAGCTAATTGATTGTAGCTCAGGAGGCGTTGTCCCTGCAAAAATATCAGCATATCCTGGCTATCAAATTCCGCGGTGTGAAGCAATTAAAAAAGAAGTCTCGATAGCAACTGGTGCTATTGGCCTTATTACAACAGGTATCCAAGCAGAAGAAATCCTGCAAAATGATCGGGCTGATCTGATTTTTGTTGCTCGCGCACTGCTAAGAAATCCGTATTGGTCTAAACAAGTTGCAGACGAATTAGGTGAATCAATAGAAGCACCAACACAATACAAGCGTGGCTGGCACTAGGAGGCGATTCACATGGAATTAATTTTCCTAGGAACTGGATCAGGGGTGCCGTCGAAGGAAAGAAACGTCTCTTCTCTTGCGCTAACATTACTACAAGAACAAAACAGTATATGGTTGTTTGATTGTGGGGAAGCGACACAACATCAAATTTTACGGACTTCGATTAAACCAAGAAAAGTAAACAAAGTATTCATCTCCCACTTACACGGAGATCATTTATTTGGACTTCCAGGATTGCTAAGTAGTCGATCATTCCAAGGTGGGGATGACTTACTTACTATATATGGGCCAAGGGGCATTAAGGAATACGTTGAAACGAGTCTTCAAATAAGTGGGACCCATTTGACTTATCCATTAAAGTTTGTTGGGCTTTCAGAAGGGAAATTGTTTGAAGACGAAGCATTTAAGGTATATTGTAAAAAGCTCCAACATGGAATCCCGAGCTACGGGTTTCGCATCGAAGAAAAAGATAAGCTAGGGGAATTACTAGTCAAAGAATTAAAAGAAAAAGGTATTGCTCCAGGCCCTGTTTATCAACAAATTAAGGATCAGGAGACAACGGTTTTACCCAATGGCGAATCTGTAGCTAGAGTCGACTTTTTAGGACCTGATAAAAAAGGCCGAATAATTTCTATTTTAGGAGATACCCGTAACACTGAAAATAATTCAGAATTTGTTTCGGGTTCAGACGTATTAGTTCATGAAGCTACTTTTACACATGAAAATGAACAACTAGCTGAACAATATTTTCACTCTACAACGACACAAGCAGCAAGCTTAGCTAAGCATAGTTCTGTTCAGAAATTGGTATTGACCCATATTTCATCACGTTATCAAAAAAAACATTACCATGATCTTATTCATGAAGCAAAAGCTATCTTTCCAGCTACAGAACTGGCATATGACTTTTTTGTAATGGACATATCAAAATAGTAAAAGGAGTTGTTATAATGAGTCTGTTCCAACTACTACTAGCTGAACAACGTACATTTTTCAAATCCGAAAAAACATTTTCCTACTCATTTCGTAAGGAACAACTGGAAAAGCTTAAAAAAATGCTGAAGTCTCATGAAAAAGAAATCTATCAAGCACTAAAAGATGACTTAAACAAATCAAAAAGCGAAACATTGACGACTGAACTGGGCTTTCTCTATAGTGAAATTGATGTTACATTAAAGAACTTAAAAGAATGGATGAAAGACAAAAAGGTTGACACACCAATTACGCACAAGGGATCAAAAAGCTTCGTAATCGCTGAGCCATATGGTGTAACACTTACCATTGCTCCTTGGAACTACCCATTACAATTAGCAATCGCACCAGTAATTGGCGCGCTAGCAGCTGGTAACACAGCAGTAATCAAACCGTCTGAATTCACGCCAGCAACATCAGAAATTCTTGCAAAAATGTTTGGAAAAACATTTGATCAAAACTATGTTGCGGTAGTCGAAGGTGCAAAAGAAACTAGTCAGCAATTACTCGAGTTAAAATTCGACTATATCTTTTTTACAGGTAGTACAAACGTTGGAAAGATAGTCATGAAGCAAGCAAGTGAACATCTAACACCTGTTACATTAGAACTTGGCGGAAAAAGCCCAGCAATTGTGGATCAGGATGCCAATATCAATTTAGCTGCTAAACGAATTGTTTGGGGGAAATATACCAACGCTGGTCAAACCTGCGTTGCACCAGATTTTTTATATGTACATGAAAAAGTAAAACCCAAATTGGTAAAGGCCATGAAGAAATATATTAAAGCTTTTTATGGTAAGAATCCTATTAATAATAAAAATTATGGCCGAATTGTGAATCGAGAACACTTTGATCGCTTAAAAGGTCTATTAACTGAGAGTAATATTGTTCATGGTGGAGGTATGAATCCAGAGCTGTGTTCAATTGAGCCGACCATAGTAGAAGACATAACTTGGGATGATGCGATTATGCAAGAAGAAATATTTGGTCCATTATTACCTGTAATAACATTTCAAAATTTAGAAGAAGCAATTTCAGTCCTTAAAAACAAAGAAAAAGCCTTATCACTTTATTATTTTGGTGAAAACGATAAATCCCAACAAAGGGTATTGGATAGTTTATCATTTGGTGGTGGATGCATAAATGATACCCTATACCATTTAGCCAATCCAAACTTACCTTTCGGTGGTGTTGGTAGTAGTGGAATGGGGTCCTATCATGGTAAAGATAGCTTTGATACCTTTTCACATAAGAAAAGCATCCTAAAACAAACAACAAAATTTGATATTCCATTACGCTATCCTGGAAGTAAAATTGCTCACAGTATAACGAAACGTGTTATGAAGTAAGCATCAAATAAAAGAAGCTCACACTTTTCAAGTTCATTGAAGTGTGAGCTTCTTTTATTATTATTTACTTTTGACGTCAATCCATTTATAGTTGTCTGCACCAACCTTGTATGTCACAAAGTTCTTCACGTAATCTTGTTGCAAAAATGCTGAGCCGTTTTGATAAAGTGGTATTAGTACAGCACTGTCCTCAATCAACATTTTTTCCGCTTTCAGCATCGCATTCCAGCGTTTTAGTGGTTCGTTTGCCAAACTTCCTTTTGCACCTAGCACAAGTCGATCATATTCCTTATTTGAATAACCGGTATGGTTACCTGGACTATCCGTTATAAATAAGTTTAGATACGTAAGTGGATCATGGTAATCTCCATTCCACCCTGTCATGATCATCTCATAATTTTGCCCGACATTGGCTGCTATACTTGCTTTCGGGGTTAAATTCCTAATCGTAAGCGTTAGACCAGGAAGATTATTTTCCAATTGATATTTTATGTTTTCCGCTAATTGCTTAGATGTACCAGAATCAGAGCTGATTAATTTAATTTCAAGTTTTTCCTTACCAAGTTCATTTAATCCTTTCTCCCAATGTTCCTTTGCTTTCTCCGGATCATAGTGTGTTAAATCACCATTTTCAGCACGGAAATCCTCACCCGTTTTTGGGTTTTCTGCTAATCCCTCAGGCACATTCCCATTGGCAACGACCGATCCATTATTAAGAATCGAATTGACAATTCTATCTTTATTTATGGCTAGGTTCATTGCTTTACGAATATTTAAGTTTGCTAGATTTGTTTTCTCGCCATCTTTCCCTTGATTCATTTTAATATACGATGTTGAACCAGATAAAAAGGTTTGATATTCCTCATTGCTTCTATATTTGTCCACATATTCACCTGTTAAACTAACCCGGTCTAACTTACCTTCCTGATATAGGCTTACAGCAGTCCCAGTATCTTTAACAACATTTACATGAATCGCGTCTACTTTTACTGCCTCTTTATCCCAATACTTTTCATTCTTTTTGTAAGTCCATGATTGATCTGTTCCTTCCCAATCCGCTAAGACAAATGGTCCATTATATAGAGTATGTTTACTATCTGACGCATATTGACCATTCTGTTTTTCAATAAACTCTTGTGGTTGTGGAAAGAAAATGGCTGTCGTTAACAGTTCTTTGAAAAAAGGAATCGGATTTTCCAACGTTACTCTTAATTTACGATCATCTAACGCTTTCACACCTAATGAATCGGCAGGCATCTCACCTGTTAAAATTTCCGAAGCGTTAGAAACGATTTCCTCAAACTGTGGTCCATAAGCAGCGCCAATTTCGGGATCTACTGCTTTTTTCCAAGCATATTCGAAATCATGTGCGGTTACAGGTGTTCCATTCGACCATTTCGCATCTTTTCGTATTTTAAAGGTATACACTTTATTGTTTTCGCTAACTTTCGGTTCTTCTGCTGCTAGAGCTAATTCTGGTTCCCCTTCTTTATTAAGACGGTATAAACCTTCAAACACCTGATTAATGATTTTAAAACTGAAATCATTATCAGCTATTGTAGGACTAAGACTAGGAATTACTCCTGGAGCACTCAAGTAGACTTCTTTCTTGTCAATTTGAGAATGCCCTGAGTCAGATGATTCATTGCTTTCATTACTACTGCACGCTGCCAAAACTAGTGACAGTATTAGTATAATTGGCATGTATTTCTTTATGTAGTTCAACAGTTACCCCTCCTATTTTTTCAAATCAACGTTTTCCATTATAAGGGGGATTAGTAGAAGAATACAACTGGAAAGCCTATCAATAAGAAAAGCGCAAGCGCCTTGTAAGACACGACAAGCATAAGCAGAGCGGTGCAGTGTGGGTGCTTTGCCCACGCGGAAGCGAACTGCTTATGTCTCAAGTGTCTAGGCGCTGGAGCTAGACAGATAAGAAAAGCGCAAGCGCCTTGTAAGACACGACAAGCATAAGCAGAGCGGTGCAGTGTGGGTGCTTTGCCCACGCGGAAGCGAACTGCTTATGTCTCAAGTGTCTAGGCGCTGGAGCTAGACAGATCATCACCAAAATTTGTACTTTTTTGCTGCTCTGAACAAAAGCTGCCACCAATAAGTGACAGCATCAACTAAAGTTAACTAGTTAACTTAAATATTCGCCTTTTTTGTAAATGGTAGCAGCGATCGTTCTATTTCTGTTAATAGAGTTCGAGAATGAATAGGACAATAGTGAAGCATACACGTGATCCCGAATATCATCCTCATTTTCCAATAACTCTTGATCCAATTGTTTTACAATAAGTATAACTTGATTAAGTGCTTCCTCAAGGGACGTATCCATCAACATCTGCTTCAAAGTGGTGTCATTCCCACTGGCTACACTCTTTTTCGTACGCAGGACGATTGATTCCGTTGCATATAAGTGAATGGCTAAATCGGACAATTTCATCAGAACCTCTTGTTGGGTTTCTAAATGCTCACCAAATTTTTTCCGGGCAAGCTCTACCAATACAAGATAGACAGATCGGAAATCTTGTATTAATTCTAAATTCTTGTCATTACTAGTAGCAGATTGCTTTTGTTCCAATCGTAGAAAGGCGTTTTTCACAGCATGCTCGTATGGTAGTTCACCTTTCATCGACTTTTTCAAAAACTGACCTGTTATCAAAAGACGATTTATTTCATTCGTTCCTTCAAAAATGCGATTTATTCGAGAATCCCGATACATTTGTTCAATTTGATATTCGCTGATGAATCCTGCCCCACCATGTAGTTGGAGGCCTTCATCAACAAGGTAGTCCAATGTTTCTGAACTATATACTTTACAAATCGCACACTCCATTGCGTATTCTGAAAGTCCTGCAATCACTTGTTTTCGATCTGCTTCAACCGCCAATCCCCCAAGGGCATCTTCTAACAACATAGATGTTCTATATTGTAATGACTCAGCAGCATATATACGGGCTGCCATTTTAGCTATTTTTTCTTTAGAAGCGCCGAATTCGGAAAGTGTTTGACCAAATTGTTTTCTTTCAAGGACATGATTAACTGTCTTTTTCAAAGCGAACTTAGAAGCTCCAACACAGGCCGATCCTAAGTTAAAACGGCCTAGATTCAATACGGTGAAAGCAATAATATGCCCTCTTCCTATGTCACCGATACTATTTTCAATCGGTACCTTACAATCTTCCAAAATAACAGACCGTGTGGACGATCCTTTAATACCCATCTTTTTTTCCTCAGGACCAAGTTTTAATCCAGGAAAGCTCTTTTCCACAATAAAAGCGGTAAAGTGTTGGCCATCCACTTTTGCATAAACTATAAATGTATCGGAAAAGGAAGCATTGGTAATGTATATTTTCGTTCCATTTAAAAGATAATGTGTCTTGGCTTCATTTAAGACTGCAGTAGTTTTCCCAGACATTGCGTCTGAACCAGCATCAGGTTCGGTTAAACAGTAAGCCCCGATACACTCACCACTTGCTAGTTTAGGCAAATACTTTTGCTTTTGCTCTTTGGTACCAAAGTACGTTATCGGTAGCGTGGCAATACATGTATGATTCGACTGGGCAACCCCATAACTCCCAGTACGTCCAATCTGTTCGCCTACAATGCCTTTACTAACTTTATCTAAACCAAGACCACCATACTCCTCTGGGATACTATGTGCAAGTAATCCTAAAGCTCCTGCTTTTTTTATCAATTTAACAACAACATCAAAGTTTTGTTCCTCAATTTCCTTGTAATTAGCTTCAACCTCTTTGGTAGCGAATTGTTGTGCGGTTTTCTGAATCATTTTGTGTTCCTCTGTTAAATCTTCAGGAAAGAATGCATCGTTTTCCTTAATCTGATTTACTAGGAAGGAACCACCAATAATTCCTGTCTTTACACTTAACAAACATTATCCCTCCCTTTTTGACCACTAGCTTATTTATGTTTAAAGTTCGGCTTTCTCTTACCAATAAATGCTTCCACGCCCTCTTTTACATCTTCTGTTTGAAAGACTTCGCTAAAAAGGGTGGCTTCTTTTTCAATACCATCCGATAGGGTTGTTTCCAGTCCCACGTCAACAGCTTGTTTAATACGTGACAGTGCCTGAAGTGATTTAGTTGCGATTTGAGCAGCCAAATTCATTGCAACTTCCATTCCCTGACCAGAAGGAACAACCTGGTTTACAAGTCCTATTTTCTCAGCTGCATCAGCACTAATAGGTTCGCCCGTATACATTAATTCCTTCGCTTTGGCTTCCCCAACAAGTCGAGGAAGTCTTTGCGTTCCACCACCACCAGGAAACAAACCAAGCTTCACTTCTGGAAATCCCATTGTTGCGTGTTCTTCCGCAATTCGAATATCAGATGTTAAGGCGAGTTCACATCCTCCCCCGAAAGTAAGCCCATCGAGTACCGCAATTGTCGGCTTTGGTAGATTGTCCATTTCATTTAGCATCTCATGAATTTCTATTACTTGTGTGCGCATAGTAGGGTTTCCAATCATCGTTGGAAATTCTTTTATATCTGCTCCAGCCATAAATGCTTTATTACCTGCAGAGTTTAGAACAACACAGACAACTTCATTATCATGTTTTATTTCACCGATTATACCCTGAATTTCCTCCTGTACTTGCTTGCTCAGAACGTTTAATGGTGGATTATCAATCGTGATAACTGCGATGCCGTTTTCTTTTTTATAGGAAACTAGTTGTGCCATTTTATTTACCCCCTCTGGGCGTAGTTGTACCAACCCTTGTCTGTTTTATTATGTCCAAGATTTTGAACGAGCAATTATGCTTCTTCCCTAATTGCTCGTCTTAAAATTTTCCCTACATTTGTTTTTGGTAGCTCTTCTCTGAATTCTACAACTCGAGGTACCTTATATGCCGCCATATTAGTTCGACAGTAAGTGATTAGTTCTTCCTCATCACAATAATTGCCATCTTTCAGAACAACTACAGCTTTAACAGTTTCTCCTCGATATGGATCAGGAATTCCAACTACGACTGCTTCTTGAACAGCAGGATGCTCATATATGATCTCTTCCACATCTCGCGGATAAACATTGTACCCGCTGGCAATAATGAGATCTTTTTTACGATCAATGATAAAGACATATCCATCTTCATCCATATGCGCTATGTCACCTGTATAAAGCCATCCATCACGTAACGCATGTGCTGTTTCTTCTGGCATATTCCAGTAGCCCTTCATTACTTGCGGTCCTCTAATAACAATCTCTCCAGCCTCACCAAAAGGAAGTTCCCGCTTCCCTTCATCTAAATCAACAATTTTATAATCAGTTGATGGAATGCCTATGCCTATGCTTCCAGGTTTTCGAGTTGCGAACATCGGATTACAATGCGTAACTGGTGAACTCTCTGATAGTCCATATCCTTCAAGAATCTCAGCTCCAGTTTTCCTTTCAAAAGACCGAAGTAATTCGCCAGGCATCGGGGCACTTCCACTGTTGCAAAGCTTAATACTATCAATCCCATATTGTTCTGCCTTCGGATGACTTGTAAGGGCTACATACATCGTTGGAACCCCTGGGAATGAGGTAGGCTTTAAGTCTTTGATCGTTTGCAGAACTTCCTCAAGCTCAAATTTAGGCAGCATGATGCTCATAGATCCAGTGTAGATAGAAAGATTCATACAAGATGTCATGCCAAACACGTGAAAAAGTGGTATAACAGTGAGATAGCGATCCTTTCCAAGTTCAATACCGTCTTTAAAATACTCGTATGTCTGCATCACATTGGCCAGTACATTACGGTGTGTGAGCATAGCACCTTTCGATCTACCTGTAGTTCCACCAGTATACTGCAAGACTGCAACATCCTCAGATGTATTAATTTCCACTGGTTCTGGGGGTCTAGTTGCCTGCTTGAGAAAATCTGAAAAACCCACTGCTATACTATCTTCCGTGTCACGTCCGGCCAAATTAACCTTAATAATACGCTTAACAGATGTATTATCCAGAATCTGATTTAATACTGGAAGTAAGGGCTCATAAATAACAATTGTTTCCGCGCCAGAATCGATCAGTATGTGTTCAAGCTCTTTACCTACTAGCATCGGATTAACCTGTGTAACCACACCACCTGCTTGTAATATCCCGTAGTATCCAATTACAAATTGGGGACAATTAGGAAGCATAAGTGCAACTCGATCTCCCTTGGTGAAACCGTTTTGTTGCAATGATGATGCAAATGCACCTGATTGCATACCAAGCTCATTATAAGTCATTTCGTTCCCGTAAAAGTGAAGTGCTGAGTGAGCCCCATATTTAGTAATTGTTCTCTTTAACATGTCTGGAATTGATTCATCTGGTATCTCAAGATCGTTTTGAATGTGTTCTGGGTAATGCTTTAACCATACTTTTTCCATTAGTTATTCCTCCCCTAAAATAAAATCCAACACTAGTGATAACGCTTACATATTGGCCTTGTTTATACATCTGATTAACCCATCTGAACTGTCTTTTATGGAATTAACACTATCTTCCCCTTTGTTTTTCTTCCTTGCAACAACTGATGAACTTGCACGGCCTCAGATAATGGATATGTCCCCCCAATTGTGAGCTCAACCTGCCCCCTATTTACATAGGTGAGAAGCTCATGTAAACTATGTTGAAATAAATCAGGTTTCCGCATAATTTGTGGTAGGAAAAATCCAACAACAGATTGGTTGCGCTTCATTAACGTCGATGGATAAAATTGCGCCTGCTCCCCACTTGCAGCCCCGTATATTACGAGACGACCAAAAGGGGCTAAACATTTAATTGTTTTATGAAAAACATCGCCACCAACCATTTCAAGTGCTACATCAACTCCTTTTCCATTGGTTAATTCGTGAATTTTATCCTCCCATCCATCTTCCGAGTAATTGACAAGATGATCTGCCCCCATCTTTTCTGCAAATGCCAGTTTTTCTGGATTACTAGCCGTTGCAATAACCTTTTCTGCACCAAATAGCTTTGCGAGCTGAACTGCCAATGACCCAACACCACCAGCGGCTGCATGAATCAGAACAGTTTCCCCCTTTTCCAAACGTCCCATTGTTTTTAAAATATGGTAGGCACTTAATCCTTGTAATGGAAGGGCGACAGCTTTCTCATATGTGATACCATCAGGAATTGAAATCATCGAATCAGCTGCTACAGCCACATATTCCGCATAGCCTCCTGACTCGATTAACGTTACAATTCGCATACCTTTTTTCACGCCTTGAACGTTTGCACCTACCTCGGCAACCACACCAGCAACCTCTGCACCCGGAATAAATGGTAACGCTGTTGGTACTACATACTGTCCTTCACGGCGTGCGGTGTCAGCATAATTCACCCCAACCGCCTTCACTTCAATCATGACGTCATTTTTTCCGATAATGGGAATTTCCAAATCGATAACCTTTAGCACCTCTGGTCCGCCATACTCTTTTATTTGAACTGCTTTCATCGCCTTTCCTGCCCCCTGTCCTCTACTTTGCAATACCAGTTAAAAGCATATCTCCATAAATTTTTGCTAATTCTGCTGGTGTTACTTCACCATTTGTTTTATACCAATTATAACTCCAATTTGTAACACCTAAGATCCCAAACGATAGCATATCGGCTCGTAATTCATGACGAAATTCTCCTTGTTTACTACCTTCTTCTATAACCTTTTCAATGTTTAGTCGAAATTGATTTCTTTTTTGCTTAATAGTTTCTATATTTTCATCAGATAGGTGCCGTATCTCTCGAAAGAAAACACGCGCACTAGGGCCTTGATCGACAATATCCGTGATTAACAAGTGAATAATATTCATAAGCTTTTCTTTTTGTGTAAGGTATTCATCATCCACAATGCCGTACTGTCGTTTCAATAGATTCGTAATATAATCATGGTGGATATCCATTAATAGTTGTTCCTTACTAGCAAAATAGTAATAGAATGTCCCCTTTGTCACATCTAATCCATTTACAATATCCTGGATAGACGTTTGACTGAAACCTTTTTTTTCAAAAAGGAGAATGCTTTGTTTTGTTAGTTTATCTTTCATATGAAAACCTCTCTAGCTTGTTATTTTCTTGAATCTAACTACAGTACCTATACTGCAAATTCTTTCAATGCCTGAGTCTTTACTTTCAAAACCAACCGGATAGTATGTTCAGAATATTATATTTAATTATAGACAAGTAGAGAGCTAAATGCAACTTCTATCTCTCTACCTTTTGTAATCATCTAAAAAATCTTTTTGAAAGCTAGTTCGTGGCTGTTCTTGATCTTTGACTTCATTTAGTTTTTTAAACGTGTTTTTCCCATACTTAGTAGTTAATTCCTCCATCACGGAGTATAGCTTTTCCTTTTCTGCTTCTTTTTCATAGGTGAAAATATCCAATTGATGAGCGATATGTTGTTTTTCTTCCGCATCTTGAACAGTAATTCCTAACAACCTTATTGGATCCAGATTCCAATGTCTTTGTAATAAATCATTGGCTACTTGTAAAATGTCTTCTTTTGTTTCAATGTAAACTTTTAGTTTTTTGCTACGAGTGACTGTCTTTAAATCGTGATAGCGAATCATCAATTGTATACCCCGACCAGCAGCGTTTTTACGCTTCAATCGCCGTTCTACATTATCAGCAAGAGAATGCATTAATTTACGAATCTCTATCTCACTAGTCGTATCTTTTGGTAACGTTTGTGAACTGCCAATACTTTTAAATTCATACACAGCGTTTGGGTCAACCGGCCTTGTATCCACACCATTTGCTCGATTCTTTAATCGCTCTCCATTTATTCCAAGCACCCGTTTTAATTGATGAACATCTGAATTTGCTAAATCACCAATTGTTTTAATGGAAACACTACTTAACTTTGTTGCTGTTTTTTCGCCAATCCCATGCATTTCTCCTGCAGGAAGTGGCCATAGCTTATCTGATAAGTCTCGTTTTCGTAAGACAGTAATTCCCATTGGTTTTTTCATATCCGAGGCCATTTTAGCTAAAAATTTATTCGGAGCAATGCCGATACTACAAGGTAAATCCAATTCCGTCTTAATCTTTTGCTGAAGATTCTCAGCAATTTTTATTGGACTTCCTAGATCCTGACATTCTGAAATATCCATGTAGCCTTCATCAATAGATACCGGTTGTACATGTAAAGTAATTTCTGCAAGCATTTTAAACATCTCTTTAGAAGCCATACGGTACCGATCAAAATTAGGACGCATCACGATAAGGCTTGGACAAAGTTTTCGTGCCTCCCATAAAGGCATGGTTGTTTTTACACCCTTAGCTCGTGCCTCATAACTACTTGTCACAATAATACCTCTACGTTCTTCAGGATTTCCTGCTATCGCTAATGGCCTTCCCTTAAGCTTTGGATCATATGCCATTTCAACAGAGGCATAAAAGCAATTCATATCGATATGAAAAATAACCCGCCCATTTTTCGGATACCACTGTGACATCATTAACACCCTTTTCACGAACTCTTGTTTGTTTATTTATTAGTATAACATAAAGTGAAACATCATTCAGTGGGAGCTTTACTGCCTGTCAAATTGCGATAAAAGGAGAAAAAAGAGGCTGGGACAAAACCCAGTAAATAAAAAAGCGTGGCTATCACCGTGTAGGTGA
>NZ_JBYQFJ010000004.1:0-228328 GCF_057836705.1 Virgibacillus carmonensis | reverse complement strand
ATATTATTTCCTTGATGCATTGGAGATATATTATTTCCTTGATGCATTGGAGATACATTTCCTTGATGCATAGGATGCATAGGATAACAGCACATCGGAACCATTTGCATGTGGTGTGGCATTGGATGCATATTCTCATGGTGTTTAACTGGTTTTACTTCTTCTTTTGGTGCTGGCATTTGTGGGAAATTAATGGTTGTATATTGATGCATGTCTTGGTCCATGATTGGCATATGATACATCGGTGGCTTTTGCATCATCGGTTGTTTTTGCGTCATCTTTGGTTTTTCTTTTTCATCCTCCTTTATAACTGGTAAAGGTTTCGGTGAAATATCTTTGTATGGTGTTTTTACCATTTCCTTCTCTTTTACCTTCATGTTCTCTTTTTTAACAGGCTTCGCATTACTAGGTACTTTGATTTTCATACCAGGCATAATCATATCAGGACTTGATAATTGTGAGTTGAGTTCTTTCAATTGCTCAAAATCGACATCATATTTTTTGGCGATTTCCCACAATGTATCCCCTTTTTTTACAATGTGTATTTTCAAACTGATTCAATCTCCCTTCCTATCTTGTTAAAACTGGGCTAACCATTCATTAACAACATATGCAGGAACCTAGAAAAAGTTGAACTAGAATAAAAAAATACTACCTAATTCAATGAAAAAAGGTAGCACTTTTTTTACTATTTTCTTGATAGTAACGAAAGTATAAACGAAAGTTTGTCTAGCTCCAGCGCCTAGACACTCGAGACATAAGCAGTTCGTGTCTTTCAAGGCGCTTGCGCTTTTCTTGATTTACTCGATAAACTCAAATTCATAATCTGTTAATCGGATGGTATCACCGTCTTTGGCTCCACGTTTACGTAATGCTTCGTCTACGCCCATACCGCGCATTTGACGCGCGAAACGTTGAATGGCTTCATCTTTGTTAAAGTCAGTCATTTTGAAAAGTTTTTCAATTTTCATTCCTTCTAATACATAAGCACCATCGGGGTCGCGTGAAATTGAAAAAGGCTCTTCCTCTTTTTGGTATCGATAAACCACTTTTTCTTCTTTATCCTCAATTGTTGTACTTATTTTTGGAATCTCGTCTAATTTATCTGCAATAGCAAATAAAATATCTCTAAGACCAGCTTTCGTAATCGCCGAAATGGAATAAATGGGATACGTATTATTGATTTTTTCTCTAAAAATCCTCAAATTCTCTTCAGCATTCGGCATATCCATTTTATTAGCAGCTATGATTTGTGGACGATCTGTAAGCTTAACATCATATTCTTTTAACTCTTGATTGATTTTTACAAAATCATCATATGGATCTCGTCCCTCTGTACCTGCCATATCGATTACATGTACAAGTAGCCTTGTCCGCTCCACATGTCTTAAAAATTGATGACCTAACCCTACACCCTCACTTGCTCCTTCAATCAATCCGGGTAAATCTGCCATAACAAAGCCACGTTGATCCATTGTTTCAACAACTCCTAAGTTTGGCGCAAGCGTTGTAAAATGATAATCAGCTATTTTCGGCTTTGCAGCACTCACAACTGATAATAATGTAGATTTACCTACACTTGGAAATCCAACTAATCCCACGTCAGCTATTAGCTTCAATTCAACTTTGATATTCCGCTCTTTTCCTGGCTCGCCATTTTCGGCCATATCTGGCGCGGGATTACGCGGTGTAGCAAAACGAGAATTACCTCGTCCCCCCCTACCACCTTGTGCAATGATTGCTTGCTGTTCGTGGTGTGTTAAATCAGCAATAATTTCGTTTGTTTCTTCATCAATAACAGTTGTACCAGGAGGTACCGGTACAATAAGTGGAGCCGTATTTTTTCCATGCTGATTTTTACTCATTCCATTTTCTCCACGTTTTGCTTTGAAATGGCGATTGTAACGAAAATCCATTAATGTGTTAAGGCCTTCATCAACTTCAAAAATTACATCGCCTCCATCACCGCCATCACCACCAGCAGGGCCACCTTTTGGTACGTATTTTTCTCTGCGATAGGCAACAAGACCATTGCCGCCGTCACCAGCTTTCACAAAAACGCTAACCTGATCTACAAACATTATTCTTCACCTTTTCTATTCCATTGGATAGTTATTGTGTAAGTAATATGATACTCACTGTTTTGCTGTTTAATGTGTTTATTTTCTAACGGCACTTTCTTGCTTACTAAATTTGAAAAGGCACCATTTAAAGTAAGTTCTACTTGAATTTGTTTCGTTTGCGAGAGATATTCAAGCACTACTTCCCCTTCATAAAGTTCGTTATCATTAGTCTGTTCCTGTAAACACATTATGCAATATTGACAATCTGTTGTTAGTTTTTCATCTATATCAGACAGATCAATTTTTTCATCACGTATAACGTATGTAAACCGGAAATTTGGATGTATAGAATTAAATGGAATTAGCCATAGAGCTAAATTTGGCGCGTTCAAATTCATGAGCTTTCGTTCTTCATCAAAATGTGCCATATATGTGGCTAACTTCTCTTCAACCTTTTCCAGCTTACCCATACTTGTATAAGCATGAACAATTTGTAAATCATTCATAATATCGTGTCGGTAATAGCGTAGTAAATCCATAACCTCTTTTTCCTCCACTAATATCCCTCCATTAATAAGAAAAGTATAGCAGATAAATAGCAAAAGCGTAAGCGCCTGTTATAGAAAGGCTGACCTCAAGCAACAGTATGAGCAAAACGTGGTTGATTTAATTATCGATAATATAAAAACTCCAATCAACGAATGATTGGAGTTTTTCATGTGATTTACGCTTCTTTAACAGTTGGATAAACACTAACCTTTTTACGATCACGACCATAACGTTCGAATTTAACGATACCGTCAGCCTTAGCAAAAAGTGTATCATCTCCACCACGACCTACGTTTTCACCAGGGTAAATTTTAGTTCCGCGTTGGCGATATAAAATACATCCTCCAGTTACAAACTGGCCGTCTGCACGTTTAGAACCTAAACGCTTAGACTGGGAATCACGACCGTTTTTTGTGCTACCTGCACCTTTTTTCTGTGAGAAAAATTGTAAATCTAGACGTAACATATTGCTGCACCTCCTCATTTACTTTGTATCTTAATAAATTTACTATATTCAAGCTGAATTGTTTCTAATGAAATAATCATACTTTCGAACAAGAGTTGCATCTTTTCCATTTCATTTTTATGTAAATGACTTGGGAGAGATACATGAAGATACCCACCTTCACCTGCTTGTTCAATTTCCAAGTCTGTATCACATAGCTTCATCACGCCATTTATTGCCCCAAATGATACAGCAGATACACCAGCACATACCAAATCGTAGCCGTATGGCCCGCTATCAGCATGCCCTGAAATTTTAAATGCATCAATTTGATTTGCCTTACGATAAACAGTGACTTGGATCATATACACTTACCTTTATAAATTAATTTTATCAATAACTAATTTTGTATATGGTTGACGATGACCTTGCGTGCGATGATAATTTTTCTTTGCTTTAAATTTGAAAACAGTAATCTTCTTTTGACGACCATGCTTTTCAACTTTAGCAGTTACAGTTGCGCCACTTACATATGGAGCGCCAACTTTAACTTCATCTCCACTAACAAAAAGGACTTTTTCGAAAGTTATAGAATCCTTTGTTTCTCCAACAACTTTTTCCACATAAATTTCTTCGCCTTCTGTTACTTTGATTTGTTTACCACCTGTTTCGATAATTGCGTACATATACTGCACCTCCCTAACTGACTCAGACTCGCCATACAGGTACTTTTTAAAAAAAGTTTAAAACCTGTTCTGTGCGGTTGTAGCATTTGGTGCTACATTGAATAACGTATTGATATTATCATGTTTTCGTAGATTATGTCAAGTACACGTCTACAATTTATCCCATTCGTTTTACCTCATCAATCGTTATATTATAGTGTTTATCTTGGAAGTAACTTCTGAGGCAATCCTGTTCATCAATGCTTGTTTCTCGACCATCTTTATAGGAAATATAAATGATATGTTTTCTTTCACGAATGAACAACGAAAACACATCAAATAAAGTATTGCTATTAGATACTTTTATTAAAGAAGTCTTTTTTGCATGATTCGCACCATAAAAACGCTTGGATAAAAATCGAAGAAAAACATAATATCGTTGTTTCCATTCCGTTCTATTTTCTAAAAGTATAAATAAAAGAATAAAGACAGAGCTTAATGTAAATGGTAAAATGAACAATTGTGCAAACAAAATACAAACACTGACCAAAACTGATGTTAAAATCATGATTGTGTGAGCTTTTTTATATGGAACACATGTCGATAATAAAGTGAATAAACATTTCCCGCCATCTAACGGCCATACCGGTAACAAGTTAAACAACAAGATAACATTATTGTAATACACAATAAGTTCCATAATTGAAATCGGAATCACATCCATTGGAGCAAGTATCATAATAAATAGATAAATAAAAACATGTTGAAATGGACCAGCAATACTTACTAATGCTTCCTCATATGTAGGTCTATTACCATGTTCATCAGTGTCCATCACGCCACCAAAGACCCATAAGGTGATACTCTTTATTCTCCATTTGAAAGAAATTGCCATTATATAGTGTCCCATTTCATGAAACAAAACAATAGCCAGCAGAATAACAATTTCCATGAATGTACCTGTAATGACTCCAATAAATAAAAAGATAATTAATATAGGATGAATGTGAATTGTTGGTAATAGTTTAAGAACGGTCATCGACTTCAATCACTTGTACAGGATCCATGAATGCTTCGTTTTTTTCTATAGAGAAGTAAACGTTTTTACTATTCTCTGAAGGCACAAACTTACCGATTACTTGGTTATTATCAACAAATTGATACAAATGAACATTCGTTGAGCTTAGGAAACCATACGTGGATTTACTACCATCTGCGTGCTGCACAACAACTGTTTTATTTGTTTCTGGATCATTTCCAGCAAAAATTATTACTCCGTCCTGTAAAACAGAAACGGTTGATGCTTCGTCAGGTGAAATCATTACTCCCTCCCCATTTGCTTGAAATGACTCAGAAATATTTCCTGAAACAGGAAGAGCTAATGTGGAATTACCCGGTGTCTCAACATTCTCCTCAGGTGTCAACGCTAAAGGTGTACCAAACGTTTGCTGGTACCACTGATTTACCTTTGCGAATGGAAACTCATTTGTTAATAGACTACTTGCCACTACTTTAGGATCGTCTAACATATCATTATTCGTTTGTAATAATAGTGCAGTTCCAAGAAATAAGATGCTTGATAATATACCTTTCAAAATAAAGCCAGAGACCATTTTACTCTTCCTCTTCTTTGATAATGCCGTGTCCGAAAAAATTGGAAGATAACCATGCTTTTCTTCGTCCTGTACTTGAAGATGGGAAAATTGATTTTTACTCGCGTCGTTACTAGAATCAGTTCCTGCTACACCACGAGACTTTTTGCGATCGGATATTGACTTACGAATTTTATTTACTCTTGGATTCATTTTATTCACCGTCCTTTGTCATGTCATACTTCTTTTAATTTGTATGAAACAAATGGACAAGATATGTTAATCCTAGCAAACAACAGAAAAACTGAAAATGACACGTATTATGGAGAACTCCTTGTTTTTCAGAAACCTTTACATCAGAAATTAAAAAGGTGCAAGAAACAAATTGTTTCTTGCACCTTTTAGTATTTAGGAATTCATTCCAAAAAAATGTTTGATTTTTTTAAGCATACCTTTATCTTCTTCAAGTGATTGTAATGGTATTGTTTCACCAAGAATTCTTCTAGCTATATTACGATATGAAATGGAAGCACTAGTGTTTGGATGAAGTGCTATTGGCTCTCCTAGATTTGAAGCTTTAATAACCTCATCATCATCAATGACAATACCAATCAGGTCAACAGAAAGGATTTGAATAACATCATCGACGTCAAGCATATCTCCATTTTTCATCATATGACTGCGAATACGATTAATCACAAGACTAGGTGGCTCCATTTCCTCTTTTTCTAGTAAACCAATAATTCGATCAGCATCCCGTACACTAGCTTTCTCTGGAGTAGTCACAACAATCGCTCTGTCAGCACCAGCTACCGCATTTTGAAAACCTTGCTCTATTCCAGCTGGGCAATCTATAATGATATAATCATAGTCTTGTTTAAGCTCAGCAACAATCTTTTTCATGCCATCAGTTGTTACAGCGGATTTATCACTAGTTTGCGCTGCTGGTAATAACGCTAAATCATCAAATCGTTTATCCTTGATTAGGGCCTGCTTTAATTTACACCTTTCTTCTATGACATCAACAATATCATAGATTATTCGATTTTCTAAGCCCATTATCACATCAAGGTTTCTTAAACCTATGTCAGTATCAATTAAACAAACCTTCTTCCCCATTAATGCTAACGCAGTACCTACATTCGCAGTTGTAGTTGTCTTACCAACTCCACCCTTACCAGATGTGATTACGATTGCTTCACCCATTATTCATTCTCCTCTCGAACCCGCTCAAATCAATCTGTTTATGTGAAAGAACTTGTAGTCTGTCAATAACAATTTTATCTTGCTTTTCATCGACTCGTCCGCACTCCATATATACACCGTCAGATTCATAATCTGGTGCACGACTAATATAATCTGCAATTCGAAGCTGATTAGGTTTCATAAAGGAAGCTACAATTATTGCATCACGATTACCATTTATTCCTGCATGAGCAATTCCATGTAAGCTACCCATGACATAAATATTTCCGGTTGATTCAACTGTGCCCCCAGGATTTACATCACCTATTAACAACAAATCACCTTTCACCTCGATGACTTGTCCAGACCTTACAATTCGATTTATCGTTTTCACTTCACTTTCTTCCATCCACTGAAGTGCATCATGACGCGCAACAACTTCAGAGTGAATGGATACAACTGTGAAATGGTTTCCAAGGCCAATTAATGCCTTAAGTTCTTCTTTTTGAGTTTGATTTAAGTAGCGATTCCCTAGTTTAACACTAACGGAAACTACAGGTTCATCCTTTTTAGGTCTATTATTCGATAACTTTTCACTCAAGTCTTTGTATGCTTCATCATATGAGCAAGAGTCATCTATAAACAGAGTGAGCCCATCTCTAGTACCCTTTATTGTAATTAACTGTTTCTTTTCGAGCATGGTAAGTTCACCTCAATCTATTCTCTTTCCATTTTTGATAAAGCTTGATATAGTTAACTGTTTTTGGAAATTTGGTTATCTTTCCATTTCGACAAACGGTTTTTAGTAACAGGATATAAGACTAACAAAAATAATAAATTGGCTATAATAGTTGGTAAAAGCCGAAAAAGCAGATAGTCTGAAAGTATCATATCCGTAAGCCCCACTACTGAATAGACAAGATAAATTGTAAAATCAGCAAACAGAATCCCAATGATTCCAAGTATAACTGTCACATATATATTTCCATGTAATAGTTTCCTGATACCATGCATAACATAAATAGTAAATGCATAAGCAAACATATAAACACCTAAAACGCCCGTATACACAATATCAATTAACATACCAAATATGGCACCATATAGCACGGAAAAGTATGTTCGATCATTATCATAGAATATTGCAATATATAATAGAAAAATAAATACCCAATGTGGAATGATTAATAAGTCATTCATAACAAAGTTTGGTGGTAACAATTCAATTGCGACACCCTCTAGTATAACAAAGAAAAAAAGAATGAGTGGGAGGTATAAACGTTTCATTCCTTATCCTCCTGAACTGATTCTGCCTTATCATTTTCTTTTAGTGTCCGATCAACTACTATCACATTATTTATTTCAAACATATCTGCTGCCGGCTTCACTAAAGCAGTTCGCGTAAGTCCATACTGGTCCGGCACTACCTCTTTAACAGTTCCAATAAACAAACCTGCAGGGAATACTCCTCCCATTCCAGAAGAGAAAACTTTTTCACCTTTTTCCAAATCCGTCTCTGACTCCTCTATAATTTTGAAATGTAAGGAATCAGTTTCTTCATCATACTCTTCAATTAAGCCGAATATATCGTTCCCTTCTTCACGGGTAATAGTAGCTGAAATTCGATTAAATTGATCAAATCCAGTTAATAATTGAACAGTTGAAGAAAATTGTGAAACTGATTGTATTTTACCAACCATACCGTCAGCTGTAATTACAGCCATATTGGGGCGTACACCATCTTGTTCTCCTTGATTAATTGTCACCTGTTCTACCCAACGTTCAGGTGTTCGTGACATAACTGTGGCTTGTATCGGATTAAAATCACGAATGGACTCTGTTTTATCAAGGGTCTTTCTTAATTCTTCATTCGCTTTTTTTATTTCCTGTACCTCATAAATCAAACTTTTATATTGTGAAAGTTTTTCTTTAAGTATTTGATTTTCCTTATAAGTATCCTTTAAATCATCTATATTAGTAATTATATTTGCTATAAATTTAACTGGTGTGTGTACAACACTTTGTGCCCATCCAACTGTGTCTTTGATAAACTGTTCGGGAGTGGATAATTGATCTCTACCTTTTAAAGAGAATCCAATCAAAACTACCAAAATTATGATTCCAATTAAAATTATAAACAAACGTTTTTTACGGAAAAACGGCATTTATTACACCTACTTTTTAATTAACAGTTGGACGAGAAGATACATTCGGATGGGAACGAAAGTGTTGAATGTATTCTAAAGATTTACCTGTACCAATTGCAACGCTATCTAATGGATCATCTGTTACAAAAACAGGCATTTTTGTCTCATCACTTATAACTTTATCTAAATTTTTCAAGAGAGAACCACCACCAGACAGTACAATACCACGATCCATAATGTCAGCAGCTAGCTCCGGTGGTGTTTTTTCTAGCGTAACCTTTACAGACTCAACGATAGCATCCACTATATCTTTTAAGGAACTGGCAATTTCCTTAGTTGTAATTGTAATTGTTTTTGGTAATCCTGTTAATAAATCACGACCACGGATATCCATTTCCACATTTTCGACAACTTCACCAGCAGTACCCAGATCCATTTTTATAGACTCAGCAGACCTTTCACCAATCATTAAATTATAATTCTTTTTTACAAATGATATAATTGCTTCGTCCATCTTGTCACCTGCTATACGAATGGATTGGCTAGTAACAATCCCACCAAGTGATATAACTGCAACCTCGGTTGTTCCGCCACCAATGTCAACAATCATACTACCTGTTGGTTCCCACACTGGAAGGCCTGCGCCAATTGCTGCTGCGAACGGTTCTGCAATCGGAAAGGCGTCCTTCGCTCCCGCCTGTTTAGTTGCATCAATTACTGCTCGCTCTTCTACCATTGTTATACCAGATGGCACACATATCATAACATTAGGTTTTCTAGCAAAGAAAGATCGATTTCTCATAGCTTTCTTAATATAGTATTTCATCATTATAGCCGTTGTCTCATAATCTGCAATTACGCCGTCTTTCATTGGACGAATAACGGATATATTACCAGGTGTCCTCCCAATCATATTTCGGGCAGAACTCCCAACAGCTTCTATCTGACCTGTTTCAATATCCTTAGAAACTACCGATGGTTCACGTACTACGACACCTTTACCTTTTACAAAAACAAGACTATTAGCAGTTCCTAAATCTATTCCTAAGTCTTGTGAAAAATTAAATAATCCCAAAAAAGATCTTCCTTTCCAACTCACTTATCGTTTGTCATATGTAGGTTTACTATATCGATTTAAAGTAGTTTATGCAACGTGAAACCCATATAAAACTATGTATCTCTTTCCATAAAGTAAAACTTCATTCAGTGTGAGGTTTTACTTCCCGTCAAACTGTGATAAAAGTAAATTTACACATGTTGATTCATAATCATAATAAGCGCCACTTTCAATAGCAATTGAAAAATGGCGCTGTTTTATTTCTTACTATAATTATACGAAAAAAACATAAAAATAGATAGTGTTTTATAAGTACCCTTTTTCTTTAAGGGACACAAATTTCCTATCACCAATAATTAAATGATCAAGAAGTTCAATCCCTATCATTTTTCCTGATTCAACTAGCCGTCTAGTTACATGGATATCTTCTTGGGAGGGAGTAGGGTCTCCAGATGGATGGTTATGTGCGCAAATAATAGAAGCAGCTGATCGTTTAACCGCTTCTCGATAAACTTCTCTCGGGTGCACAATGGATGCATTTAAGCTTCCAATAAAAATAGTTTGATTATGAATAATTTGATTCTTGGTATTTAGGAATAATACGACAAAATGTTCCTGATTTAAATTCCGCATTTCCTCCATGACATAATCAGCCCCATCTTCTGGAGATCGAATAACGTACCTTTCATTAGGCTTATATTGATTCATCCTTTTCCCTATTTCGATTGCTGAAAGTATTAATACCCCTTTTGCTTCACCAATTCCTTTTATTGCCATAAGTTCTTCAATTGTTGCATCCTTTAACAGTTTCAACCCTTCGAAATGCATTAGAATTCTTTGGGACAGTGTCATAACAGATTCTTCTTTTGTTCCGGTTCCTAATAGAATAGCTAACAGCTCTTGGTTAGATAAGTATCCGGAACCAAGCTTTAACAATCGTTCCCTTGGTCGATCCTCTTTTGGTACATCTTTAATCATTACAGATGGAATTGTCATCGTTCTTCCTCCTTTGATGGTTGAAAATATCATAACGAGGAAAGTATGTTTCAACAAATAGATAAATTTTTATTTTCTGGTTCTAGTTGAACACAATAATCCACTTTTCACCCTGGCAAAAAAGAAAATTTACATGGTAGTTTAGAAGCGAAAATAAAAAAGTGCATGATTGACGGTGAAAATGAAATCTATTATCTTTATTTCAATACAAGATTTTCATAGTGATTCCATAGCTTTAATAATAATATTGGTGACGAAACTTCACTGGCTTCGTCAATATTGGTTTGAAGGCTTTTTACTTCTTCAAAGAATTTATCAGTATTTTTCACGTTTTCAGGATAGGATTCTACCCATTCTTTCCAATCAGCAGAAGAGATTGACTGATTCTTTGAAACACTTTTTAATGCATTATTCCACAAGTTGTGAAAATCCTGAAGCCATTTATATTCAGTTTCAGTTAGCTCTATCTCTACCTCACTAGTCGTCCATTTTTTAGCGTACGTTTCTAAATTTAAATCCTTATATTTCGTTTTCTTGCTATCTGCTTGATCTTTTGTTTCCGCTATATTAGCAAAAAGATAATAATTATTGTCTCTTTTCCAGATCATTGTCGGAAATCCAGCATTGTTAAACTTTTCCTGAACTACTGTTACATTTGACTTATCGTTAAATAAACCGGCTTGAAGTACAAATGCTTGGATGCCTTTTAATGTGTATGTTGACAAATCAGAAGCAATAGCCCCATTACTTGAATTACTTGTACCATCATTTGATGTTTCAGCTTGAGGAATTACTTCTCCACCTACTGTATTTGTATCTATATTCGTGAACATATTTAACATAAAAACCCCTAATCCTACACCTAGTAAAATAGCTGAGATGGCTGCAATAAATATGTGTTTATATGTTTTGTTTTTTGGACTTTTTCCTTTTGCAAATGGTACTTCTTCTTCAAACGTATTTTGTCTAATATAAGTGGGGATTGGATCAAGTTCTTTATTATCTTCATTGGAAGCTGCATGTTCTTTATTTGTTGTATACGCATGCTGAGAGTTTTGGTTAATATTTTTGTTTTGTGAGACCTTTGTTTTTTTACCGTCCATCCATACAATAATAGTTTTTCGTTTATCCATTTTTTCCCCTCACTTTCCCAAGTTTTCTATACTCTATCATAAGAGACTTGAAAAGTAAGACGAGTTTTGTCAGTAACTATTAAAAACTATTCAACAAAAAGCGCGTAAAAAATACACAAGATGGGTCGCTCTTGTGTAAGAATAATTAGATTGATTGTAATTCTTGATAAATCGCTACTTTATTTCTTCCACGTTGCTTTGCACCGAGATACATTGCCCTGTCAGCATGTCGAACTAGCTCAATTGGTGATTCACAATGTTCAGGGTATGCCGCAACACCAATACTTGCGGTGATAGAAACATCCTCTATATTCTTATGGGATAAAATGTGCTTCTCTACAGGGAATGGGGTGTCTGCTATCATAACTCGAATAGACTCTGCCATTTGACGTGCATGTTTTAAACCAATATGCGGAAGTGAAACCACAAATTCTTCCCCACCATATCTTGCGACCAAACCTTTATCACCAATAAATGCCTTCAAACGATCCGCAAACAGACATAAGATTTCATTACCTGCTTCATGTCCATACGTATCATTTACTAGTTTAAAGTGATCTAAATCTAACAAAATTAATGAGTACACACTATTATCGATAATAGTAGATCCGTGCTCTTCTACAGCATTGTTGAAATACCGATAATTATATAACTTTGTAAGTCCATCTTTCTCACTATTTGCTTTTGTAATCTCATAATTTTCGGCATTTTCAATTGCAACACCAAAATAGTTCGTCAAAATAGTTAGAATTCGTTGATGAACTTTTCCATATGCCTTCTTTTCTTTCGTAATTATAGTTACGACACCAATAATTCCGCTGTTATATTCTATCGGAAGTGAAATAACACTTTCCGTATTAGCGGGAAGCTTTGTATCCTTAATCTTTATCCATTCCTTTGACTTATTATAGATAATAGGTTTTTTATTTGCCCATACTTTGCCACTAAATCCCTCATCTTTAGTTAATTGTTCATGCATTGCTAATACTTTGTTATTCCCGTCATAAAATCTCACTAGTTCAAGGTGGTCCTCCACAACCATATAAATATATGCACAATCCATTGGAATGAAGTGCCCTAGTTTATTTATGAAAACGTCATAAACCTGTTTTACTTCCATTCGTTTCGTTAATTGGTGACCAATCTCACCAGCTTCCTCCAAGTAGCGGTTGATCTCCTGATAGGAATATAAAAGTCTTAGAATGACCGATATCATTACAAAAGGAATCCCCATATAAAATATAGCAATTCTTCCAATTTCATAGTATAAAACAAATAATACAAAGCCAACCGGCAGCACAATTAAGGTGGATTGTAACTCCCAAAAAAAACTTTTACTAAAAAAATTTATTTTTTTTTGATAAAACACTCGATGATTAATATAAATTGTTATTTGATTCACTAGAAAAACAGTAATGGCATATCCAAAAATCGCAAAAATGTCTTGAAAATTAGTGAAATCAATCGATTCATGATTTCCACCTAGCATATAATAAACAAGTGCCCCGACTAATGAAACAACCGTAAACATAAGCAGATTCAAAGGATATCGGTAATATTCTTTTTTTCCAACACCAACTCTAATTAAAACTATAAATATTGCTAATTGCGTTAAGATCATTTCAGCAAAGAGACCAAAGGATAAGAATACCGCTATACTTATACCGTTGACAAAGAAAATAGGCGCATTATTTATTATTAGTGGAAGAGAGGCGACTACACACATGAAAATACCAAATAATACAATATCAATTAAATTACCTTGAATATTTAGATAGTTATAATTAAAAGTAGCAAACAAACTAAGAGGCCAAAAGATTGCCCAAATTATCAACAAACTATTTATTCTTTTCTCTGATACCATGTGTCGTAAGTCCCCCCTACCTAAAAACAACCAACTACAACTTTTTGCCTATTTTGTAAAAACTTTCTGATAATGTAATCTTACCATAATTTTTATTATTCCACCATAAAACTTCTAACTTTCGCTATAAAGTCTAACGATCCCGTAACATAGTAGCCTGTAGCTGACTTTGAAGAATTTAGTGTTGTTTTAATAATCTCTTGCCAACTTTCTACTACAACAATATTTCTATTATTTACGTATCTAGAGAGTTCTGAGATAGGTGCTGCTCTTGGATGGTCGAAGGTTGTTAACGTGATGGTTTCAAATTGTGCTTGAAGCAGTTTTACCATTTCAGGTATATCCTTATCTTTAAATGCAGCAAAAATAACATGTTTGATATGGGCATGATTTACTGTTTTTACAGTATCAATAAACGCTTCGATACCAGCCTCATTATGGGCACCGTCAACAATAATTTGAGGTGTCTGATGAATTAGTTCAAAACGTCCAGGAACTTGTGTTTTCTCAATACCGCTTATAGCTAGATCAAGATCAATAAAATGTCCCATTTCTATTAATTTAACAATGGACATAATAGCAAGTGCTGCATTAATTTGTTGATGTCTTCCTGCCATTTGAAGACTGACATTCAGCTTATTATATAGTCGGTTTTTCCAGCTGAAATGTGTATAATAGGCCTCGGAAATTTGAAATTCTTGTCCATATCGTGATAAATTTGCGTAGACAGCACGCGCCTCACGTTCAATCACATCCATGGCTTCATTTGGCATTGGTCCAATAATAGCAGGTGTCTTGTACTTTATTATACCCGCCTTGTGAAAAGCAATTTTCCGAACGGTATCTCCTAAAAACACCATATGATCACGGCTAACATTTGTTATAATAGATAGCAATGGTAGAAAACAATTTGTTGTGTCTTCTCTACCGCCCATACCAGTTTCAATTAATGCAAGATCAACAGACTTTGCAAAGTATAGAAATGCCAGCACAGTTATTATTTCAAATTCTGTAGGATGATTATTCTTCTCATCTAATATGGCTATTACTGGATACATAACATTGAGCAGTTCTATAAACGTTTGTTCATCAATTGGGTTGTCATCGATAAACATATGATTCGTTAAGCCGTTTGAACTCGGAGAAACAAATACACCTACCTTATAATTATTTTGAATAAGAGCATTTTTTATGTAGTGTATAGTGGAACCCTTTCCATTTGTACCGGCAACATGAATGCTCTGGGTTTTTTTCTCGGGATGATCAAGCAATTGGAGCAGGGTATTAATTCGATCTAACCCAGGTTTAATACCAAATGATTTTCGATTATTAAAGTACGTTTCAACCTCCAAAAAATTGTTAAACATATCTTCACCACTGACTTTCGAATTATTTTCATTAAATTAGTATAGCATTGAATCAATTGATATTGAAGGGGATTAGTATTTTGAAAATGAATGGTTGGATTATCTATAATGGTTACTTACGTGGTAGCAAATTCCTCGATTTTGCCGAGTGGTTGCAAGGAGCAGCAAAACGAAAAGAAATTATTACCACAATATGGAAAAACAACGAACTTTTAGCTTATTTAGCTAATCAAAAGCCAACACTACTTTATGAAAAAAGTCACCAATTACCAGACTTTGTTATTTTCACCGACAAAGATATTTACTTAGCAAACCAATTAGAACAGATGGGTATTCGAGTTTATAATAGTGCCGATGCTATCCGCATTAGCGATGATAAAATATTAACGTATCAAGCTTTATCAGCACAGAATCTGCCAATACCAAAAACGATAATTGCTCCAAAGGTTTTTACAAATGATATTGATGGAGATGATGCTGTTTGCCAACATGCCATTCACACCTTGGGCTTACCTATGATACTGAAGGAAGCATTTGGTTCATTTGGTGAACAAGTATATTTAGTCCGTACGGAAATGGAACTGAAAGAGAAAGCAAAATCACTACAAGGGAAATCTTTTATTTTCCAGGAATTTATTGTTTCAAGCTATGGTAGAGATATGCGCTTACATGTTGTGGGAGATAAGGTAGTTGCTGCCATGGTACGGACGTCTTCAGATGACTTTCGGGCAAATGTGACAGCTGGTGGAACTATGAAGGCCTACGAGCCTGCAGACAAGGAAATCTCTATTGCTGTTGCAGCGACGAAAGCAATTGGTGCTGACTTTGCTGGAATAGATTTGCTATTTGGAACAGATGGCAATCCAATTATATGTGAGATAAATTCCAATGCACATATACGAAATATGTACGATTGTACAAATATAAATGTTGCTGATTATATCATTGACTATATAATTGGTATGCAAAAAGGATGACTCCAATGAAGAATCAAGGCTGGTTAATCTATAACCAACTGGATGCCGAGGACAATTCCTCTTATATAATCTGGTTTTTAGAAGAAGCTAAATTACAAGGTCTAGATCTCACGCTAGCTATTAGGGAAAACCTTACAATCGGTATTATCAATGATCAGCGCATTATCTTATCCAATAACAAGCCAATTACTCCACCAGATTTTGCTGTAATAAGAACGGTTGATACTTTCCTAAGTTTACATCTCGAGGGTATGGGAATTCGTGTGTTTAATTCATCATCTATCTCTCAAATCTGTAATAACAAAGAGTTGACTCATCATTATATACATGACCTAGGTATACCAATGGTAGATACTATTTTCATCAACCCATACCAATTACCTAACTCACAAACACTAGAATATCCTTTTGTTGTAAAAGATTCCAGCGGTCGGGGTGGAAAACAAGTTTTTCTTATAGAAAATGAGAAGGATTGGCAAGATTCCATGTCAATCCTATCTTCTCGGACTAGCATCATGCAAACCTGTAACGTTAAGTATGGAAAAGATCTACGCGTTTTTGTGGTAGGAAATGAAATTGTAGGGGCTGTTTTACGCGAAAACTCAAAGGATTTTCGAGCAAATTTCAAACTTGGTGGTTCAGCTACTGCATATCCTTTAGATAATGAGGAAATTAGATTAGTACAAACTATCGTTCAACACTTCCAATTTGATATGGTTGGTATCGACTTTTTATTTGGTAAGGACCAAAAGTTACTATTTAACGAAATAGAAGATGTAGTTGGCTCAAGGACGCTTAGCGCCGTAAGTGATATTAACCTTTTGCAAAAATATAGTGCTTACATTAGATCACAGTTATCGTAAGAAAATAAGGCTGTTTTCTAAAAGATTGTTGTTTTGCGACAAAATCAATAAACTACGATAGTGCGGCAACGCTTCAACTTCCTCGGAAACAAAAACCGCTTCATTGAAAAAGAAAAACACTTTTTCTGCGTGTGATTCCTCTTCAAGGACACTTTCCTTGTCCTGCGGGATCTTCAGCTATGTCTAGCTGCGGCGCCTCCGCTTTTCGGATGAGCGAGGAGGCTCAGCAGCCCACGGAAAGCATCGTATATTTCTGAAGCGGTATGTTATGAAACAATTTTTCGCAAGGATTAAATAGGAACAAAACTTACGTAAAGAGCCTAAGAAAAAAACGGAATTTCATCATTAAAATGAAATTCCGTTTTTATTAATTATTTAACTCCATTAAGCGAGCTTTTACTTTGGCATGTTTTTCTAGATAGTCCTGTTCTTTTTTCTTCTCTTCTGCTACAACTGCCTCTGGAGCTTTCTTAACAAACCCCTCATTTGCTAACTTCTTCTGTACCCTTTCGACTTCCTTATTCCATTTTTCTAATTCACTTTCTAATCTCGTACGTTCTTTTTCGATATCAATCAGACCTTCAAGTGGCAAAAATAATTCTATGCCAGTTACAACTGCTGACATGACTTTTTCTGGAACATCAACAACCGATGCAATTTCTAAATCACTCGTATTACAAAAGCGTTCAATATAGGTTCGATTGAATTCTAATTCCGTAACTGTTGTTGCATCTTCAGCCTGAACAAGGAGCTTTACTTGTTTAGACATTGGTGTATTTACTTCAGCACGTATGTTGCGTACTGATTTTATGATAGAAACAAGTCGTTCCATTTCTTTCATCGCTTGTTCATCATGCAAATCCTTCCGAACTTCAGGCCACTTAGCAACAGTAATGGATTCACCATAGTGTGGTAACTCTTGCCAAATTTCTTCTGTAATAAATGGCATGAATGGGTGTAACATACGCATTGTATTATCTAATACATAAGCGAGTACAGATTGCGTTGTTTTTTTCCTGAGCGCGTCCTCACTGTACAATGGAAGTTTAGCCATTTCGATATACCAATCACAAAAGTCATCCCAAATGAAATTATATAAATGACGACCTGCTTCACCAAACTCATATTTTGCTGTGTTTTTTGAAACCTGTTCAATGGTTTCATTTAATCGCGTCAAAATCCACTTGTCTGCAATAGATTTTTCACCTGATAAATCAATGTCTTCATAAGAAAAATTCTCCATGTTCATCAAACAAAAACGAGATGCATTCCATATTTTGTTGGCGAAGTTCCAGGTAGACTCAACCTTTTCCCAATAAAAGCGGAGGTCCTGTCCAGGTGATGAACCTGTCAATAAAAAGTAGCGCAGTGAATCTGCTCCATATTTGTCGATTACGTCCATTGGATCAACACCATTACCAAGTGACTTACTCATTTTCCTACCTTCCGCATCGCGAATTAACCCATGCATCACCACATCCTTAAATGGACGTTCTTCAGTAAATTCAAGTGATTGAAAGATCATTCGAGCTACCCAGAAGAAGATAATGTCATATCCTGTAACAAGCACATCGTTAGGAAAATGACGTTTAAAATCCTCAGCATCTTCATCAGGCCATCCCATTGTAGAAAAAGGCCATAATGCGGATGAAAACCATGTATCTAATACATCATTATCCTGTTCCCAGTTTTCTATATCAGCTGGTGCTTCTTTTCCAACGTAAACTTCATTTGTATCTTTATGGTACCATGCAGGGATTCGATGTCCCCACCAGAGCTGCCTTGAAATACACCAATCTCGAATATTATCCATCCAATGTAGATAGGTATTTTCAAATCGATCAGGCACGAAATTAACTTTTTCATCTTTTTTTTGCATTTCTACAGACGCGTCTGCGAGTGGTTGCATGTTAACAAACCATTGTGTAGATAAATATGGTTCAACAACAGCGTTACTACGTTCAGAATGACCAACTGTATGGGTATGATCTTCTATCTTGAAAAGCACACCAAGTTCTTTTAAATCATTAACGATTTGTTTGCGGCATTCAAAACGATCCAGTCCTTTGTATTTACCTGCAGTCTCGTTCATCGTACCGTCTTCATTCATAACTAGAACGCGTTCGAGCTTGTGGCGATTTCCAATTTCAAAATCGTTTGGATCATGTGCAGGTGTGATTTTAACTGCCCCTGAACCAAATTCCATGTCAACATAATCATCGGAAATAATTTCTAATTCTCTCCCAACGATAGGTAAGATAACTTTTTTACCTATTAAATGTTTGTAACGATCATCTTTTGGGTGTACTGCTACCGCAGTGTCACCAAGCATTGTTTCAGGACGCGTTGTAGCTATTTCAATAGACTCATCACTATCTTTAATTGGATATCTCAGGTGATAAAAGTGACCTTGAATTTCCTTGTGAATAACTTCTATATCTGAAAGTGCCGTTTTAGTCTTTGGATCCCAATTAATAATATATTCTCCACGATAAATTAAACCTTTGTTATATAGTGTAACAAAAACTTCACGTACAGCTTCTGATAATCCATCATCCATGGTAAAACGCTCACGGGAATAATCAAGTCCTAGCCCCAATTTTTCCCATTGTTTCCGAATATGGCTTGCATACTCTTCTTTCCATTCCCATACCTTATCAAGAAATTTTTCTCTCCCTAAATCATAACGAGATTGGCCTTGTTCTTTCAGTTTTGCCTCCACTTTAGCTTGGGTTGCAATTCCTGCATGGTCCATTCCTGGTAACCATAGCACATCGTATCCTTGCATGCGTTTCATTCTGGATATGGTATCTTGCATGGCGGTATCCCATGCATGACCCAAGTGTAACTTTCCTGTTACATTTGGAGGAGGTATTACAATTGTAAAAGGCTCCTTTTTTGTATCACCAGTCGCTTCAAAATATTTCCCATCAAGCCAAAATTGATAACGGTTCTTCTCAACGGACTGCGGATCATATTTAGAAGGCAGCGTACTTTTTGGTTTTTCTGACATGCTTAGTTCCTCCCTTGAACTGATTTTTTGCAATAAAAAAATCCCCTCATCCTATAAAGGACGAAAAGATTGCTTCCGTGGTACCACCTTTGTTTGCAAGCATAAAAAAGCCTGCACACTCATCACTTTTAACGAATTTCATCCGACTTCTTCTACTGTTTTCAAAGAAGTAGCATCATGGGCGACATTCCAAGTTAATAGACCTAGGAAATTCTCAGCTTCTGTTTCCCTCTCTTAAGGTATTATCCTGTACTCTTCCCATTCATAGCATTTTTATATAATGTTTGTTTATCTATATTACCTATTTATTCCTATAAAATCAAGTATTATTAACATATCTTGCACAAAAACACTATCCTTAAACATATTATAATAAAAATAATTATATATGTGCGTGTTCAAAAAGTCGCCGTATTAGTTCACCGTTTATCATTTGGTGACTTCTTGAACATCCTCTATATATGAAGGGCGTGATAAATATGGCACGATATTATCGGTACAAGATTCCACCTTGGGCAAGACACTGTATTTTTGTTATGGAAAAAGTCACGTTGCCAATTCTCATCTTTCAACTCATGCGGACATTGTTTTTTCCAACGACATTTGATGTGTTCCTGTTAGGTATAATAATCGGTATTTTTATTGCTTTTTACCTAGAATGGATTTAATCCGTATCATCTTTTTCTATAATTAGATTTTTTCTGGACCAACTCAACATTTGAAGTAGAAAGCGGTGCGTTTGCTTAATTAAGATCACGTGTTCTATCATAGATTTTTTAGTAGTTTTAGTTGCATAATCCTCTACCGCTTGAAAATAGTCGGTAGGGTCTAACAAATATAATCCAAGCAAATACATTTCAATTTGCTCTAACTGATTCGCTTTCAAATAGAGAGAGAAATACTCTGTTAGTCTTGTATCCTCCCATTCAAAATAAGTTGCTTGGCATTTAATCATTGACATCACATCCATTACAGCATTACCATGAAAAAATTGTTCATGACTGTTTTGATATAAATGTCTTTTCACTAACAAATGTTTCATATTTTTATATCCATAACACCGAGAGTACTTCCACTCGTTAATTTGTGAAAGTTCATCATTAAATTGTTCAATACGGTTTACCAGCTCATTATATAGATAATCAATATTACGATATTGGGTACACACCAATAGTTCAACAGGTGACATATACCTTTTTTGTTCAAATTCATCGATGTATTGATCAAAACGCTCACGTAATTGGATACATTTTTCATGATATTGCTTAAAGTCTTTTTGTACTTTTTCTTTATCAATTGAAATAGTTTGTAATGTACTGTTATGAACATACCCGACTTTTTGAAATATATCAGGTAATGTCAACTGTTCTCCATATGTATTTATATGCTTATCATTATCCATAGAACTCCCCACATTCGAAACCACTCAGTCCCCTTGCCACAAAAACAAGGGGATAGGTGATTATTGTTTGACTAACTTGCTTTACTTACTTGCTTTGATTTATGGGAATATAGAGTAACTGTCCTTCACTTATGGTTTCATCTTCTAAATTATTTTGTTTGTAAATGTTAAGTGGATTGATTTTATACCTTTGTGCAATTGTGTCAATCGTATCATTATCCTGAACAATACATAATTTCATTTTCGAGTAATTTTCCTCGTCTTGTCTAAACATATTTGATAGATAGTCTATCTTCTCCCCACTAGTTTGTTCTTCTTCAGTATCTTCGGATGATTTAACAGATGGAGTAGGGGATCGATCCGACTCATCCTCGACCAATTCTTCATCATCAAAATCATCTGCTGCCAAATACGGTTCACGAGTGTATGTTTGCTGCGGCTGCGGTTCCACTTTTTCTTCGTTACCTTCTTCAACCTGCTGCTTTATATCAAAACGAAACGTATCTTCTTTTTCTGAAGAAATAACTTCCTCTGGAGAGACAATCTCTTCTGAAGGAAGAACTTCCTCCTCCACCCTATCTTCAACTTGCACTTCCTCCGTTGATTCGACTATATCATTTATACCATTTATAGCAATTATCGATGTCAATCTAAGCTGATTTTGATCAGGTATTTCATAATCAAAGAAATCAATAGATACTGTAACATCATTCATATCATTTACACGGTAAGTAGGAACTGAAATCTCTACAGGAAAACGATGAGAAAAAGATGCTTCTCCGCGCTCAGCTTCAACTACCTGTTCTACATAACGTCGAGTAGAATAATCATCCAAGTCATAGAAATTGTCTTCTCTTGCTTCACCTTCACCTACTCTCTGATATTCCCCATTTAATTCAATAACACCCCTAATGGAAATATAATCATTAAATGGTTGAATGGATATTTCGGGTTCAAGGGATATACCAAGAATTTCTGCAACCCCCTGTCCTCGTTCAAAATATAAGGATTCATTCAACTCAAAACTAAACACCGCATTTTCTTGTGACAAATTACTTCCTCCTTCCTAACACTTAAAAATAATCATATGTTTTATATCACTATATGAAACAAATAGAGATTATATGATTTTTTACACGTAAGGAAAGTATAAAAGTTTTAAGGAAACGTCGGTATAAGAAAAACATGCTACCGATTGTATCGATAGCATGTTTGGTATTTCTATTTATTTATCGCAGAAAACGCATTTCTTATTGCCTTAATTGTATTTTCTATATCTTCATCTGTATGGGCTGTTGAAAGGAATAGTCCTTCAAATTGGGATGGTGGAAGAAAGACACCCTCCTCAATCATGGCCCGGTAATACTGTGCGAAATAATCCAGATTTGATTGTTTTGCACATTCGAAATTATCTACAGGTTCATTGGTGAAAAATACACCCACCATTGAACCAGCACGGTTTATATACAACGGAATATCATAATCAATAGCAGCTTGTTTGAATCCTTCTACTAACGCATCAACTTTTTCATTCAATTCTGTATAGGATTCTCTTGTTAATGCTTTCAATGTTTCATACCCAGCGACCATCGCAAGTGGGTTACCAGACAATGTTCCAGCTTGATAGATCGGGCCAGCAGGAGCCACTTTCTCCATGATTTCACGTTTTCCACCATAAGCACCTACAGGAAGTCCACCACCTATTACCTTACCTAAACATGTTAAATCAGGCGTAACACCAAAAAAGCCTTGTGCACAGTCATAATCAACACGAAAGCCTGTCATTACTTCATCAAAAATAAGGACGGTTCCATGATCATTTGTGATCGTACGCAGTTCTTGTAAAAAGTCATTTTTCGGAGGAACAACTCCCATATTCCCAGACACAGGTTCAACAATAACAGCTGCAATTTCACTACCAAAGTTAGCAAATGCAAGACGCAGACTTTCTATGTCATTGTATGGGACTGTAATGGTATTTTCAGCAATCGATGCAGGTACTCCTGGACTATCCGGTAAACCTAACGTTGCCACCCCTGAGCCTGCCTTGATTAACAATGAATCTCCGTGTCCATGATAGTTTCCTTCAAATTTTAAAATTTTGTCACGACCTGTATATCCTCTAGCAACACGCAACGCACTCATGGTTGCTTCCGTACCGGAGTTAACCATACGTACCATTTCGATCGATGGCACACGATCAATGACAAGCTGGGCTAGTTTATTCTCAATTAATGTTGGTGCACCAAAGCTCGTACCTTTTTCTGCTGTTTCCTTAAGTTTTTCAATAACACGATCATCTGCATGACCGTGAATTAAAGGTCCCCAGCTCAATACGTAGTCAATATATTCATTACCATCTATATCATTAATTTTGGAACCTTTACCTGATTCCATAAAAATAGGTGACATTCCAACAGACTTGAAAGCACGAACTGGTGAATTAACACCACCTGGCATTAAATCTACTGCCTCTTTATAGGCATCACTTGATTTGTCAAATTGTTTCATGCGTATTCACCTCGTTAATATAATTTGAAACTAATTATTCACTTAACCATCTAGCAACATCTTTTGCAAAATACGTTATGATTAAATCTGCTCCTGCACGTTTCATTGATGTAAGCTTTTCCATAACTAACAATTTTTCATCAATCCATCCATTCATTGCCGCTGCTTTTACCATCGCATACTCACCACTTACATTGTAAGCAACGACTGGAGCATTAAAGCTATCCTTGATATCTCGAACGATGTCCAGGTAAGACAATGCTGGTTTTACAATAAGAAAGTCTGCACCCTCTTCTATATCTGATTCTGCCTCACGGATTGCTTCCAGACGATTTGCAGGATCCATTTGATAGGATTTCCGATCACCGAATTGTGGTGTACTGTCAGCTGCTTCTCGAAATGGACCATAAAATGCTGAAGAATACTTAACTGCATACGACATAATAGGTATCGACGTAAAGCCAGCTTCATCTAAAGCAGTTCGAATTGCGATGACAAAACCATCCATCATATTAGATGGTGCAATAATGTCAGCACCTGCTTCCACTTGTGATACAGCTGTTTTAGCCAATAATTCAAGTGATTCATCATTGTCAACATCACCATCATGAATGACACCACAGTGACCATGTGATGTAAATTCACATAGGCATGTATCAGCTATAACGAGTAATCCCGGTACTTCTTTCTTAATAAGACGGATCGCCTGTTGCACAATGCCATCATTAACATATGCCCCAGTACCCACCTCATCTTTATCGTTTGGTACACCAAATACTATAACAGAAGGGATTCCTAAGTTATAGACTTCCTTCATTTCGTCAACAATGTTGTCCAGTGAAAGTTGAAAAACACCGGGCATAGAAGATACTTCGTTACGAACACCTTCCCCCTCAATGACAAAGAAAGGGTATATTAAATCCTCTTTTCGTAGATGATTCTCTCGAACGATTGACCGCATAGTGGATGAAGTCCGCAGTCGACGATGACGTTTAAAGTCTAAATTACGAGTCATTGCTATCTATCCTCTCTCTTTTATGTAACGGACAATTCTGTCTACCATTCCTCGGGTTGTAAACTGTTCGGGTGTCAATGTTTGAGCAAACTTAAATTTACTGGCGCATCTTTCAGTTGTTGATCCGATGCACACACAAGGTGTTTTTTGTATACGTGGTAAGTGTTTATCTTTGTCAACCACCTCGATAAACGCTTCCACAGATGACGGGCTTGTAAACGTAATAAAATCTGGATATTTTTTATTTAAATACTTCTTTAATACAGATTTGTTACCACTATTAGTGCTTGTTTCATAGGTTACAATTTCATCAAAGGCAACGTCACTTCTCGTAAAGGCTTCTTGCAGTACCGCACGGGATTTATTTCCTTTAACTATTAACAAGGGACCATTAATTGTAGCCTGTTGTAAGAATTCAGTTGCCATTACTTCTGCATTGTATACGGATGGAAGAAAAGTTACGGTCATCCCATATTCAAGTAAAACCTTCTCTGTCTTATGACCAACTACTGCAAATTGAGCAGAATTAAGTTTATTTAAAGGAATTTGGTACTCTTTTATCCATTTAAAAAAACAGTGAACACCATTTGCACTGGTGAACAAAATCCATTGATAACTTGCTAAACGATCAAGTAAATAGGTTTCCCCAATGTAATTCTTACATGTAACTTTTATAAGTGGTATTTCGATAGGAACACCACCTAATTCTTCAACTAAATCAGCAAAAGATTGTGATTGACTTTTTTCCCTCGTAATCAAAATCTCTTTTCCTTGTAGTGGCTTTAACATTATTCATTAAGCTCTTCTTTTACTTCATCCACTATATCTTTTGCACCACGAGCAATTAAGTTTGCAGCAGCTTCTTTTCCAACTGCAACAGGGTCGTTCCCTCTAATTGTGTCTTTTAATATAATTGTTCCATCTGCACTTGAAACGAGTGCGGTTAAAACAACCTCATCTTTTTCTAAATACGCATATCCGGCAATTGGTACTTGACAGCTACCCTCTAGAAGTTTAAGAAACGTGCGTTCTGCAGTAACTGTTCTAGTCGTATACTCATTATTTATTTTTGCGAGCATTTCTTTTACTTCATCGTCATCCGTACGGCATTCTATAGCAAGTGCACCTTGCCCGACAGCAGGTAAACATACCTCCGGATCCAAGAAGTCAGTAATGATATCTTCATTCCAACCGACACGTTGCATTCCAGCAACTGCTAAAATAATAGCATCGTAAGCTTCCTCCTGAAGTTTGCGTAAACGCGTTTCTATGTTTCCCCGTACTGATTTGATAGTTACATCCGGACGCTGTGCTAACACTTGAGCAGCACGTCTTAAACTACTGGTTCCAACTATAGCACCTTTAGGTAAATCAGTTAATCTTACGTGGCCTTTTGCAATATAGGCATCACGGTGATCAGCTCGTTCTGGAATACACGCAATGGATAGTCCTTCAGGCATGTCAGAAGGCATGTCTTTCATACTATGCACGGCAAAATCAATCTCTTTATCATACATGGCTTGTTCAATCTCTTTTACAAACAGCCCTTTACCCCCAACCTTTGATAACGTTACATCAAGGATTTTATCACCTTTTGTCACAATCTTCTTTGTTTCAAATTCATACGGAACACCAGCTTTTTTCAATTCGTTAATAACCCAATTGGTTTGTGTTAAAGCAAGATTACTTTTCCTAGTTCCAACAATGATTTTACGCATGGTCTTGTCTCCTCCTTAAAAGTGAAAATTAGATAATAAACTAAATAGCAAAAAGTTAATAAGTAAGATTAAAAAAGCTGCAGTGTTATAAATCGCAATTGATTTCCCTTGATACCCTTTTACCATTCGTAGCAGTAAATAAAGGGCATATACTCCCAGTACAAATATAGAACCGAATGTCTTTAAATCGAACCAATAAAACTCGGCATTAGCAACATATGCCCAGACAACTCCAAGGATAATACCTAGTAATAATAATGGTACACCAAGCGTTATAGCAATAAATGAATAACGATCAAGCTGTTTTAAATCACCTAACCTCCACATCCATTTCATGCCCTGTTTATTTTTTAATAATCGATATTGAACCAAGTACATAATCGAAAGCAAGAAGGAGAGTGTGAAAAAGCCATAGGAAACAATGGACAGTGTAATATGCGTAATGAGTATTTCATTCACAAGTTGCACGCCGTGTTCTAATCCTTCCTGCTGAGCTTCTGTTAATATATACATTAGTAAAATAAAGAAACCGAATAAATTTGTAAAAAAGACGATAAAGTGTATAGAAAATATCCGATTAATCAGTAATGAAAATGTGACCAGTACCCAGGAATAAAAAAAGAGACCATCATATAAAGATAAAACTGGAAAACTGTTCTCTAAGAATGCTTGTTTAAATAAAAAAAAGCTTTGAATAATCCAAACCATACTAAGTAACCAGAAGGCAATCCGATTAGCCTTCTGGTTACTTTGAATAAAATCAATGAAGTATCCGATCAAACTTAAGCCATAAATGATTAGAATAATTTCATAGAGCCATCTTGATTCAAACATATTTATTATCCTTTCATCTTAATTAGTTGATAATTTTTCTACTAAAGGAAAGGATACTTTCTGATCTGATTTTGCATCGATGCTTACACTGTTTTTTTTAGATTGCTTGTCCATTTCTTCTTGTACTTCTTCTTTAATGCCAAATATATCCATGAACAATGCTAGTTTTTCATCAGAGTCTTTTCCAGCCGCAAGCTCTTTAGCTTGTGTAACTGGTTCTTTTAACAATTGATTAATAATGCTTTTTGTGTGTTTACTTAAAACTTTCTTTTCTCTAACAGTTAACTCAGGCATTTTTCGCTCGATGCTTTCCATCGTTTCCGCTTGAATGGACATTGCTTTTTGCCTTAGGGCAGAAATAACTGGTACCACACCAAGGGTCTGTAACCAAGCTTTAAATGTAACAATTTCAGCTTCTAGCATGATTTCGATTTTTTCAGCAGCTTGTTTTCTCGAATGGAGATTTTGATCTACTATATGTTGTAAATCATCGATGTCGTATAGAAAAATACTATCTAACTTGCTGATTGCAGGATCAATGTCTCTCGGTACTGCTATGTCAACTAAGAAAAGCGGACTGCCTTTACGTTTTTTCTGTAGCGGTTCAAGCATTTCTTTCGTAATCACAACAGAATCTGAACCAGTTGAGCTAATTAAAATATCCGCATCTTGCATTACTTCAACAAGGTTTTCTGAATGTTCCGCATTAGCATCAAACTTTTCTGCTAGTTCAACCGCCTTTTCAAATGTACGATTAATCATCGTTATTTTCGTTGCACCAGACCCATGAAGGTTCTTAACTGCTAATTCGCCCATTTTCCCAGCACCAAAAATGACAATGTGTTTATTTTGTAAATCACCAAATATTTTTTTTGCTAACTCTACTGCTGCATAACTAATAGACACAGCATGTTCACTTATAGCTGTATCTTTGTGTGCTTTCTTAGCAAATGTTATTGCTTGCTTAAATAGCTCATTAAAAATGGTTCCTGTCGTTTTCATTTTTTGAGCAGTTAAAAATGCTTGTTTTACCTGTCCAAGTATTTGCGTTTCACCTAATACCATAGAATCAAGGCCAGCGGACACTCTAAACAAATGTTCTACTGCACCATCGCTTTCTGCAATTCGCAAATAAGAAGAAAACTCCTCTTTATCAAGCTGAAACCATTCTGCCAAAAATTGTTTTATATAATAGCGTCCAGTATGAATTTGATCAACCACCGCATATATTTCAGTGCGGTTACATGTAGAAACAATTACATTCTCTAAAATGCTCTTTTGTGTTTTCAAAAGCAACATCGCATTATCAATGTCTTGCTCAGAAAATGTTAGTTTTTCTCTGATTTCTACTGGGGCTGATTTATAGTTAAATCCTACTTTTAGTATGTGCAACACGATCTACCCCCAACAAATCTTAAACAAAATTCTTCTTTTATTATAACATAAAAAATAAGTAGTATTTTTGATGAAATGTGAACAGATTTCGAATCCGTTATGATAAAATTATTACTATAAAATAGTTGATAATGAACTCGTAAGTACTTTATCATAACAGTATGCTATAAGCAAGAAATCAACTTGTAACATATACAGAAAGGAATACTTATGAAAAAACAACACGCTTTCGCAGGATATTTGTTGATTGGATTTGGATTATACTTTCTCCTTAGTAAACTTAGGCTTCCAATATTCACAGACTTTTATTCCTGGCCTACTCTTTTTATTATTATCGGACTTGCTTTCCTTATACATAGCTACAAAACAAAAGACTATCAAAATTTATTTAGTGGCACTATAATTTTGGGACTCGGAGTCCACTATCACGGTGTGAATCACTATTCTTTTTGGATCGACCACTGGGGAGTTTATTTGCTTATTGTAGGCATTGCCTTTATCGTGCGATTTCTTAAAACAAAAGAAAGATTATTCCCTGGACTTCTTCTTATTAGTTTATCACTAATTGTAATCTTTTCCGTAAATTTACCACCATATCTAAACTGGGTTTATCAATTTTTAGAACTAATCGAGCAATTTTGGCCAGTAGCTTTAATTGGTATAGGAATATTTTTTCTAAAACGTAAAAAATAAAAAAGAACGCTGCTTCATAAAAATGTAGCAGCGTTCTTTGCTTTATAAAATGGAACTTAAAAATGCTTGTGTGCGTTCTTCTTTTGGATTATCAAATAATTCGTTCGGAACTCCACGTTCCACGATTTTACCATCATGCATATAAACAACCCGATCGCCAACTTCACGTGCAAATCCCATTTCGTGTGTTACAACTACCATCGTCATTCCTTCTTCAGCAAGCTCTTTCATGGTTGATAGTACCTCACCGACTAATTCAGGATCAAGTGCTGATGTTGGTTCATCAAAAAGCATCACTTCCGGTTTCATAGCCAAAGCACGTGCAATAGCAACGCGTTGTTTTTGTCCGCCTGACAATGTTGATGGATACACATCGTATTTGTCACCTAGTCCTACCTTGTCCAATAGTTCCTTACCATCTTTTATTGCTTGTTCCTTTTTTATGCCTTTCACTTGTGTTGGTGCTTCGATCACGTTTCCTAATACCGTTTTATGTGGGAAAAGGTTGAAATGTTGAAATACCATTCCTACACGTTCACGAATTTTATTTAGATCATGTGTTTCTTTTTCAATTTGTTCGCCCTCAATGATAACTTTTCCGCTATTTTTCATCTCAAGGAAATTTAAGCAACGCAATAAAGTACTCTTCCCTGATCCACTTGCTCCAATCAGCACTACAACATCGCTTTCTTTCACTGTCATGTCAATATCTTTTAATACGTGTAAATCTCCAAATGATTTGTTTAACTTCTCAACTTTTATCATTTCCTGTTTCTCGCTCATGCTAAACCCCCTCCGTTAATCACTTTTAGCCAATTTTTTCTCAAGTTTATTAACAATTAAAGTAAGTATTAGTACGATAAATAAGTAATAAACTGCTACGGTTATATAGTATGGTAGATAATCAAAATTGTTGGATCCTTGCGTACTGGCGACACCAAACAATTCCTGCATACCTATAAATGATACGAGTGAGGAGTCCTTGATTCCAATAATGAACTGGTTACCAAGAGATGGGACTGCACGACGAAATGCCTGAGGTAAAATAATTCTTCGCATAGTCAGTCCTTGAGTCATCCCAAGCGTACGCCCAGCTTCTCTTTGTCCCTTATCTATTGACTGGATTGAACCACGTATTATTTCGGCTATATAAGCCCCGCTATGAAAGGCAAGCCCTGCTGTTCCAGCCCAAAATGGAGAAAGAAGTATGATTTCCGCCAAACCATAATAGAGGACGAATATTTGAACAATCAGTGGTGTACCTCGCACAATCCAAATGTACGCGTCAGCAATCCATTCCAAGATTTTTATATTAGAAATTTTAAAGATAGCAAAAATTAACCCAATGATAAAGGCAATCACTAACGAAGCTGCTGATAATAAAAAGGTTAGCTTAAGACCCTCAACAAACAGATCAAAACTACCTATAAACACCTCGAAAAAATGCGTAATAGCTTCCATACGATTCAACTCCTTTTAAAGACAAATGTGCGCAATCTCTGCGCACATTTGCATCATTTCTATTTAATTACTTAGCTTCTTCAGGCTTCACGGTGATATCTACACCAACCCATTCCATTGCTAATTCCTTTAACTTACCACTTTCTTTTAATTCCTTTAATGCTTGATTAATTGCTTCTTGTAATTTATCTTTATCTTTTGGAACCGCCACAGCCTGCTCACTGACACCTAATTGTCCACGACTTTCAATTTCTAAGCCGTTATCAATTGCAGTTTGACCAGTAATTTTATCTGTGATCACCGCATCATGATGACCTTTTGAAAGTGATTGAAGTGCTACAACATCACTGTCTACTTGTGGAATATTTTCTGTATATTCCTGTGCAAGTGCTACATAAGTAGATCCCCTTGATACAGAAATCTCTTTACCATTTAGATCTTCAGCTGATTCAATATCACTATCAGGTCTTGTGTAAATTACAGGACCAGAATAATAATATGGCTCAGAGAAATCAACTTCCTTTAACCGATCTTCAGTGATTGTGTGACTCGCTACAGCTATATCATACCGACCTTGTTTTACCCCAGTTACGATAGCTGCAAACTTAGCCTTTTGCTGCACAGCCTCAAGTCCTAGCTTATCTGCAATCGCTTCTGCAACTGCAATGTCATAACCGACCATCTTTCCATCTTCCATAAAGCTAAACGGTTTGAATTCACCAGACGCTGCAAAAGTTAGTTTTCCATCCTCTACCAAGTCAAACTCTTGGCTATCTCCTGATGCATTTCCATCACTATCTCCACCCGAGTCAGCATCTTCATCTGATCCACATGCAGCTAGTACAAAAGCCAACAGTGCAATAATAAACAAAATATTCAGTTTTTTCATAACCCAACCACCCTTTCTCTGTTTATTAGTCCAAATGCTTCTGTGTATGTACTTTTCTCTCTTTAAGAACTAATAAACTTTATTATAGCAAGTTAACAGACAATATACGAATTGCTTACAATACCATATTTCTGACTATTTGTACAAATTTAATATTCTCATGCATATACCTATCCATTCCTTACAAATGCCCAAAAATCCACCAATTTGCTTTATTAATCGAATATAAATTCTGAATAGTTCTAAATAAAAATGCTTCGAAGAGTTCTTAAACAACCTCTTTGAAGCACGTTGATATCCGGGTTTGAGACGAGTAAAACCCATGCTTAAAAATTCCCAAACGCTTAACGATTCACTTATAAGTATTTCTATAGATATTGCCTAATTACACCCCAAGCTTCATCTTTGCCTTCACCAGATTCAGCAGAAAACGGAATTACTATATCCTCTGTCTCCATTTGGAGTGTATCTCTAGTCCGTTTCACATGTTTAGCAATTTTACCTTTAGCAATTTTGTCTAGTTTGGTTGCGATGACAATCACACGTAGATCAAAATGTTTTAAAAATTGGTACATATTAACATCGTCGGCTGATGGTTCATGTCTTATATCTGTTATAAGCATAATTGCTTTTAAAGTATCTCTTGTTTCGAAATACTCTTCCATCATAACGCCCCATTTTTCGCGTTCTTTTTTGGACACTTTTGCATAACCATACCCTGGAACATCAACAAAATAAAAGGATTGATTAATTTTATAAAAATTTAGCGTTTGTGTTTTTCCAGGTTTGGATGATGTACGGGCTAAATTTTTACGGTGAATTAATCGATTTATAAAGGACGACTTACCAACATTAGACCTACCAGCCAAAGCAATCTCTGGCAAGCGATCATTTGGATATTGCTTTTGGCTTACTGCACTAATTACGATTTCAGCATTATTTACTTTCATAAGAATTCCTCACCAACGCATGTTCCAATACCTGATCTAGGTGGTTAACTTTAATAAATGTTAAATCTTCTCGAACACTAATGGGAATATCGTCAATATCTTTTGCATTTTCCTCAGGAATAATAATTGTTGTAATCCCAGCACGATGAGCACTTAATGATTTTTCCTTCAAACCACCAATTGGCAAGACACGCCCTCGCAACGTAATTTCCCCTGTCATTCCGACTTCCTTCTTAACAGCTCGCCCAGAAAGTGCAGAAACTAAGGCCGTCGCCATCGTAATACCCGCAGACGGACCATCTTTTGGAGTAGCTCCTTCAGGCACATGTATATGAATATCATAGGTTTCATGGAAATTTGGATCAATATTTAATTCCTTTGCTCTTGACCTGATATAACTAAAAGCAGCTTGTGCAGATTCTTTCATCACGTCACCAAGTTTCCCTGTAAGGGTCAATTTCCCTTTACCAGGGTAATGGGAAACCTCAATGGAAAGTATATCACCACCGGCTGCCGTATATGCTAATCCGGTTGCCGTACCTATTTGGTCTTCTTTTTCCACTTGACCATAACGGAAAACTGGCTTCCCTAATAACTCCTCCATATTTTTTGTTGTAACAATGACTTTTTTCTTGTCCTCTGAAACAATTATTTTTGCTGCTTTCCTACATAACCTTGCTATCTGACGCTCTAAACCACGTACCCCAGCCTCTCTGGTATATGTGCGGATCAGCTTTAATAATGCATCGTCACGCAATTGTAAATTACCTTTTTTCAATCCATTTTCTTTCAATTGTTTTCCCACAAGATGCTCTTTAGCTATATGGAGTTTTTCTATTTCTGTATACCCAGCAATTGAAATAAGCTCCATCCTGTCAAGTAACGGACCCGGAATATTATTCACATAGTTTGCAGTTGCAACAAATAGGACATTTGATAAATCATATGTTTCTTCTATATAGTGATCACTGAAATTACTATTCTGTTCAGGGTCCAGCACCTCTAACATTGCTGACGATGGGTCACCTCGGAAATCATTGGACATTTTATCAATTTCATCTAGGAGAAATACCGGGTTAGTTGTTTTTGCTTTCTTCATACCCTGAATGATTCTGCCAGGCATTGCGCCGATATATGTCCGCCGATGCCCTCTAATTTCTGCTTCATCGCGAATACCACCTAATGATGCTCGAACAAAGTTACGGTTAATCGCTCTGGCAATTGACTTCGCTAACGATGTTTTACCAACCCCAGGTGGTCCTACGATACATAAAATAGGGCCTTTTATTGCATTTGTTAACTTTTGTACTGCTAAATATTCAAGTACGCGTTCCTTTACTTTATCAAGACCATAATGATCTTCATCTAAAATCTTATGGGCATGATCTATATTAATCGTATCTTGTGTTTCTTCAGTCCACGGTATAGCAACAAGCCAATCTAAATAGTTTCTAATAACAGAACTCTCTGCCGAACTTTGTGGTATTTTCTCATACCGATCTAATTCTTTTAGTGCAACTTCCAGAATACGGTTTGGCATTTTCGATTGTTCGATTTTCTCTCTAATCTGATCAACTTCACCAGTTTTTCCGTCTTTTTCACCAAGTTCTTTTTGAATTGCTTTTAATTGTTCCCGAAGATAATATTCTTTTTGTGTTTTTTCCATTGAATTTTTAACACGTTGTCCAATTTTCGTTTCCAAATCGAGAACTTTCTTCTCATTTGAAATTAACTTAATTAATCGTTGAATACGTTTTTTAACATTAGCTGTTTCCAAAAGTTCCTGTTTATCTTTTAATTTAAGAGACAAATGTGATATTACAATGTCAGCGAGTTGACTAGCTTCTTCAATATCAGAAACAGTAGCTAATGTTTCATGGTTAATTTTTTTAGATACCTTAACGTATTGTTCGAATTGATTTAATAATGATCGCATCAATGCTTCTTCTTCATTTTTATCTCCGCGTTCCTCAATCATCTCATCAATTTCAACGATAAATTGTTCTTCTTCTTCAATAAATTGGACAATTTCGCCACGGTATAATCCCTCAACCAACACACGAATTGTTCCATTTGGTAATTTGAGCATTTGTTTTACTTTTGCAACAGTTCCAATTCCATATATATTTTCAGGATCAGGGTCATCCACACTTACTTTTTTTTGCGCAGCTAAAAATATAGTTTGGTCTTCCATCATTGCTTTTTCTAACGCTTGTATCGATTTTTCCCGACCAACATCTAAATGAATGACCATAGATGGAAAAACAAGCAAGCCGCGTAATGGGAGGAGGGAAAGCTGAATAGTCTTATTTGTCATTTTATGTACCTCCGTAAAGATAAAATTCAGTTTTTTAGTATCGTTCATTATTTGAAAACCCCGCTAACCACCCTTTCCTTACTAAGTGAATGGCGAAGTTTTTACTTTCCTTAAATATAAAGTGTAAAGAAATGTTTTCCATTTGTAAATATATAAGGCCTTTTAAAGGTAGTGGCAACATAAATGCATTTCTTAGTGTTACCCATTAATGTCTATGTATGACCGAAAGAGAAAAAGACTGACCCAAAGAGTAAGTTAGAACTTCCAATCATCATTACGAAAGCAATAGGAAGAGCTAATCATTCTCTCTAGTCAGTCTTTAAACATGTATTATTTACCTATTATCATGCACTTTCTTTAGGTAATGGTTTGTTATCATCTTTCACCGTACCATCTTTAAAAATCAGTTTAGGACTACCATCCTCTAATATGACTGTTTCTTTTGTGATAATACATTTCTCAATATCATCTCGGGAAGGAAGCTCAAACATTACCTCAAGCATTAAGCCTTCTATTATTGAGCGTAAACCTCGAGCTCCAGTCTTTCTCTCAATTGCATTTTTAGAAATTTCTATCAATGCCTCTTCTTCAAATTCTAACTCCACATCATCCATTAGGAATAACTTTTCATATTGCTTTACTAATGCATTTTTTGGTTTTGTTAAAATCTCAACTAGTGCATCTTCGTCTAAAGGTTCCAATGCTCCGATTACAGGTAATCTTCCAATAAACTCTGGAATTAAACCGTATCGCAATAAGTCTTCTGGCAGTACTTTTGCAAGCAATTGTCCTACCTCAAGATCTTGTTGCTGCTCATCAGCTCCAAATCCAATAACCTTTTTACCAAGACGACGTTTTATGATTTGGTCGATACCATCAAAGGCCCCACCACAAATGAATAAGATATTGGTCGTATCGATTTGAATGAACTCTTGATGTGGGTGCTTACGTCCTCCTTGAGGTGGTACACTTGCTACTGTACCTTCAAGGATTTTTAATAATGCTTGTTGTACACCCTCACCAGATACATCTCTTGTAATAGATGGATTCTCTGATTTCCTTGCAACTTTATCAATTTCATCAATGTAAATGATTCCTTTTTCAGCTTTTTCCACATCATAATCTGCTGATTGGATTAGCTTTAAAAGAATGTTTTCTACATCCTCACCAACATATCCTGCTTCTGTTAATGAAGTAGCATCTGCAATCGCAAATGGCACATTCAAAATTCTTGCTAATGTTTGGGCAAGTAATGTTTTACCACTTCCTGTTGGTCCAAGCATTGCAATATTACTCTTAGAAAGCTCAACATCATCGTTGCTTTTTGGAGAATTGATTCGTTTATAATGGTTATATACGGCAACCGATAAGTTTTTCTTTGCTTTATCCTGACCAATAACATAGTCACCCAATATTTCGCAGATCTCTTTAGGTTTCGGTACTTCTTTAAATTCAGTTTCTTCTTCTGTACCAAGCTCTTCTTCTACGATTTCTGTACAAAGATCAATACATTCATCACATATATAAACGCCTGGTCCGGCAACAAGTTTACGAACCTGATCTTGACTCTTTCCACAAAAAGAACATTTCAATTGACCTTTTTCTTCATTAAATTTAAACATTCCATTTCACCCCTAAAAGTTTAAATCTACCCCTAATTATTCTTATATAGGATCCAACTTTCATAGCCCATCATATCAGAACAAAATTAGAATACAAAACAATATACTTTACTATATTTATTTTTTAATTATGGAGAAATAAATAAAAAAGTCAAATCATAACTGTTATGATTTTTATTTGTTTTGTTCATTTTTCTATGTCCAAATAAAAGTTAGTACTGCTTATCATATGTATGTCATGACTAGAAAGATTACCTTTCTTACAAAAATAATACTTCAGTATTAAAGTTTAAAACAAGACACGAGATTATCGTGCCTTGTTAGTATTTGCCTCATTCTGTTTTAAATAAACATAAAAAAGTTAAATTAAACAGTTTTACTTTCCTCTACTAAGAAATCCATCGCGCGTTTAAATTTCAAGTCTTCTTTAATTGCATCCGTATTGCCACCAAGCATTTGCTTTAACTGATCAACATCAGTTTGATACATAGATGCCATGTTTTCTAACTCTTTGTCGACAGTTTCATCAGTTACTTCTAAGTTTTCTTCAGTGTAGATTGCTTCTAATGTTAAATTCGTTTTGACACGCTTTTCTGCATCATCTTTCATTTGTTCTTTTAATGCATTTTCATCTTGACCTGAGAATTGGAAATACATTTCCATTGTCATGCCTTGAGTCTGTAAGCGTTGTTCAAATTCTTTTATCATGCGGTCAAGCTCAGTAGTTACCATTGCTTCTGGTACATCAACTTCAGCATTGTCTGAAGCTTTTTCTATTAATGTTTCACGCTTTTGATTTTCTGCATCTTGTTTCTTTTGTTCTTCTAATTCGGCTTTTTTCTTTGTTTTCAACTCATCAAGCGTTTCAACTTCTTGATCTAAATCTTTTGCGAATTCATCATCAAGCTCAGGTAATTCTTTCGTTTTGATTTCATGAATCTTTACTTTGAATACAGCTTCCTTACCAGCCAAGTCTTCAGCGTGATACTCTTCAGGGAAGGTTATGTCAATTTCCGACTCTTCTCCCGCTTCTTTTCCGACTAATTTTTCTTCAAAACCAGGAATGAATTGTCCAGATCCGATTTCTAATGAATGGTTTTCACCTTTTCCGCCGTCGAAAGCTTCACCATCTAAAAATCCTTCAAAATCGATTACAACTGTATCGCCTTGTTCAATAGTACCTTCTTCTTTAACAACCAATTCTGCATGTTGTTCACGTTGGCTTTCGATTGCTTCTTGAACATCTTCGTCAGTTACTTCAACAGTTTGCTCTTCAACCTCTAGACCTTTGTATTCTCCTAGTTTCACTTCAGGTTTAACCGTTACTTTTGCAGTGAAAATAAGTTCTTTTCCTTGTTCAATTTCTTCAATATCTACTTCTGGTTGTTCGACTGGTTCAATTCCTGTTTCCTCGACAGCATTTGTATATGCTGTTGGTAATACGATGTCAACTGCATCTTGGTAAAGTGATTCTATACCAAAACGGTTTTCAAAAATTTTGCGTGGTACTTTTCCTTTACGAAATCCAGGGATTTGTACCCCTTTCACTACTTTTTTGAATGCCTGATCCAATGCTTTGTCAAACTCATCAGGGCTAACTTCGATTGTAAGAACTCCTTCATTACCTTCTTGTTTTTCCCATTTTGCTGTCATATAATTCCCTCCAAAAAAATCTATTGATTTCCATTAATTATTCACAGGTCTCTAGTATTTGATTTCTAAAATAGAATACCAAATTTACAACCATATCATTATAACATAATTACTATGTCTTTCAAGCATTTGCAGCTACTGCCTATTACTCTTCTATGATGCTGAGATATAGGGTTTCACACAATTTAATTTCCTCTTGGTATCGTAAAACATCCGGATCAGGTTCCTCATTAGATAAATGATCCATGCTTAAGTATGATTCTCCAATGTTTGTAAGCGCGGTTGCTATTTGTTGAATATGCTCGCTTGAAGGCATTATTGGATATCTTACATATATAAAGCGATATAAAAGTGTTTCCATTAATCGATACAAAGTTGGATTTTTTAATTCAATTTTATTAATTAATAACAAAATTTGTTTAAATGTCGCATGTGAATGGATATCGGAAACTTGATTGGGTTTCACCTCAACTTGCATATCTAACTTATGTATACGAATGTTCTCATTATACTCGCTATCCTGAAGCCATTTAAAAATGGCAGTTTTAATTACCGGATGCACCAAGCTTTCTGTTAAAAGTGTTTCTGTTGTTTTTATGGACGGTATAGCATTTATTTTTCGAAGACTCTCAACTGACCTCCATTGTTTCACATGATTCATTTCTTTAACAGCTTCCAACAATTCGCTTATGTATTCAGAGTGCTTTTCATCTTTAATCTCAACATTCATTTTTTCACTCATATCATATAATTGTTGAAATTGTTCTTTCATTTGTTGGGGAACGGAAACTTTGTCCAATTCATATTCAACTTGCTCCATTAACTTTTTATACTGATTCGTTTGAAATAAAATCGTTAAATAAATATGTACGTAATGGTAATAATTTTCATTGCCACGCTTTAATAATTCTTCACTTAATACTTGCGCGTCCTCATACCTATCTAACTCCATCAGGCAGATAAGTTTACCTATCACGATTTCATGATTGTTTACTTGATAATCAAGTAACTGATCTAATTTATGTAAAGCTTCTTCATACCTTTTTTCTTTCAAAGCAAGTAAACTATCTTCTTCCAATGCCTCTTTCCATTTTGGAAACAGAATGACATTTTCATTTCCCACTTACGATTCACCTCCCTTGCGCTTATTCTATTACAAAACAGATATTAATTATACATTCCCGAATACCCAGAAAGTAAACGCCCTCCCCCTGAGTATGTAAAGAAAGGGGAACCTATTTTATGTTGCATAGGTTCCCCTTTCTAAGATGATGTCCCAGGCAGGATTCGAACCTGCGACCCATAGCTTAGAAGGCTATTGCTCTATCCAACTGAGCTACTGGGACAAGATTATTAGTATGTATGGAGCGGGTGAAGGGAATCGAACCCTCATCATCAGCTTGGAAGGCTGAGGTTTTACCACTAAACTACACCCGCATTAATCATGTCGTTAATTTTAGCGGACAAGAATTATTATAGGCACTAGTATTATTTTTGTCAATACTTTACTCTTAAAATGTCATAGGGTAAGCTTGTTAATCCAGTTCTTAATTAACAAGCTTACTCAAATCATGACAACGAGGTATGATACGTTAATTCTTCGACAATATTACCCTCTAACGTGTAAAATGAAATACATATTTCTTCAATCTCTTCCCATTCCATAATGGCATATGTTTTTACATTTACTTTTCTTGGCAATCGAATACTACCAGGGTTAATAAAAAGCTGATTCCCAACTTTTTCAGCACCAGCAACATGCGTATGACCAAATCCAATTACACTGGCCTTTAGTTCCTCTGCGCGATAAGATAAGGTCTTCAATCCTGCTTTCACTTGATGTAAATGCCCATGTGTCACATAAAAATTAAGATCCCCTATCTCAATTGTTTGTTCATTTGGAAAACGACTGTCATAATCACAATTTCCACTTACTTTCACAAACCCATCTAATTGTTGAGCATCAAGTTCCAATTCAGAGTCTCCACAATGTATCATCAAGTCAACGTTTACTTGATCTTTAATATGTGTAAGTTCGCTTGTTAAACCGTGACTATCACTTACAAATAATACGCTTGTCACGATTATCAACCTCCTGATTCAGCGTTTATAATTTTCGAATCCAAACATCCATTTGGACCATTGCATTTTTCCGATGACTTATTTTACTTTTTTCGGCAGGTGTCAGTTCTGCCATTGTTTTTAAATAGTTATGAGGAATAAAAACAGGATCATATCCAAATCCATTTTCACCTTTTGGCTCTGTTGCAATTATCCCTTCACAAGTACCTTTATATAAACTTGTTTTTACATTCGGAGCTGCAACTGCTAAAACACAAACAAACCGTGCTGTACGTTTTTCTGCTGGAATATCAATCATTTTTGTCAGCACTTTGTCCATGTTTGCTTTATCATTTTTTTCCATATCTGCGTATCTCGCAGAATAGACCCCGGGATCACCATGTAATGCATCAACTACTAGACCAGAATCATCTGCAAGCACTGGCATACCAAACAACGCTGAAATTTGTTCCGCTTTCAATGCAGCATTTTCTTCAAAGGTCGTTCCGGTCTCCTCAATATCAGGTATGTCTTTAGAGAGATCTAACAAAGATAACGCTTGAATTCCATACATGGAAAAGAATTCGGTAAATTCCTTTGCTTTACCTTTGTTTTTAGTGGCTATAATTACTTTTTTCATTACTTTCCACCTGAAGATTGTTCTTTTTTCGTCTCCCCAACTCTGTTTGCGAATTCACCTAGTACATGTTTCTGTTTCTCTATAATTTCTTGTAGTCCTTTTGTCGCGAGCTTTAACATATTTTGTAACTGATCATACGAAAAAGTAGCTTCTTCACCAGTTCCTTGAATCTCAACAAACTCCATTGAACCTGTCATTACAATGTTCATGTCTACTTGTGCTTGTGAATCCTCTTGATAATTTAAATCTAAAATTTCATCGCCATTTTCCAGAACCCCCACTGAGGTAGCTGCGAGAAAATCTGTAACAGGCATTTTATTCATTGTTTTTGCTTCTATCATTTTACCAAAAGCAAGTACCACTGCAACAAAAGCCCCTGTAATGGATGCCGTACGAGTCCCACCATCAGCTTGAATAACATCACAATCAACCCAAACTGTCCGTTCACCTATTTTATCTAGATCAACTACAGACCGCAATGCTCGTCCAATTAATCGCTGAATTTCCATTGTACGTCCACTTACTTTACCTTTTGACGATTCTCGAATATTTCGCTTATCTGTTGCTCTTGGAAGCATAGCATATTCTGCAGTGATCCACCCTTTTCCTTGTCCTCGCATAAATGGTGGTACCTTATCCTCTATACTTGCATTACAAATCACTTTTGTATCCCCAACATGAATTAAAACTGATCCTTCAGGATGTTTAATGAAATCCACTGTCATATTTATATCCCGCAAACTATCTAATTCTCTATTGTCATTTCTCAATCTTAAACGCCTCCTTAATTCCAAAATTAATCGTAACATATATTTTACCATGAACATATTCAAAAGCATAAATGTCCGGTTAAAGCAAAAAAAGGCTGCCAAAACAGCCTTTTTACCTATAATTTTTCAGCAGGCATAATCATTTTCTTTGTAACTGGCTCGGTATATGCCTTACCATTTTCATTAAATATCTGATCTACCTGGTTGACATTAATATCAACTGCTTTTACCTCTTCATTCTCTGTTAACGTTCTAACTAACGTTTCTACAACGTTATCCGAAATTGTTGCCGGTCCTTCTTCAAGTAGTATCTCATTACTAAATACTAACTTAAGCACCCCGTCATTTAACTGTGGTTCTTCCATCAATGATACCGATGAATTAAACACTTGTGTAACATTTGTATTGTACTGCGGTCCTTCTATTAACGCACTTACAACTGACTCATAATCATTAGATTCATCCATCTTAATGTACTGAGTAACTGGAACGAAATAGTTTATATCGTTGTGTGCTGTTGGATAATAAAGTGTAACTGCTTCACTATCTAAGTAATCTGTTGTATCCGTTTGAATCATGTTTATACCATTTGCTCTCGTATAACCATCAGACACTGGTGTCCCGTTTACCGGCATTTCATTTACAGGGTAACCGTTTATCCAGAGCTTAACCTTTTCCACACTCTCAAATTGAGTTAAGGTATACGTCATAGCTTGTAAAATTTCCAGTTCCTTTTCACCATTATAATTTTTAAAGTTATTGGAAACATCTACTATCATTGTTCCATCTTCCTGTAAATCTAACCCTAGGATTTCCGTACCTGCTGGTAAAACTCCCTGGAAGCCATTTGGTAAAAGCTGTGTAACAGGACCATCTTCCACTAAATATTCTAATGCCTGTGTAGCGACTTCTTTTGTTGCTGGTAATTCTAGTGTTTGAGGTACTACCATTCCATTTGAATCAAGTAGAAATAACTGTGTTTCTACTGTTTCCGTTGAAACCGCTCCTTCTTGACCCTCTTCTTTAGCGCCCTCTTTTGTTGCTTCGGAGTTTGCATTTTCTGAACTATTTACTTCTGTTGCATCCTGGGGTGGATCAATTTCCTCTAAAGACTGTTCTCCTTGAAAACACCCAGTTAATATCACGGAAAAACTCACTATACCTGTCATTATAAAAATACCGCGCATCCGCATGTTATTCCCTCCTACGATGGTTTGTACTACTATATATACGAGCCCATCGCAAAATTAGACCAAACCAATACAACTTTTTAAAAAATTGTTAAATAAAAAAATAGATCCTGTATAACAGAATCTATTAAATAATGGTGGCGTGTTCGATAACAACTGTTTGAGTTTTATTTACTGAACTCTGAAATATGCGTTGTGTAATTTTTTTAAATGTGTCAAGTTCCCCAGTAGTATAGAATTGGTGATAAGGAATATGATCACCTTTATACAATATTTCATGATATTCTAAAATTGCACTTGATTCACGGGCAGTTTCTTCACTTGATGATATAATAGATACATGTTCGCCGATAACCTGTTGGATGGTATCTTTTATTAGTGGATAATGTGTACATCCAAGAATTAATGTATCGATATGGTTATTATTTTTCATTGGTTCTAATGTTTCCGAAACAATTTGTAAAGTGGTTTCGCCCTGTAAAATTCCTTTTTCCACCAGCGGTACGAATAACGGACAAGCCAATGCGTTTATATGAATCTCAGAATGTATACTTAATAAAGCCTTTGGATAAGCCTTACTGCTAATTGTTCCGTCAGTTCCAATGACACCAATGTGCATGTTTTTAGTTGCATTGATTGCTGCACGCGCACCCGGATTAATGACGCCTATTACAGGAATATCTAAATGATCTTGTAATTCAGTTAACGTGAATGCAGTAGCTGTATTACATGCAACAACTAACATTTTAATTTTCTTTTCTAGTAAAAAGTTCACCATTTCCCATGTGAACTTTTTAACTTCCTGTTCTGATCTTGGTCCATAGGGACATCGTAATGTATCACCAACATACAGTAGTTTTTCTTTAGGTAATTGTCGCATTAATTCATGTGCAACGGTTAAACCTCCAACACCTGAATCAATGACTCCGATAGCTTGATTCAACTATAATCGCCTCTTCTAAGTTGTTATTTTTCATTTACACATTTCATTTGTTCATGCAAAAAAGTTAATAATCTATTTAAAGTTTCTGTTTCTTCGATCGAAAAGTTTGTTAACACTTCACCTAAGTATTCCTGACGTTTCTCAATAACTTCATGAATAATTGTATTTCCTTTTTCTAATACATGAATACGTACCACTCGTCGGTCGTTTAGATCACGGATACGTTCAACTAATTCATTTTTCTCCATGCGATCTACTAAATCTGTTGTGGTGCTAAAAGCTAGCCCATTCTTATTGGATAACTCACCAATCGTCAAATCACCTTCTTCTAACAGCCATTGTAAAGCGATAAACTGGGGTGAAGTAATTGGATAATTATTTAATATTTTTCGTCCATTTTGTTTAATAGCTCCAGCTATATACCGAAGTCTTTTTTCAGCATCAGCAATTGCTGCAGTTGTTACACTATTCTCCAAGTGGGTTACCTCCCATGATAATTCGTCAATCTAACTATACTTTAACATACATGTAACTAGTATCTCTAAAATATATCAATCGCTGACTCCATTAGCAGTCGATACCTCATGTATATTTTTTTCTAATAAGGCTTTTAGTTTTGATTTACTTTTGCGCGAAGCTAATATATATAAAGTGTCTTTTTCTTTTATTGTTGTCTGCCCATTTGGTGTAATAATGTTACCATCTCTTATTATAGCATTTATTAGTGAATTGTCTGGTAGTACTAACTCTTCCAAAGTTTGACCAATAATTATATTTTTCTTTGTAACGTAATATTCAACCATTTCTACGTTTGATTTACCTATTGAGATGAGTTCTAAGGAGTGAATTGGCTCCGTTTTGACCTCACCTTCTAAGCCCAACTTTTTTGTCATATACGTTATTGTTGATCCTTGCACAAGCGTCGAGGTTAAAACAACGAAAAATACAGCATTAAACATGATTTGACTATTTTCTATTCCTGCTAACATAGGGAAAATAGCTAAAACAATTGGTACCGCTCCACGTAAACCAGCCCAAGACAAAAATAACTTTTCGTTAAAATGATATGGTGATTTAATTAAATTTAAGAAGACCGCAATAGGCCTTGCAGCAAAAATTAAGATAACAGAAATTAATAGACCATTAACAATATTAGTAAATGTAAATAATTCTGTGGGAAATACAAATAAGCCTAGAATCACAAACATTAAAATTTGTGCCATCCATGCAAACCCTTCATTAAAACGGAGAATGGAGTGTCGATAAGTTAAATCTGAATTACCAATAACTAACGCAGCTATATATACTGCAAGCAAACCGCTGGCATCAACTAATGATGTAATACTGTATGTTAAGAATGCAAATGCGATCCCAAATAAAGGATATAGTCCGCTTGAGTCTAAGTTAATTCGGTTAATCGATATACTACCTAGCTTACCAATTATTAAACCTAAAACGAGTCCAAGACCCATTTGCCAGAAAAACGTCCCTATAAGCATCCATATACCAGATTGTTCCTGTGTAATAAGCTGTATGAAGGATAGGGTTAAAAACATTGCCATCGGGTCATTTGATCCTGATTCTGCTTCGAGCGTAGCCTTAACATTCCCTTTGATGTTTTTTCCTTTCAATACGGAGAAGACCGCTGCAGCATCTGTTGAACCAACTATAGATCCAACTAAAATACCTTCTAACCAGGATAAGTCGAGGATATACTTGGCAGCAACTCCAACTACAAGAGAGGTTACCAATACACCTACAGTTGCGAGAATTGTGGCTGAAGGTAATACTGGTTTGATGGTTAACCATTTCGTTTGCAAACCACCTTCAAAGAGGATAATTATCAGTGCAAAAACACCAATCAATTGCGCGATTTTCGCATTGTCAAAGTATATAAAATTTAACCCATCACTCCCAACCAACATACCTACCCCTATAAATAAGACAAGAGAAGGGACACCAAGTCGGGTAGAAAATTTGGTTACGAGAACACTAACTATTAACAATAACGCTACTAAAAAAATAAATTGATTTGATTCCAATATTTCATGAATCATGCGGATCCTCCAAATAAGAGATTTACTATACTATACCTTTACATAATTATAGCAAAACGCAGGGTCATATTATACTGATTAGCCTGTTGCTAAATGAAAAAATTTTTTAATTATAAATTGTGTGCACTGATTATAAAGGGATTCATAAGCTATATTGACTAAATAATTTCCCTTCGCTATACAGCTTTATGTCAGCAAGGAGGGGTTAACATTTGAAGGACAACGACTACAAACCAAAGCAATTACTAACAAAAAGGGAAAAAGAAGTCTTTGAACTACTCGTACAAGATAAAACGACTAAGGAAATTGCCCAGGAATTGTTTATTTCTGAAAAAACTGTCCGAAACCACATATCAAATGCAATGCAAAAACTAGGAGTCAAAGGGCGATCGCAGGCTGTACTTGAGCTTATTCGTATGGGTGAATTAAAGCTCTAAAAAAAACCGACTATCTATATATGGTAGTCGGTTTTTTGTTATTACATAAGAAAATATAAAATTATTGTCTAGCTCCAGCGCTAAAGTTGTAGTGGACTTCCTTCATCCCCGTGCGAAAACTCAAGTTCATCTATTCTTCTGGGCAATAAATGTTCGATTAAAATCGCCACTTTACGTGGCTCCATCGAACTATCCACGTTGCGTTTGCGCAGTCCAATATTGCTAAACGGGCACTTACGCTTTTCTTACTACCTATGTATTAAGTTATCTTTCATCTGCTCACTCAGCGGGACAGGTCTACCAGTTTTTGGATTAACGTAGACTAATCTTCCTCTACCGGTTAAACAAAGCTTATCATCCTGATTAATTCCCATGTAATGAACATCGATAGAAGTTTGTCCAATAAGATTTACTTTAACATAGACCTCTAACTTATCATCAAAAAAAAGTTGATGAAGAAAATCACATTGTAAATCACCAGCTACCGGGATGCAATCCTCCTCAGGATTACGGAATAAAGCTTTGGATTTTAAAAATTCAATTCGTGCTTCCTCAAAATATATAAATGGCGAAACATTATTTACATGACCGAACATATCTGTTTCGGAAAAGCGGATCCTAATTGGTACAGAGAAATAAAATGTTTCCTTCCAGGACTTTATATCTTCAATATAGGCTATGGATTTCATCCGTTATACCTCCTTTGGGGATAAAAAAATGACCCTACCACAACAATTGGGTAGGGCCACCTTAAATTATTTGGAGTAATTAATATGCATTGTCACTGCCAAAGAAATTTTTAAATGCTTGAACATTTGTTGCTCTATTCATTGCAGCAATTGATGTTGTTAATGGAATTCCTTTAGGACATACTTCCACACAGTTTTGTGCATTACCACATCCAGAGATTCCTCCATCTTGCATAAGGCCTTCCAATCGATCGCTTGCATTCATATCTCCTGTTGGATGTGCATTAAACAATCGAGCTTGAGATAGTGCAGCTGGTCCGATGAAGTCTGACTTATCATTCACATTTGGGCATGCTTCTAAACAAACCCCACAAGTCATACATTTCGATAGTTCATATGCCCATTGACGTTTCTTTTCTGGCATACGAGGTCCAGGGCCTAAATCATGTGTACCATCAATTGGTACCCACCCTTTAATTTGTTTTAACGCGTCAAACATTTGTTCACGATCAACAATCAAATCGCGTACAATCGGAAAAGTGGACATAGGCTCAAGATGAATTGGTTGCTCCAATTGATCAACCAGTGCCGTACATGATTGACGTGCTGTCCCGTTAATAACCATTGAACAGGCACCACAAACTTCTTCCAAACAGTTCATATCCCAATAAACGGGAGTTGTTTTTTCCCCATCCGCATTAATTGGATTTTGTCTTATTTCCATTAACCCAGTAATAACATTCATATTTTGTTTATAAGGAAGATTAAACGTTTCCTTATAAGGAGCAGAATCTGGGCTGTCTTGCCGAGTTATAATAAATGTAACTGTTTTTCCTTCAGCCATTTTTATCTTTCTCCCCTCAATGTTTTTTACTATAATCACGTAATCTAGGTTCAATTAAAGAAGTGTCTACTTCCTCATATGTCAATACTGGAGTGTTTTTCTCTTTATCAAATCGTGCAATTGTAGTCTTTAAGAATTCCTCATCATTTCGTTCAGGGAATTCCGGTTTATAATGAGCACCACGGCTTTCATTACGATTATAAGCTCCAATTGTAATAACACGTGCTAATTGAAGCATATTCTTCAATTGACGGGTGAACATAACACCCTGGTTACTCCAGCGAGAGGTATCATTAATATTAATATTTTCCCATCGCTCCAACAGTTCTTTAAGTTTTTCATCTGTCTTCAGTAGCTTTTCATTGTGTCGAACTACAGTAACATTATCTGTCATCCATTCTCCAAGCTCTTTATGAATCTGATAAGCGTTTTCCTCGCCATCCATCTTCATAAGGGCTTCGAATTTATCCTGTTCGTCTTTTTGTCTATTGTCAAACAGTTCAGGTGACATATCTTCAACATGTGTTTCAAGTCCATCAATGTAATTTATCGCATTTGGTCCAGCAACAGAACCACCATATATGGCTGATAATAATGAGTTAGCGCCTAAACGGTTTCCACCATGCTGTGAATAATCACATTCCCCTGCCGCAAAGATCCCAGGAATACTAGTCATCTGGTCAAAATCAACCCAAAGTCCACCCATTGAATAATGAACTGCTGGGAATATTTTCATTGGAACTTTACGAGGGTCTTCTCCAACAAATTTTTCATAGATTTCAATGATACCACCAAGTTTAACATCTAATTCTTTCGGATCCTTATGTGATAAATCAAGGTATACCATGTTCTCACCATTGATACCTAATTTTTGATTAACGCAAACGTCAAATATTTCACGGGTAGCAATATCACGGGTAACTAGGTTTCCATAAGCAGGATATTTCTCCTCCAAGAAGTACCAAGGCTCCCCATCCTTATATGTCCACACACGTCCACCTTCACCACGTGCTGATTCACTCATTAATCGCAATTTATCATCACCAGGAATTGCTGTTGGATGAATTTGAATAAATTCTCCGTTGGCATATTTTGCACCTTGCTGATACAGAATACTTGCTGCTGAACCAGTATTGATCATTGAGTTTGTTGATTTACCGAAAATAATTCCCGGTCCACCAGTAGCCATTATTGTTGCATCTGATGGGAAAGATTTTATTTCATGTGTTTTAATGTCTTGTCCTACAATTCCTTTTCCAACGCCTTCATCATCAAGAATTGCTCCAAGGAATTCCCAGCTTTCATATTTCGTTACTAATCCTTCTACTTCATAACGGCGAACCTGTTCGTCTAAAGCATATAATAATTGTTGTCCCGTGGTTGCCCCGGCATATGCTGTACGATGGTGCTGCGTACCGCCAAAGCGACGGAAATCAAGTAACCCTTCAGGTGTACGGTTAAACATAACTCCCATACGATCCAACATATGTATGATACTTGGTGCGGCGTCACACATTGCTTTTACAGGTGGTTGATTTGCCAAAAAGTCTCCACCATAAAGTGTATCGTCAAAGTGAATGTCAGTAGAATCCCCTTCACCTTTTGTATTTACAGCACCGTTTATACCGCCCTGGGCACATACAGAGTGAGAACGTTTTACAGGTACGATAGAAAACAGGTCTACATTCACACCTGCTTCAGCTGCTTTAATCGTTGCCATAAGACCGGCAAGTCCACCGCCCACAACAACAACTTTTTTATTACTCATTATATATACTCACTCCCTCTTTTGTTAAAACTTAAACGCCATAAGCAAATGCAATTAAGGATCTTACACCTAAATAGCTTAAAGCTAAAAACACGATTAGTGTTGCATATGTAGCAATTTTTTGAGATCTAGGTGACTGAGTAATACCCCATGATACCAAGAAACTCCATAAACCATTAGCAAAATGGAATGTAGTTGAAATGACTCCAATGATGTAGAACCAAAACATGAAAGAGTTAGTTAAAATGCCTTCCATTAAAGTATAATTCGCTTCAGCATTTCCCATTCCAATCTGTATACGCGTTTCCCAAATATGCCAAGCAAGAAAAACTAGTGTAATAATTCCAGTTATACGTTGAACGTAAAACATCCAGTTACGAAAAAATCCGTATCGTTTTATGTTGTTTTTCGCAACAAATACAATATACACTCCTAAAATTGCGTGAAATAAAATTGGTAGGTATATAATAAACGTTTCCAATACCAATTTAAATGGTAAACTCTCTAATACATGTGCTGCTTTATTAAAGCTTTCCTCACCATATGCAGCAAAATGATTCACAATTAAATGTTGAATCAAAAAGATCCCAATGGGAATTACCCCAAGTAATGAGTGTAATCTGCGATAATTGAACTCGCTACGTCCTGCCATGTGTTACCCCCCTTAGTAATATAAATATGCTATTCTGAGCACAAACCCTTTAACATTAATTCGTTTTTTCAGCATGTATTATTCCCTAATATTGCCCGATAATGTACAATTTGTGACATATTTATTGTACTTCTAACTCTGAAAAGCGTCAAGAAAAGGAACTATTTAATTTTAATATGATTTTCTTTAATTTGGCTCTTTTCATAAGTTTTGTTGCTATTTAATCCTTGCGAAAAAATTGTGTCATAACATACCGCTTCGGAAATACACGACGCGCACCTTAAGGCTTGCGCTGAGCCTCCTCGCTCTTCCGAAAGCGGAGGCTGCTCAGCGGCGTACAAATAGATAGGCAGGTGAACAGTAGGGTGCTTTCCCCTACGTTCATCCTGACTATCTATTTACTGGGCGCTAGGAGCCGCAGTTAGACATAAGCAAAGGACGCTCGCCTCATCGTCTTCGCTTTTCCATCTTGAGTCTTCTTATATTTCCTTCGCTAGCATGACGTTTGACTTTCGCTTCGGGCAGTCGACTCCTGCGGGTCACCGGCTAAAACGGTCACGTCCTGTGACCAACGCCGGTTACAGGACGTATTTCGCCTAAGAGGGAGCTGAAGCGTTGCCGCACTATCGTAGTTTATTGATTTTGTGGCAAAAACAACAATCTTTTAGAAAACAGCCTTTAATTCCAGAAAAAAAGTCAGATGCATACTTGCACATCTGACGAATTATATAGATAATAATACTAGCAATCTATAATACTCATTTTATTGATTTGGCTATTTTGATTTGACAGCACACAGAAAGGATGACATCCATGTCAAAAGATAAACAGGTATATTCGGCATCGCTACTTGAGGAACTACATACATCAGGTGCAGGGTATGATGTATTACGATATATAAGCTTACCGGAGCTATTAGGAAGAGAATCTGATACACTATTATATTTCATGGGAAGAAATCTAGCGAGAAAAATAACATTTGATACAATTGAAGACATTTATTATATATTTGAAAAACTGGGTTGGGGGAACTTGGAGCTTACTAAAAGTAAACGAAAAGAAATAACTTTCAGCCTAATGTCTGATTCGGTGGTTAATCGACTTAAAGCTTCATTTGAAGCAGAGTTTCGTTTGGAAGCTGGATTTTTAGCAGAAGCAATTCAACAACTTAAGGAAACAGAGGCGGAATGCACAGAGGAAATAAATAAAAAAATAATGCAAGTTAATTTTTCCGTTCTTGTCACCTCTTAACATAGGTAAGCTCACATATTAAATGTGAGCTTTTTTAATCTTTTGTTAAGTGATCTAGAATTAATTCAGCAGTATTTTTTGGAATACCAAGCTTCGTTATATCCGCGATTGATTTATTTTTAATCTCATCGATTGACTTAAAGTATGTTAAAAGCAATCGACGTCTTTTTTCTCCTACTCCAGGAATTTTATCTAGTTCTGATTGGAATAAGTCTTTCCCACGTAATTGTCGATGAAATGTTATGGCAAAGCGGTGGACTTCATCCTGTATTCGTTGAACCAAATAGAACTCCTGTGATTTCCTTGATAAATCAATGATTGCTGGTGGGTTCCCGTATAGTAATTCACTTGTTTTATGCTTATCATCCTTAGCCAAACCACATAAAGGTATATCCAACCCCAATTCGTTCTCTAGAACATCTAACGCTGCACTCATTTGCCCCTTTGCACCATCAACCATAATGAGGTCCGGAAGCGGCAATTTTTCCTTTAATACGCGTGAATATCTGCGCCTGATTACCTCTCGCATTGTTTCATAATCATCTGGACCAGTAACATCTCGTACTTTATATTTACGGTATTCCTTCTTATTTGGTCTACCATCTATAAAAACGACCATTGCTGATACTGGATTTGTTCCTTGAATGTTCGAATTATCAAAAGCCTCAATACGATGGGGGGTTTCAATATTTAGTTTTTCACCTATGTTTTCTACTGCTTTAATGGTTCGTTCCTCATCTATTTCAATAATAGAAAATTTCTCTTCCAGAGCAATCTTTGCATTTTTCATTGCAAGCTTAACCAGGTCTTTTTTGCGGCCTCTATAAGGGATGTTGATATCAATTTCAAGCAATTCTGATAAAAGTTCTGCATCAGCTCCTAGTGGTAACAATATTTGCTTTGGCTTAGGGTGATGTTGATGGAGATAAAAGCGACCTATATAACTGATAAATGTTTCTTCAGGATCATCAAAAAATGGGAAAATGGCTACGTCACGCTCAATTAATTTTCCCTGTCTAACGAAAAATACTTGGATACACATCCATCCTTTATCATAGCTATATCCAAAGATGTCCCGATTGATCTGATCTTTTAACGTCATCTTCTGTTGTTCCATAACCGCTTCTATATGCTGAATTTGGTCCCTCATCTCTTTCGCACGTTCAAAGTCTAGATCTTCACTTGCTTGATACATTTTATCTTTAATATCTTTTTTAATTTCTTTATGTCCCCCATTTAAAAATGACGCTATGCTTTGTACGATAGAGCGATTTGTTTCTTCTGAGACCGGATAGACACACGGAGCTAGACATTGTTTCATGTGGTAGTACAAACATACTCTATCAGGCATTTTATTGCATTTACGTAATGGGTATAATCGATCTAATAATTTTTTTGTTTCCCGAGCAGCAATAACGTTCGGATAAGGCCCAAAATACTTCCCCTTATCTTTTTTCACTTTACGTACAACCAATAATCTTGGATATCGTTCAGAAGTTATTTTCAAATATGGATATGACTTATCATCTTTTAGTAGGACATTATATTTTGGATCATACTTTTTTATTAAATTCATTTCTAATATGAGCGCTTCGATTTCTGAAGTAGTTACGATGTACTCAAAATCTTGAATTTCTGATACTAAACGCTGCGTTTTTTTATCATTTGCACCAGCAAAGTAAGATTTCACTCTGTTTTTTAGTGCTTTTGATTTGCCAACATATATAATCGTGTTGTGCTTATCTTTCATTAAATAACATCCAGGTTGTACGGGAAGAACAGTTAGTTTTTCTTTTATTGTTTGATTCATTATACCTTCATCCCTTTTAGAAAAGCGTAATTTAAAGGAAGACCCAACTAAGACCGGCATGCCCTCGAAAAAGAAACTCGCTTTTTTTCGTGCAATGCATTTCTGGAACTTTCCTTGGCCTGTCCAAACGTCGGCCTAACCTGGTTCCTGCAAGCCACTATATGACCTGTGCCCACGCAACATCTTATTACAAGTAATCCCCTGTTACAAAACGCAACAAGGGATTAAAATTCTACATTATAGCAATGCGTATGATAGTTAAAAAATTATTTATGCATGTTTATTAATTAATTCAACTAGAGCTTCTTTCGGTTGAAAACCAATTACTTGGTCAACCACTTCGCCATCTTTAAAAAGTAACAATGTTGGAATACTCATAACTCCGTATTTACCAGCAGTTTCTTGATTTTCGTCAACATCCAATTTTACGATTTGAACCTGTTCTTCCATTTCACCATCTATTTCCTCTAACACTGGTGCAATCATTTTACAAGGTCCACACCAAGGTGCCCAGAAGTCTGCTAATACTAGACCTTCTCCTGTTTCTTTTGCAAAGTTCTGATCTGATACATTTACAATTGCCATTAATATTCCTCCTCAATGAAACATCAAATCTAAAATGAGTATATCATCGTTAGTATTACCACGCTAATATCTTGCTTATACTAAACTATTACTCGTTTGGGTTACTATTCAACCACCAAAGCGCTTGATCAGAAATATTTCTGACCAAGCGCTTCAATTAACTTATTTTATCTTTTTAACTTCTTCAATTAACAATGGAACTACTTCAAATAGATCTCCTACAATACCATAGTCTGCTACATTAAAAATGTTAGCTTCTGCGTCCTTGTTGATTGCAACAATTACTTTAGAGTTAGACATACCAGCTAAATGTTGAATTGCCCCTGAAATACCAACTGCAATATATAGATCAGGGGTAACAACTTTACCTGTTTGACCGATTTGTAGAGAGTAGTCACAGTACTCTGCGTCACACGCACCACGTGATGCACCTACTGCCCCACCCAGTACGTCTGCAAGCTCTTGTAATGGTTTAAAGCCATCTTCACTTTTAACACCACGTCCACCAGCAACGATTATTTTTGCTTCTGATAAATCAACACCTTCAGATGCTTTACGGATAACTTCTTTAATAACGGTTCGTATATCCGAAATATCCATGTCTTTAGATGTGATATCACCAGTACGTGACTCATCACGATCTAGCGGCGCAATATTATTCGGACGAATAGTAGCAAATGTAATACCACTCGTAACCATTTTTTTCTCGAATGCTTTACCAGAATATATCGGTCTAGTAAATAGTGCTTTTCCATCTTTCACTTCAATATCAGTAGCATCAGAGATTAAGCCTGTTTCCAATTTACTTGCAATCTTTGGAGTTAAATCTTTACCAACGGCTGTATGTCCCATAACAACAACTGCTGGAGACTCCTCTAAAATAACCGCCATAACCGCTTGACCGTAACCGTCAGATGTATACGTTTTCAAATTATCATGTTTAACAGTAATTACACGATCTGCTCCATAATAAACCATTTCCTGTGCTTGCTTTTTTAGATCTTCATTACCACAAATTAAACCGATGATTTCCCCATCAGCATTTATTTTTTTAGCTGTTGCAATAGCTTCAAATGTAACATTACGTAACGAACCATCTCTTGATTCACCTATAACTAGTAGTTTTTCGCTCATGTCGTTTCTCCTTCCAGTTCGTGAGTTTATAATACTTTTGATTCTGTTTTTAATAGTGACACTAATTCGTTTACTTGATCTTCTATTTCACCCTCAAGAACTCTACCAGCCTCTTTTTCTGGAGGAAGATAAATGTCGATCGTTTTCGTTTTTGCTTCTAATTCATCTTCATCTAAGTCAAGATCATCAATTTCTAATTCTTCAAGCGGCTTTTTCTTCGCTTTCATTATACCTGGAAGTGATGGGTATCTAGGATCATTTAGTCCTTGCTGGCATGTTACGAGTAGAGGTAGGCTTGTTTCTACTTTTTCAATGTCACCTTCCACGTCTTTATCAATGTTAACGGTTTCTCCATCAATTTTCAGACTAGTGATAGTAGTTACAAATGGTATCCCTAAACGTTCAGCAAGTCGAGGACCCACTTGACCACTTGCTTCATCAATTGCAACATTACCAGCTAAAATGAGATCAACATCTTTATCATCAAAATATGCTTCTAGTATTTTTGCAGTTGTGAATTGATCCCCTTCTTCAAGGTCATCCTCCGTATTAATTAAAACTGCTTTATCAGCACCCATTGCCAAGGCAGTGCGTAACTGCTTTTCGGAGTCTTCATCACCAACTGTAACGACTGTAACTTCACCACCATGTTCATCACGCTGTTTAATTGCTTCTTCTACTGCATACTCATCATAAGGATTTATGATGAATTCTGCTCCATCTTCCTCGATTCTTCCATTTGTTACAGTAATTTTCTCTTCTGTGTCAAATGTCTTTTTTAACAAAACATAAATGTTCATACGGTTTCCTCCTTCAATCTATTTGTCTAGCTGCGTGGGCTAGCGCGTCCGCTTCTGATCAGTCGCCTTCGCTTTTCTTGGCTAGCTGCGGCTCCTAGAAGCTGCCTTCGCTTTTCTATCTATCTTGGAAGTTTGGTTTTCGCTTTTCAAGAAATGCCTGAACACCTTCTTTTGCATCATCAGACCCGAAAATTTCACCAAACGCTTTTGCTTCTTCCTGTGCCCCATTATTAAACTTATCTGATTTTGTATAAGGAATCAAGCGCATAACATGATTTATTGTTGGTTTACTCTTCGAAGCAATCTTCTCTGCAAGTTTAAAAGCTTCATCGAAAATCTTGTCTTCGGAAACAACCTGATTGGCTAAACCATAACTATGTGCTTCACTACCTGAGATAGGTGTGCCACTTAATAACATTTCATATGCTTTGGCAGTACCAACATAATGTGGTAGCCGCTGCGTTCCCGCAAATCCTGGAATGATTCCAAGTGTTAATTCTGGCAAACCAAGTTTAGCATTTTCTGTTACCAAACGGATATGGCAGGACATGGCAAGTTCTAATCCGCCACCTAAAGCTGCACCATGAATTGCTGCAATTACAGGTATAGAAAATTGTTCAATGCGGTCAAATACTTTTTGTCCATTTTCTGATAATGATTGATAATCAGAAGCGTTTTGAAGTGATGTGAATTCTTTTATATCAGCCCCAGCTGAGAAAAATTTACCTTCACCCCTTAACAGAATCGCCTTAATATCAGCATCATTTTCAATTTCATCTAGCTTTTGATCGATATCTTTGATTAGTGTACTTGACAATGCATTTGCTGGTGGTTTTTGAATAGTAAGTATTGCAACATGATTATTTTTTTCATAAGATATAGTTCCCAAATTCAGGTCCTCCTTCATTAGTCGTTTTTAGAAAGTCCATTAATGATTAGCTGGTGTATAGCTGGAGCTTGTGCAAGCAAATTATACCTTTGCTCATTCATTACCCAATTTGTCACCACTTCATCTAAAGTTCCAAATATCATTTGTCTTACTAATGGTACATTTAAGTCACCACGAAAGTCCTTATTGTCTACACCTTCTTGAATGATGTGATCAATTTCAGCTAGGTAGGGCTTCAATACTTTATTAATTTTTATGCGTAATTCTGGATTAGATTGCCTGAGTTCCAGTTGTGTAACGATAGCTAAGTAATGATCGTCTGCTAACTGACGAAAATGCATTTCGATTAACGTAAGTAGTTTATCACTCACATCTTGCTTTTCATTGATACTTTCAGCAATCTGTTCGATAAGCTGCCCCATTTTCACTTCAAACAATGAGACTAGTATATCTTCTTTATTTTTAAAATAAAGATAGATGGTACCGTCAGCTACACCAGCTTTCTTAGCAATCCTGGAAACCTGTGAAGCATGATAACCGTTTTCTGCAATTACTTCCACAGCAGCTTCAATGATCTGATTGTATTTTGGTTTGTTTTTTTTCATTAACGTCAAGTCCCCTTAGCATATAACACAGCCACAAAAATGAATGAACAATCATTCATATTCATTGTACCCGAGACAATTAATTTATGTCAATCAATAGATAGCTTGTACACTTATTGTACAAAAAAAGAGCACTATGCTCAAATAGTTTTACTCTCCGCTTGTATCTTTTCTTTTTCTTCGTCTACTAATGAACGGCGTAATATCTTACCTACTGCTGTTTTTGGGAGTTCATTACGAAACTCATAGATACGAGGGACTTTATACGCAGCTAAATTTTCTCTGCAATATGCGTTTAAGTCTTCTTTCTCTAGCTCATATCCGGATTTAAGAACTACATATGCCTTTACAGTTTCTCCGCGATACGCGTCTGGAATACCCGCCACAACAGCTTCCTGTATTGCTTCATGTTCATAAAGTACTTCTTCTACCTCTCGCGGATAAATGTTATAACCACCAGCAATAATCATATCTTTCTTCCGATCTACTATATAAAAATAACCATCTTCATCCATGTACCCCAAATCCCCAGTGAATAACCAACTATCTTTTAGCGCATTATCTGTTTCTTCTTGGTTATTCCAATACCCTTTCATTATTTGGGGACCTTTCACTACAATTTCTCCAATTTCCCCAACAGGAGCTTCTTCCGTTGTACCTGACAGAAAAATTTTGGAGTCTGTATCTGGCCATGGTACTCCTACACTTCCGTTTACACGCTTCGTCCATACAAAATTAGAATGAGTAACAGGAGACGTTTCCGTTAGACCATATCCTTCTACTAATTTGCCTCCAGTTACTCTTTCAAATTGTTCTTGAATCTCAACTGGTAGTGGAGCTGACCCGCTAAGACATGCTTCAATTGATGATAAATCATATTTTTTAAGATCAGGATGATTAAGTAAAGCTACATAAATAGTTGGTGCACCTGGAAATAGTGTTGGTTTTTGTTTTTGAATAGTTTTTAAGACATCTTCTACATCAAACTTTGGAAGTAACACCATTTTGGAGCCAAGCATAATTGACATATTCATAACGGTTGTCATACCATATACATGAAAAAATGGCAGGACACCTAAAATTATTTCTCCACCTTCTCTTGTTTTATACAGCCAAGCATTACTCATCTGAACATTTGAAACAAGGTTATAGTGGGTAAGCATGACACCTTTTGGGTTACCCGTTGTCCCACCTGTATATTGTAAAAGTGCCAAATCTTCTTTAGCGTCTACTTCGACAGGCTGATAGTTAGTTGATGCAAGTTCCATTATCATATCCCATACATGAGTGTCTTCTGTTTGTTCAACCTTGACAACCATATTATACTGCTTTTTTTGGATAAATGGATAGATGAGATTTTTAGGGAAGGGTAAATAATCTTTAATTTGAGCTACTACCGTATGCTTTAGTGCTGTATCGCTTTTAACATTGGTAACACGTGGCAACAAAATATCCAAACAAACAATTATTGAAGCTCCTGAATCATTTAATTGATATTCTAACTCCCTTTCCATATATAAAGGATTTGTTTGTACAACCGTTCCACCAGCTAATAGCGTTGCGTAATAAGCAATTACTGATTGTGGACAGTTTGGTAACATAATAGCTACTCGATCACCCTTTTCTAAACCTAGCGACTGAAAATAACAAGCTAATTTCTTTGCTTCTTTGAAAAGTTCAGCATAAGACATTTCTTTTCCCAGAAAGTGAAGCGCTTTCTTTTCATTGTAATGCTCTGCATTCTCAACTAAAAACTGATGCAATGGTTTTGTATCGTACTTAATACTTGTTGGTATCTCTTTTGGATAATGTGCATGCCAGATTCGTTCATCCATATTTTCTCTCCTCCTTCATTCTATATATATATTCATTATACCGATTAATTTGTATTTTTTGAAATTTTATTTACAATTTTACAAAAAAATTGGTTATCACCATTTATCAAGGTGATAACCATATTTCATCTAATTAAGTATACGACGCCCACAATAGCAAATACAATGGCTACTACAATCAATACTTTAGCTAATGTTTCCATTCTCTTATTCGCTCCTAACCAATACTTGCTCCAATAACAAAAGCCATTCCCACTGAAATTAACATTGAAATAAACCCTACAGCATGATTACCATTTCCGATTTCTTCATCTATTTTTATCTTCGGTGTTAAAAACTCAAAGATGAAATAACTTAGTAACAATAAAACAAATCCAAAAATACCCCACCCGACACTTTGAATGATCGTATCATTGTGTTCAATTGAGTAACGAAAAATAGTAGCGATTCCAAACAGCTTACCACCTGTTGCCATAGCGACTGCAAAATTACCTTTTTTAATCTCTTCCCAATTTTTATAAGAAGTAACAAGTTCAAATACAGCAAGAAAGACCACTGTACACAAGATAACCACACTGTATCTTGCAGCTATTTCAATATACGTAATTTCCCAAAAGCCTTCCATCTATTAAACCATCTCCCTAAATCGCTCTACTTGAGTTCTATAATGGATACACCGCTTCCACCTTCACCACTAACACCAGGACGAATGGTAGCAATTTTCGGGTGTTTCTTTGCTAAATCCTGAACACCCTTTCGGAGAGCACCCGTACCTTTTCCATGAATAATAGACACCTTCTGATAACCAGCTAATATCACGTCATCAATATACTTTTCCACTCGTAGAAGAGCATCTTCATACCGCTCGCCGCGTAAATCCAATTCAGGTCGCACATGGTAACTAGAACCCTTTACAGTAGTTAATGGTTTTTCATTAAACTCTTTCTTTTCACTGATGAATTGAAGGTCATTCCTTTTTACCTTTACTTTCATTATCCCTACCTGTACTAGATATTCGTTATTACTTATTTTTTCCAATACACTACCTTGCTGGTTTATCGTTAATAGCTTAATTGTATCACCAACATGTAAATCCTTTGCGCTATCTTTTGGTGTACTTCCCTTTTGATGTTGTTTATTAGATAAATTTGGCTTGGCATCCTCTAGCATTTTTCTTGCTTCAATCCATTCATGTTCTTTCAAATTTGCATTTGTTTTCATCTTTCGAATCTCATCGATGATAAGTTCTGCTTCTTCTCGGGCCTCCTGTAATGCCTTGTTCGCTTTTTCTTCTGCCTTTTTATATAAAGTTTGTCTCTTTTCATCAAAGTCTTGCCACTGTTTTTCTAGATCTTGTTTCAGCTCTTCCGTTTCGAGCATGGTTTGATGTGCAGTTTCATAATCCTTCTTGGATTCACGCTGCGACTTTTCAAGTGACGCAATCATATTTTCCACACTTTTTGAATCTACTCCAATATGACTTTTGGCATTTTTGATAATCGATTCATTTAGCCCCAGACGTTTGGAAATTTCAAAAGCATTACTTCGACCTGGTACACCTAATAATAATCGATAAGTTGGTTTCAATGATTCTACATCAAATTCAACAGAAGCGTTCACCACATTTTCTCGGTTATATCCATACGCCTTAAGCTCAGGATAATGGGTCGTTGCGATAACACGAGCACCTCGATCAATAACTTCATCTAAAAGTGACATTGCAAGTGCAGCACCCTCTTGTGGATCAGTACCAGCACCTAACTCATCAAATAAAACCAATGCTTTATAATCAACGGTTTTCATAATGTCGACAATGTTTGTCATATGGGAGGAAAATGTACTGAGATTTTGTTCAATGGACTGTTCATCACCTATGTCGGCATAAACGTTTTCAAAAACTGCCATGTCACACCCATCAAGAGCAGGAACCTGCAGCCCCGATTGTGCCATTAACGTGCAAAGTCCCACCATCTTTAATGTAACAGTTTTTCCACCAGTATTAGGCCCTGTAATAACAACAGAAGTAAACTCTTCTCCAATTTCAATGTCATTTGCTACCACTTCGTCCATCGGTATTAGCGGATGTCTAGCCTGTTGCATTTTAATGATACCTTGATCATTCATCTTGGGCATGGAGGCTTTCATTGATTGTCCTAGCTTAGCTCTAGCAAACATGAAATCAATTTTGCCTAAGACCTCAACGTTTTCGGTTAAAAAGATTTCTTCTGATGCAATATGTTCTGTTAGTTCTCGTAGAATTCGATCCACTTCATGTTTCTCTTTAATGAATGCTTCCTGTAGTTGATTATTTAAATCAACTACAGTCTTTGGTTCCATAAATAACGTCGCTCCAGATGCAGATTGATCATGTACGATACCACCAATAGAACCACGGTATTCTTGCTTAACAGGTAATACATAACGATCATTGCGAATCGTAACAATTGGATCAGAAAGCATGGCACTTTTTGATTTTGTGTAACCGTCTAATTTTTCACGCACCCTGCTTTCAAATGTTCGAATCTGCGACCGAATACTTCTTAATTTCACCGATGCGCTATCCATCACGTGTCCATGATCATCTATACTGCTTTTTATATGTTGTTCCAGTTCTCTAAGTGGTTCAATGCGCTCTGTTAGACTTTTTAGTATCGGTAATTCATTTTCTAACTTTTGGATAAAATTTTTAACCTGTCGTCCACCATAGATGGTATTAGCAATATCTAAGCATTCTTCTGTACTTAACACGCCACCAATCACACTTCGCTTAATACTCGCCCGTATGTCAAAAATACCACCCAGCGGAACTGCAAGATTTAATCGTAAAATTTGACCAGCTTCATCGGTTTCCTTTTGCATTTCTAAAACATCAGTAAGAATTGTAAGTGGCTTTAATTGAAGCGCCTGACTTTTTCCAAGACTTGACGCTGCTTGAGAGCTAAGTTGGTCAATAATCTTATTAAATTCTAATACGCGTAAAATACGTTCATTCATTATACTCACTCCTTTACACGAAAACTACCTTTTCTGATTCATCAATTTTATTAATCTTTCTTTTGTCCATGTATTGATAACATTATCTTTTTCCATCCAACCCTTTCGAGCAATCCCTACCCCATGCTTCATATGATCGAGCATTTGATAACTATGCGCATCGGTATTGATGACAATATTCACACCATTATCCTGTGCTATTCTTGCCCAATCTGCTGATATGTCTAAGCGATTCGGAGTAGCATTAATTTCCAGTGCTGTATTTGTTTCTTTAGCCAGTTCAATAAGTTTTTCCATATCAACATTGTAACCTGAGCGTCTGCCAATTAATCTTCCCGATGGATGAGCAATGAACGTTACAAACGGATTTTTCATCGCACTTTCTAACCGGTGCATAATTTTTTCTTGTGTTTGATTAAAACTTGAGTGTATTGCTCCGATCACAAAATCCATTTCCTGTAAAAATTCATTATCAAAATCGAGGGATCCATCTGGTAAAATGTCCATTTCCACCCCGGCAAAGACATGAATATCATCATATTTGTTGTTAATTCTTTCTATTTCTATACGTTGTTTGCGGAGTTTGGTTTCATTTAAACCATTAGCCACAACCAAAAACTTTGAGTGGTCCGTGATGGCAATATAATCATAGCCAATTTTTCTTGCTTGATTAACCATTTCTTCCAATGACTGCGCTCCATCACTCCAAGTAGTATGCATATGGAGATCGCCTCGAATATCAGTCGGTTCAAGTAAGGTGATTTTGTCTGTAAATAATTCCATTTCACCTTGGTTTTCTCTAATTTCTGGAGGGATAAATGGAAGATCAAAATGATGAAAAAATTGTGTTTCATTTTCAAATGTGATGATTTTATCACTTTCACTATGGGTGATACCATATTCATTAATTTTTTCAGCACGTTTTTTTGCTAGCTGTCGCATGGCAACATTATGTTCTTTTGAACCTGTGAAGTGATGTAATGTAGTAGCGAATTCTTTTGGTTCAACAATTCGAAAATCTACATTAACCGCATAAAAATCATCTAATGTAACAGATACCTTTGTATCCCCTTTAGCGATTACTTCTTTTATATTACCCATTGCTAATAAAGCATCACGGACCTCAGAGGGGTAAGCTGATGCAATAATAAAATCAATATCCTTCACGGTTTCACGCATACGCCTCAAGCTACCAGCTCGGGAAAACCTATCAATTTCATTAATTTTAACTAAGTATGATTCGATTCTTTCTGCGATTGGCAGCATCATAGCGATTGGCAAACGGTCTGGACGACTGTTTGCATCTTCAAGTGCCTGTAAAATTTTCTCTGCAGTCTTTTTACCAAACCCTGGAAGCTTTTCCACTTCACCTGATTGGCATTCTTTTTGTAATGTATTCGCATCAGTTACTCCAAGCTCTTGGTACAATTTCGCGAGCTTCTTCCCACCGAGACCTGGTAAATTCAGTAGTGGAACTAACCCTTGAGGTACTTCTCTTTCAAGCTGGGCCAGTGCCTCTGATTTCTCGTTTTCTATGTAATCTTCTATAACCGCGCTTGTTCCTTTTCCGATGCCTTTTATTTTAATAAAATCATCAATTTCTGATAAGGATCGATCATCCCGTTCAAGAGCTTGTGCTGCTTTCCGATAAGCAGATACTTTGAACGAATTTTCCCCCTTCAATTCTAAATATACAGCAACTTTTTCCAACAATTTTAATACATCTTTTTTATTCACAGTCATGTTCGTCACCTTCTTCTATAAAGTGTTTCTAAACCTTAGTAAAACCCGTCCTTAACGAATGACGAAGATTTTCTTAGGCTGATCACCTACGAAACTTTATTCTTGCCTTCATTGCAAAAAAGCCAATTCTAATTAGGTCCTACATATTGTACATTTGTCACAATTGTAATTCCGCCTATTAGAATCAGCCATTTTATTGATTTTCTATTAATGAATTAAACCTTCAATATGCGTAAACCATAGATCCTTTAATTTCTCAGAAAATAATGGTGTATGTTCTACGATAAACATTGCAATACCTGAATCATTTACCCATGTTTGAACATTCGGTAGTGGAGTTAACGCAAGAATATATAAGATAATAAATAGTATTAAATAAATCTCAATAAATCCTAGAACTCCTCCAAGCAGCTTATTCACTGAATGCAGTACAGGCAATTCTGCAACAAAGTCGAGCATAGATGCGATGATTTGTAGTACAATTTTTACAGCAAAAAATATAATTGCAAATGCAATCGCATTATAGAACGCTATTTCCAGTGGAAGGTTCTCCAAAAACGCGGCCCAAGCGCTGTTGTCGGGTAGTTCTGGGTATGGAATCCACAATGCTAGCCTGGAAGACAATTGATCATAATACAAAGCCGCAACAATAAATGCAACGATGAATCCAATTAAATGAAACAATTGTAAAATAAAACCGCGCTTTAACCCTATAAAAAAACCAAAAATTAATAAAAGTAATAAAATAATATCAACCATATGTCATTAATCCTCTTTCTTGTTCATTGATCCTAGCAATGTTGCATATTCTTCTTTTAACTTTAAATAATCATTCATTGTATTAACAGCAGTCAATACTGCCAACCTAGTAGTTTCTAAAGTGCTATTCATTTTTTGTATTTCATTCATTTTTTGATCCACGAGACTTGCCACCAAACGTACATGCTGTGCATCTTCATGCCCCATTATTGTGTAAGATTTATTATGAATTTCCACTGTTGTTCGTGTTTTGTTATTCTGGGTCACTCGGATTGCCCCCCTAATTAAAAATACTACACTTTATATTAACATGAAGACGCCAATTTAGGAAAGCATTCGACAAAGTACATCATTCCCTTATTTATTCAAATTTGCTATAGTTTGTATATGAATTGATTGATTGGAGTGTTCATTTTGTCACAACAAACGCATGTATTTTCCAAAGCCAAAATTAAAGAAATGAAAGATTATTATCAAGGATCTATTGTTGATATACCACAAGGAGCCGTTTTCAGAGCAAAAACTTCTAACGCGGTAATAACCGCTTATCGTTCAGGCAAAGTTATGTTCCAAGGGAAGTCAGCCGATTTTGAGTCCATTAAGTGGGTGGATGAGATTGCTGATGAGCAGAAACAAATTAGACCCATTTCTAAATCAAAACATACTGTAGCTCCACCAAGTACACTTTTCAACAAATCACATATCGGCTCTGATGAAGCTGGTACTGGTGATTACTTTGGGCCAATGACTGTTGCCAGTGTGTTTGTTAGGCAAGAACAAATAGCTAAATTAAAAGAAATAGGTGTACAAGACTCTAAAAACCTTACAGACACAACCATTAAACGCTTGTCTAATGAAATACTAATGTTAGATATCACCTATTCTCTTCTTGTTTTACGAAACCCTAAATATAATGCTTTAAAAGCTAAAGGCTGGTCACAAGGAAAGATGAAAGCTATGACACATCATCATGCTATTAGAAATGTTATTAAAAATACTGATCAAGGATTATTTGAAGGAATTGTCATTGATCAATTTTGCGAACCAAGTTTGTACAACAAATATATAGCAAGTGAACAACAAAAAAGTGCACCAAATACATATTTCATTACGAAAGCGGAGAGTCATTCCATAGCAGTTGCTGCTGCTTCCATTATAGCCCGGACTAGCTTTTTAAAAGAAATGGATAAGCTCTCAGAAGACATCGGCATGACGTTGCCAAAAGGTGCTGCACAGCACGTTGATAAAGCAATAGCTAAGATCATTAGGGAAAAAGGACATGAACCATTAAATTCATGTGCGAAAACACATTTTGTAAATACGAAGAAAGCTGAGGCATACTTGTAGCTAATGTTAGAAAGCACACAAAATGAACCTTTGTGAGCAACAACTTTGAGGTACTTATCAAGAATTTTAAATGATATCACTTCCAACAAAAATAATTAGGCAGTCCTCAATTGGGACTGCCTAATTATTTAAGATCGTACGAATGCTCCGAAACGTTCTTTAACCGCTTCAATAATAGCTTGATATGATTCCTCTACCTCATCATCTTTCAACGTTCGTGTATCATCTTGATACAGTAAGCTATATGCGATTGACTTTTCACCATCTGGTAAATGTTCGCCCGTATATACATCAAAAATATGAACGTTTTTAACCAACGGTTGGCCAACATCTTCTATTACTGCTTTCACGTCACCAGCATGAACCTTTTCATCCAGTACAAAAGCGATATCTCTTCCTACTGAAGGATATTTCGATTGCTGTTTATAGCTTGCAATATGTGTATAACTTTCCATGACACCATCTAAATTTATATCAAAAACATACGTTTCATTCAAATCCATTTTCTTTTCAATTCTTGGGTGAACTTGACCAATATAACCTATGGCTTTATCCCCGATAAATAGTTTAGCACAGCGCCCTGGATGCATATCAGGTAATTGCGTCTGTTCAAAGGTGACCGTAATATCCAAATAGTCAAATAGTCCCTCTACAACACCTTTCATGACATAAAAATCAACTGGCTTCTTTTCTTGCTGCCACTGGTGTTCATGCCATAATCCAGAAATAGCACCTGCCAAACGAAGTTGCTCATCTGGTTGATTTTTCAAAGTTGATTCGTCAGAAATAAAGACAGAACCAAGCTCATAATAGGCAATATTTGTTTGATTTCTGGCATTATTATATGCGACAGTTTGAAGTAACTCCGGTACACAGCTTAAACGTAAATGACTATGATCCTCACTCATTGGCATCGCAAGCTTTACTGGGAATACTTCGTCTTTGTTGATTTCTGGACTGACAAATGATGTGACATACTTTTCATTTGTTAAGGAATACGTGATGGTTTCCGATAGTCCAGCACTTTGCATAAATCCTTTAATATCCCGTTTTAATTGTTGTCGATTTGATAGTGATCCCGCCTGACCGTAGCCAGTTGGAAAAGTAAACGGCAGATTATCATAGCCATAAATACGAGCTACTTCTTCTAGCATATCTTCAAAAATTGTAATGTCTCCACGACGAGTAGGAACCGTGACATGAAATTGATTATCTTCTTCTACATGGGAAAAGCGAAGTTTCGTTACTATTTTTCTAATCTCTTCATGTGTAATTTCTGTACCTAATTTTTTATTGATTTCTTCTGTTTTAATTGAGACTTTCTTTTCTTTTGCATCTAAAGTATTAAATTCAACGGGTGTATGAAGAACAACCCCATCAGCATATTTCACCAGAAGTTGACATGCTCGCATTCCCGCACGTTTCACCCGATTTGGATCTACACCTTTTTCAAATCGTGTGCTTGATTCGCTCCGAAGCCCTGTATCGTTTACGGTTCTTCTAACAGAAGTTGGATTGAAATATGCAGCCTCCACTAAAAGGTTTGTTGTTTCATCATTAACTTCAGTATTCGCACCACCCATAACACCTGCAAGAGCAACAAGATCTGTTCCATTAGTAATGACCAAATGTTCGTTCGTCAGGCTACGTTCCTGATCATCTAGCGTAACGATCGTTTCGTTAGCATGCGCTTTTCTTACAACTATTTCTTTGGAATTTAGACGATCATAATCAAATGCATGTAGAGGTTGACCATATTCAAGTAAAACATAGTTTGTTATATCCACAACATTATTAATCGGACGGATTCCAGCTGCCATTAGATAATTACGCATCCATAATGGGGAAGGTTTTACCGTAATATTTCTCACCACAAATGCTCCATAATAAGGCGCTAGTTCTTTATCTTCTACAGTTACAGAGAGATAGTCCTCAGCACTTTCATTACTAGTCGTATATGATTCGTCAGGTAGATTAATTGGTTTATCTAATAGCGCTCCAACTTCATATACAACACCAAGCATACTTAAACAATCTGCCCTGTTTGGTGTTAGACCCAGCTCCAGAATTGCATCATCTAAATTTAATAACGAAGTTACATCCTGGCCAACTTGTGCGTCATCAGGAAAGACAAATATCCCATCAGCGACATTTTTAGGAACATACTTTTCAGCAATCCCAAGTTCTTGTAAGGAACAGATCATTCCGTTTGATTCAATTCCACGTAGTTTAACTTTTTTTATTTTAAAATTCCCTGGCAATACAGCCTGAGGTTTAGCTACAGCAACCTTCAGACCTTGTTTAATATTCGGTGCCCCACAAATAATTTGTAATGTTTCATCCCCAACGTCTACTTGACAAAGATTTAATTTGTCTGCATTTGGATGCTGCTCACATTCTGTTACATATCCAACAACAACATTTTCACTTTTTTCTGCGACATATTCAATTCCCTCAACCTCAATACCTGACTTGGTAATTTTTTCTGCAAGGTCTTCTGGTTGAATATCTCCAATATCGATATAATTTTGTAACCAATTTAATGATACTAACATTGCAATCTCCCTCCTTTATGCTTGATGATACTGTTTCAAGAAACGTTTATCGTTTGTGTAAAATTGACGTATATCATCAATGCCATATTTCAGCATTGCAATCCGATCTGGTCCCATTCCAAATGCAAACCCTGAATAGACAGCTGAATCATATCCCGCCATTTCTAACACCTTCGGATGAACCATGCCTGCTCCTAAAATTTCAATCCATCCTGTTTGCTTACAAACAGAACATCCTTCTCCATTACAAACCTTACACGAAATATCCATTTCTACAGAGGGCTCGGTAAATGGGAAAAAGCTAGGTCTAAGGCGAATTTTTCTATCTTCACCAAACATTTTCTTAGCGAATGCATCTAAGATCCCTTTTAGATCACTCATGCGCACATGCTTATCCACATATAGTCCTTCAATTTGAGTAAACTGATGGGAGTGTGTCGCATCGTCAGTATCACGACGGTAGACTTTACCTGGGCAAATCATTTTAACAGGTTTGCTTCCCTTTAATCCTTGCATGGTTCGCGCTTGAACTGGTGACGTATGTGTGCGTAACAAAAGTTCGTTCGTTATATAAAACGAATCCTGCATATCACGAGCTGGATGATCCTTTGGTAGGTTTAATGCCTCAAAGTTAAAATAGTCTGTTTCAACCTCAGGACCTTCTCTAACTTCAAATCCCATTCCAATAAATAAGTCTTCAATATCTTCAATAATCGTTGTCAGCAAATGAGGTCCACCAACTCGAACAGGGCGGCCTGGTAAAGTCACATCGATCGTTTCTTTTGCTAGTTGTTGCTCTAATGCCTGTTCTTGTAAAACACCGCTTTTTTTCTCTATTGCACCTGTAATTGTTTCACGGACACGATTGGCAATTTCACCGATTACAGGACGTTCTTCTTTTGATAACTTACCCATACCTCTCAGGACCCCTGTAAGTGATCCTTTTTTCCCTAAATAGGCGACACGAATATCTTGAAGTTCTTTTAATTGCTCTGTATCTTTAATTTTATTTAGTGCATCTTGCTGGAGTGTTTCCAATTCTTCTTTCATAGCTTTCAGCCTCCTTTTTTGCATATAAAAAACCCCGTCCATAAAGGGACGAGGCTGTTATTTCGCGGTACCACCCTTGTTGACACACAAAAGTATGTCCAACTTGAACCTGATAACGGATATAATCCGGGACACCTTTACTTGTGATGACTAGCTCCAGCACCCAGCGACTAGTGGACTTCCTTTACCTCCGTACGATAAGTCAACATCGGTTCGCTTATGCTCACCGTGTTTCCTTTATCTCCTGCGGTTCAGTCCAGTCCATACGTCACTAAACGGGCGCTTGCGCTTTTCTTACAAGGTCTAAGTGCCAGCTCCAGAGTGAATGATTACCAATTAAAATAGTAGAAATGCTTCCAATCTAAGACATTTCCTTCCTGAACTATTTTCTTAATTGTAATGTTCTCTTTCATAGCTTACTTTTACTAATTTTGTCTTTATTATAGATAATTAATACGCTTGTTGCAAGTGTTATCCGTTAATATGGTACATAAGAATTCCAGCTGCAACACTAACATTTAAGGATTCAGCTTTGCCATGAATAGGAATACTCACATTATAATCTGCTAAATCAATTAACAGTTGGTCAACGCCATTACCTTCATTCCCAACAAGCAAGCCCATTTTGTTGTCAACTGTTGCTTCCTTATATGATTGTGCATTTTCCAGTGACGTAGCCCAAACAGTAAACCCTTCTTCTTGAAGAGATGGAATTTTCAAAGCCAAATTTTTTTGAAATACTGAAATATGAAATAATGATCCTTGAGTGGAACGAATTACTTTACTGTTGTACAAATCAACGGAATGATCTCCGATAATAACAGCATCAAATCCAACTGCATCAGCTGTTCGTATCATGGTCCCTAGGTTACCAGGGTCTTGTATGGAATCAAGTAACAGAGCAGTTTGAACGCCAAACCACTCTGGTTCGTTAATCTTAACAATAGCTGCAATTCCTTGAGGTGTTTTCGTATCTGTTATATGTTGGAAAACATTCTCTGATACAGTAGTGATCATATATTTATCCGCAATATCAGGAACCTTTGTACCATCTTGAATAATAATTTCTTCTATCTTCCAATCACTGGTATGCACCTCTGCAACTAAATGTTCACCTTCGACTAAAAATAATCCAGCTTTCATCCGAAACTTTTTCATTTTTAATTTTGCCCAATTTTTCACTTGAGCATTTTGTATTGACGTTATCATCAAATCGCATCCTCATAATTTATATAACCATCATACATATTTCAAACATTGTAGGTCAAACTATAATCAGTTATTACTATTATTAAGGAGTGATGAAAATGGATTTGAACCTTCGTAAAGCGATTCTGTCAAATATAGCGACAAATGATCAGGAACAGTTGGAAGAGACCATTGTAGACGCCATACAAAATGGTGAAGAGAAAATGCTACCGGGATTAGGCGTTATGTTCGAATTAATTTGGAAACAGTCAGATGAGACTGAGAAGAAAGAAATGATAGACGCTTTAGAACAAGGTGTTAAAACGACAACTAAAGGCTAAACTAGAAGGTAGATGCTAAAATATAGCATCTACCTTCTTTTTTGCAAATATAATTAAAAATCCCTACTATTTTCTTTTAACCTATGACAAGTAGCTTTACTGAAAAACTATTTACAGATAATACCATATATAGATAGAGAGGTGAAAAAATATTTTGTATCGTTTATTAGTATAGAGTATACGCCTCATTGTCACTTAACATTTATATCTTGAAATGGAACATATTGACTATAATTCTATTGGCAATGTAAAATGAATTTATATATAAGTTTGTAATTCATCGTGAAGTCACATCATAGATATGAGTACACCTATAAAAGTAAAGGAAGAGGTTTTGGTACATGAGTGAATCAATATCACGGAATAACAGTAGAAAAGGCTCGTCTAAAAGATTTTTAATTTTCATTATTACCGCAATATTAATTATTGGTGGAAGTGTTGCTGCTTTTGTCCTTTTAAATTTTTCTGATAAACAAAAATATTTTTTAGCAGAAAAGAATAGTTTTGAAGTAGTTGGGAAGCAATTTGAAAATCGGTTTGAACCAGAGATTAATTGGCAGAAAAAAGTAAAAGAAAACCCTATTGAATCGACAGTTGAACTTTCCGCTGCGTACAATGATCCAGCTGCAGGTCTTTCTCCGTTTGGACCAGCGCAGATTATCAACAATTCAACATTAACAGTAAGCAATTCTATGGACCTTAAAGAAAAAAAAATGGCCACAGAAATCAGTGGCGCATTTGGTGGAATTACAGTTGATGGGTTAAATCTTTACCTCACTTCCAAAAAGCTATTGGTAGAACTACCTTTCCTCAAAGAATTACTTCAGGTTAACGAGGGAGATATTGGTAAACTATTACACGAAGTTGACCCTAATATGTACAATGGCAAAGAAGAAATTGATTTCGATACATTTTTTAACGGATCAAAGGTTTTACCTGAAGATGATCAAAAATATTTAAAAAAAGAATATCTGGAAATGATTTATGAGAAATTGCCAGATAGTGCATTTAAAGCAACCGATGAAACAGTAGAAGTAAATTCAGAATCAATCAATGCCGAAAAAATAACGTTCCATTTAAACGAAAGCCAAGTAAAAGACCTTCTTTCATCTGTAATGGAGAAAATGAAAGATGATAAGCGATTAAAAGAAATAATTCGGGAACAGCTTGCAGTACAATCACTAGGTACGGGAGTTTCTTCTTCAAGCCTAGCTCCATCAATAGAAAACGATATCGATAAAATGATAAATGAATTCGAAACAACCTTAGATAATGCAATAAAAGAACTGGAAAAATTCCAAATACCAGATGGAATGAATTCTACCATTTGGATTAATGATGATCTCATAGTCAAGCGAAATTTCTCTCTATCTATGGGCCCTTCTGAAAATGAACTAGTAACATTTGAAATAAGTGGCACACAATTGCTAGGAGAAACAGAGCAAACATTTGACTATACAATAGGTGCTGTTGAAAATGGCCAAGATTCATCAATGACGGTAACCGGAGAATTATCTTGGAAGGATAATAAGGCAGAAGACTCTATTGAACTAGTTGCCGGTGAGTTTGAAGCGGCTTATGCTGGGAACTCGACCTTAGAAGATGGAAAACGAGACTTTGAACGTGTATTTACCTTCAAAACTGGACCAGATCAAGGTGGGTTAAATTGGTCGGGTAATGCGACTTATAACGAAGACAACATGAATTCAGAACATACTTTTGCAGTTCAAGTTCCAGGTATGGCCGAAGATGCATTAAGTCTTCACATAGCAAATGATGCGAAATTGATTAAACAAGTAGAAATTCCGGCAGACCCAGAAGTTAAAGATATAGGGAGTATGAGCGTAGACGAAATTATGCAGTATTTCCAAGTGGAAGTAGCACCACAATTTCAGCAATGGGTAATGGGAGTTATGGGTGGCAACCTTAACGGATTTTAAGAAACGGGTGTATGTAAATGCTTTTCTTTCAGCACGTATTTCTGTTTATTAATAATAATATAAAACAGTTACAGAGGAAGTGGCCGTCACTTTCTCTGCTTTTTCTGTTCCCTATTATACTTGTTGGATTGTCAGCTTATGTAGTTATCTCTTTTTTCGTACCAGAAGATAACAATACCGTTCAGGTTGGATTAATTGACCATGACCGGTCAAAGGAAACAGCGATGGTAATTCAACTAATAGAAGAATCATCCCAATTACACAATTTTATTCAACTGGAAGCCATGTCATCAATAGAAGCAAAACAATCCATTGAAAATAATAGTATAAGCGCGTACGTAACTTTTCCAGAAAACTTTATTGACAACTTGTATAATGGTATATCCGTCAACTTGGAAATAATTGGAAATCCAAATAAACCTGTTGAGAGCTTCTTAGCAAGGGAACTAATAAATAGTGTTTCACGTCACATCAAAACAGCTCAGGCTAACATACTAACGATCAATTATTATGCTCGGCAGCTAGAAATGGACGATGAAACACGTAATGACTTTTTATTAAAGCAGTTTACTGAATTTGTATTTTATACATTAGGAAAAGATAAAATTCTAGATGAAGAAGCACTGACGATTAATGCTTCAAGTTCTCCTGTAAAGTACTATGGGCTCGGTGGTTTATTTATTATCATTACGGTTTGGTTGTTTACCTTTTACTCTATTCTAACGAGAGAAGAAGAATCACGCATGAAAAGTCGCATGCGATTATACAGTGTGTCACAGACCCATCAATTGGTGGCTAAAATAATCGTATCATGGATGGCAACCATCTTATTTACTAATTTTACTCTTTATGGACTAATTACGTTTTGCGATATACAACTTTTTTTTAGCGACTATAGAAAGATTGTCATATTAACAGTCATTTACAGTTTTGTTTTTTTATTTGGACTGGCAATTATTGAAATCATTTTAACAGCACCAAAAATTCGATTATTGACACAGTCTATTTATACAGGAATTCTTCTATTGGTAAGTGGTGCAATCGTACCAACCATCTATTTTCCGATTTATCTCCAGGATATTCTACACTATAGCTTTGCTTATCAAGCATTTCATTGGTTGCAGGAAATTATTTTAAGTAATCGTGTGTATGTAGATTACCTGCCCTTGTCTCTATATTTATTTAGTGGTTCCCTTATCTTTTTGGGTTTATCTACTTGGAAGGAGCGTGTTTCGCGATGAAAAGTGTGATAGAAGCACGTTTTTTACATATGAAAAAACATTTGCTAAGTCTTCTGTTTTGGCTATTCATACCTTTAATTGCCACACTCGGTATAACATCTGTTCTAGGTGCTGTGCAGGATGACAGTAAAATTCCTGTAGGCATCGTGATTGAAGACCATAATAAAATTACACAGGAACTATATAATGAAATTTCCTCAACATCGTTTATAAAAGCTAGGGAACTTACCAAGGATGTTGCTTTATATCAATTAGAAAAGCACGAAATTGATAGTATATTTGTCATACACAGCGATTTTGCTAATCAGATACGTAAAGGAAACAGAAATCAAATCATTACCAGCTACCAAACTAATCAATCGTTGGCTTATACACCTGTGAAGGAAATGATTTTGTCCTATGTTCAGCAAGAAACAGGTCGATCTAAAACAGCTTACATTATTAGGGAACTGGCGGATACCTATCAATCGGATTCAGAATGGACATGGGATGAAATCATTTCAAAAAGTAAAGAAATACAAGAAGAGGAAAATTTACTGCAGACCTCTTTCGCCTTCAACCCCGTAGCGTCACAATCAACAACAGAGGACATCCCTTTATGGAATATTTGGGGTATCTGGAGTATCTTCAGTATGCTTTCTACATTGCTTCTCTTTGACTGGATCGTGAGGGGAAATCAGTCAGCCGTAATACCGAGGTTCGCATTTATGGGCATAAGCTTTAAAGGATATTTAGTTAGAAGTTTGAGTATCTATAGCTTTTTACTAATTTTAATAGATAGTATTACATTGTTTGTTTTTTACTCGCTTCACGATGTACAACTTAGTCTTTCGTTTATTATCGGTATGATGTGTTATCGCATCGTCCTTGTCCTAGGCGCATTTTTGTTAGCACTTCTATTTAAAAATACATTCCGTTACTATGTGGTTTCTTTTGGAATTACATTAATAACAATGATAAGTAGCGGTGCTATCCTACCAATAAGCGGAATTTTATCGAAGTGGTCATGGTTCACTGCAGTTAATCCATTGGCCCCTATACTTTCAGGTAATATTATAAACTTTTGGCCAGGTTTTTTATTAATCGCAACTATCATTTGGTATTTACGGAAGGAGGAACATTATGCTTAACGTTTCATCATTATCCAAAACTTATGGCAGACATAGAATACTAAATTCCCTATCATTCACGATAAATCCCGCTGAAATCGTTGGTCTTGTTGGTGAAAATGGTGCTGGCAAATCCACATTACTAAGAATTCTAGCAACGTTATCAAAACCTACTGAAGGAACAATATCTCTACATGGTAATAAATTCAATGAAAACATGAAAAAGATTAGGCGGAAGATAGGATTCGTCCCCCAGGAAATTGCCGTTTGGGAGGAATTTACCGTTAAAGAAAACATGGTATTTTTTGAAAAGTTATCTACTGTAAAAAAAACACACGATGAACTACATCAATTGTGCGTGGATATGAAATTAGACAAATGGAGAGAACCAGTTAAACGTTTGTCTGGTGGTATGAAAAGAAAGTTGAATTTAGCGATTAGTCTCATACACGATCCTGAAGTTTTATTATTAGATGAACCAACTGTTGGAATTGATTTAAAATCAAAAAATGAAATAAGCGCTTATTTACGAAAACTTGCTAAAGAAAAAAACACGATGATCCTTTTTACGTCCCATGATATGGATGAAATAATAAATGTATGTGATCGGATTTTATGTATAGGGACAGACCCATTCTATCAGACTCTATTAATTGAGGCTGGTAGTGAGCCAATAATGTTATAAAGTTAATTTTCTTTTCCCGCATTAGCAAACTGCTTAAAAAATTATATTGCATCTGCATTAGCTAACGGCTAAAATATAGACAGCAGCAGTGAAGGGAGAAAGTCTAATGGAATTACAAAACTTACAAAACATGATTAAATATCAGGCTATGTCAATCATGTCATCTTCAGATAGCTCAATATCTTATAATTCTCCTTTAATTGATGTAGCTTTTAAGCAACTGTTACAAGAAAGAATAAATCAAGCAGAAACGAAACAACAAACTAATACAGTATACAATGGTGTAAAGCCCTTCCCCTCCATCTCTACATATAATCCAGCTAACACAACAGGAAGTGCCGTCTCACCAACGCAATTTGATTCGATTATTACGCAAAAAGCAAATAAATATGGTATCGATGAAAAACTCATTCATTCTGTTGTTAAAGCGGAGTCAAACTACCATACTAATGCGAAAAGCAGTGTTGGAGCACTCGGACTTATGCAATTAATGCCAGCAACTGCTCGAGGCCTTGGTGTTGGTAATCCGTTAGATCCATCTCAGAACATTGAAGGTGGAACAAAGTATCTAAGCCAAATGTTACATCGCTATAATGGAAATATTGAATTAGCATTAGCAGCATACAATGCAGGACCAGGTAACGTTGATAAGTATCAAGGAGTACCACCGTTTGAGGAAACGCAAAACTATGTCAAGAAGGTAATGAATGGTTATCTTACTTAACCAAAAAGAACAGTAGCAATTTTTCGCTACTGTTCTTTTTATAGTTTGGCCCTTATAGTAAAAATTGTTGTTTATAACGCCACAATGAAAATATACTCCGTCTAGCTACGGCTCAACGGCGTACAAATAGATAGGCATGTGAACAGCAGGTGATGACCTGTCCCTACTTTCATCATGACTAACTAAGGAGTTTCCCATATTTCCACTGCTGATAAGCATTTTTTTTCTATACAGCCACACTCTTTCTTTTAATAACAACAAACTCTTAGAAAACAACCTATCGTTTTATGCTACTAGGATAAAACGATTTCTTTTACTTTGTCGTTGTCTAATTTCTTAATTGCTTCTACAATCAATTTAACTGCATTGTCAAAGTCATCTCTGTGTAAGATTGCAGCATGTGAATGAATGTAACGTGTAGCGACTGTAATGGATAACGATGGTACACCATTTGCTGTTAAATGAATGGAACCTGAGTCTGTTCCACCACCAGCCATTGTTGCGTATTGGTATGGGATATTATGCTCGTCAGCAGTGTCAATGATAAAGTCACGTACACCTTTATGTGAAATCATTGATGCATCATATAAAATGATTTGTGGCCCATCGCCAAGTTTACTGTCAGCATCTTTATTAGATACACCAGGCATATCGCCAGCAATACCCACATCAACACCGAAACCGATGTCTGGCTTGATTGCGTGTGTAGAAGTTTTTGCACCACGTAATCCTACTTCTTCTTGTATAGTACCAACACCATAAACAACGTTTGGATGATCAGAACCTTTTAACTGCTTTAATACTTCAATAGCAATGGCGCAACCAATACGGTTATCCCAAGCTTTCGCTAAAAGCATTTTTTCATTCTTTAGTTGCGTGAATTCAAAATATGGAACAACTGAGTCACCAGGTTTAACACCAAATTCAAGCGCTTCTTCTTTGCTCGATGCACCAATATCAATAAACATATCTTTAATATCTACAGGTTTTTTACGAGCCTCTGGAGATAAAATATGTGGAGGTTGTGATCCAATAATACCTGTCACGTCCCCTTTATTCGTCATAATGGTAACGCGTTGCGCAAGCATTACTTGGCTCCACCATCCACCAACTGTTTGGAAATAAATAAAACCTTTGTCATCAATTCGTGTAATCATGAATCCAACTTCATCAAGGTGGCCAGCAACCATTATTTTAGGTCCTTTTTCATCACCAATTTTCTTAGCAATTAAGCTTCCAAGGTTGTCCGTAAAAACTTCATCTGCATATGGTTTAATATATTTCTCCATAACATCTCTAGCTTCTTTTTCATTTCCTGGAATACCTTTTGCATCTGTTAAGTCTTTAAACATTGTTAGTGTTTCATCTAATTTTGGCATATGTATTTATTCCTCCTTAAAGTTAATCCATTATCAATTATAACTTTATTTAGAAAAATAACAAAACATTTACTAGTACCCTTGCTCTTGTCTCAGATAATTCTTTTCATTTTTCTTTTTATATGCATCCATAATTGCCTTCTCATCAAAGCCTAAAATGCCACCTAAAATCAAAAAACTATGGAACATATTCAAATAGTTTGTGTGTGTTGTATTCTCATGAAACAATACACATTGACGGTACAAATTATTAAATTGATCGGTTGCATGTCCTTTGGTTGAATAATTGTTACGTGATACGTATTGATAACCTTTTTCAATTCCTAGTGATAAGATAAAATGAAGACCATCAACATATTCTTCAAGAATGATGTTCCTTTCGCTTGGTGCCTTTGTACTCCAAAATTTGAAGCATCTCGTCTCGTTTGCAAGCTCTCCTAATTCAACTAGTAATGCAAGATATTTCGATTCAAATAGTTTACTTTTATCGATATCATGCTTCTCTTCGATATGACGATCAAGCTGTTTTTGCATCGAAAATAGTTTATCCCAGTCCATACTTTATCCCTCGTTTCACTTTTAGTATGATTGTATCATGAAAAACTTTCGAAATGTGAAACCTGAACTAGGCTTCTATCGTATTAAAGAGTAATAAACTTTCAAGGGGACGGTGGAATATGATTATTATTTTATTTCGAGTTTTAATATTGGTTTCGATTATTCTTCTCGTCTACACGTTTTATCAATATTATCGAAATCCAAAACGGAGATTGAACATCGCCAAAACCAATTATGACTTCTACCTTTTGGATGAACGGGAAAATAACAAAAAAAATATCCAGTTTGTTTATAAAGGTTGTTCGTTTGAAGGAGAAAAATATCTGGGTACAACCGAGCAAGCCTTTGAAGTAGTAGATATACATGTGTTTGTTCATGAACCAATGGAACTGAAGGGGTTTACACGGGATGATTTATACTTTTTGGAAGAGGAAATGCTAATTCGATATCCGTATGCCAAGATTGAATGGAAGCATCCTGTGAATAAACTGGTACTAACCCCTCTTGATTAAAATAAATACGTACGTAAGAAAAGCTCAGGGGCGGTTCAGTGTGAGTGCTTTGCTCGCGCCTAGACAGATAATCGCCAAAGCTTATACTTTCCTTTCTCGTAAGAAAGGAGGAATCCATCGTGCAGGATTCCTTCTTTTCTTACGTACGTATTGGAAAAAACTCATTCCATTTAATAATAACTTCTTTTCTTCTTAAAATATAAATAAGCGGTAACAATGAAAGCAGAAACACGATGATATAAAAAGGGGATAAGTTCGAAATCCATTTCCCTATTGATGTATAAATAAATGCTAAAGGGATGTTCGTTAATAATGATGATCGGGTATAATCTTTAAATCCTTGCGTCACTTCAATTAAACATAACGATAACAGGTGAAAGTGAATAAATGGTATAAGACGAAGGATTGCGATTTGTGAAGTGGTTAGCTCCGAATGCTTCCCAATTAGTTTTCCTTTTAAAAGAACAAGTTTTTTAAACGTCTTTGGCATCCAGCGAATAACTCCATAGAAGCCTACACTTGATAACGTAATACCTATAATCGAATACACAGTTCCTGCCACTGCACCAAACAGTATTCCACCTGAAATACAGATAAATACTACTGGAAGGAAAAACAATGGTCTTAGTAAATGAAAACTGATGAATAATAGTGGTGCGAAAATACCTCCTGTTTCAACCGCTGCCATTAGATAACTACCAAACAGCTCCATACCATGCCTCCTCTGTTTGCCTCTGCCAACCATTGCAGCATGTTAAAAACCACTTAGTACATGTATATGACATAAGACGAGCCTTTATGACATGGAAAGAATAATAAAGTGAAACTTCATTCAATGGCTTTTTTTCGTTCTATCCACTGATTGTTAATTGAACCAACCTTGGCTTGTGCAGGCTGGTATCCCCACCACTAATCCCCGGTCTAAACTTCCATTTTTGAGTTTAGCAGGTACTGGTTACTCCCCTTAAATTGCGATAAATGCAATCACAATTTGTATAATAAAAATGAAAGGCATACCAATTTTGAATGATCGATGCTTCGTTTTATGTCTAAAATAACTCATTCCAATCATTGCACCTATGGATCCACCTATGATAGCCATTATCCAAAATCTTTTTTCAGGTACACGCCATTTTTGCTTTATTGCCCTTTTTTTATCGATTCCCATAAAAACAAAAGCGATTATATTTATGATGACAAGATACCAAATAATTACCATTTCTATATTCATAAGATTATTCCTCTGCTTGTTTATTAGAAAACTTGACTCATCGGCGAAAGCCTTAGTTGCATTTATACTGATATCCACTAAAAGTTTATCGTTCTTATCAGTATAAAAAAAGACCAAATCAGTTAATGAATTTGGTCTTTTTCCATAAATTATTGTCTAGCTACAGCGCCTAGGGGTTCGCGACATAAGCAATGGACACTCCGAGCACAAAAGTTCGTGTGCTCTACGGCTCCTTACTTATTCGTGTCACCCCTAACCAGGCGCTTCCGCTTTTCTTATTTAATAGCTGATTTTGCTTTTTCTGCAAGTTGACCGAAAGCTTTTTCATCATTAATAGCTAAGTCAGACAACATTTTACGGTTTACTTCAATACCAGCAACTTTTAATCCGTGCATCAATTTGCTGTATGAAATATCGTGTATGCGTGCTGCAGCATTAATACGTGTGATCCATAGTTTACGGAAATCACGTTTTTTCTGTCTACGGTCACGATAAGCATACTGACCTGATTTCATTACTTGTTGTTTAGCTGTTTTAAATAGTGTACGTTTTGAACCATAATACCCTTTTGCAAGTTTTAGTACGCGTTTACGACGAGCGCGCGTAACTGTTCCACCTTTTACACGTGGCATATTAATTCCCTCCTAATACAAATCTATATCATTGTATATCCATTTAATTTTAGTTTAGTAGTAGCATATTATAACAGCTTACTTTGGCAGCATTGCTTTGATGCGTTTGTAGTCTCCTGCTGATACAAGTGTAGATTTACGTAACTTACGTTTTTGTTTTTGTGATTTATTTGCAAACATATGGCTTGTGTAAGCGTGTGAACGTTTTAATTTTCCAGATCCGGTTCTTTTAAAACGTTTTTGAGAACCTTTATGGGTTTTCATTTTAGGCATGTAGAGTTCCTCCTTGTAAACATATAAGAATTATTTTTCAACTATGGGTGCAAGCATAATGAACATATTACGACCTTCCATTTTCGGTTTTGATTCAACCGTTGAAATGTCTTTACATTCTTCTACTAATCGGTCTAATACTTGCTGTCCAAGCTCTTTGTGTGTTATTGCACGACCACGAAAACGTACCGCTGCCTTCACTTTGTCACCTTTTTCAAGAAACTTTCTTGCGTTCTTTAATTTGGTAACAAAGTCGTGTTCGCCAATTCCAGGTGTGAAACGAACTTCTTTCACGTTAATAATTTTTTGATTTTTGCGTGCTTCTTTTTCTTTCTTTTGTTGCTCATAACGATGTTTTCCATAGTCCATGATACGACCAACTGGTGGTTTTGCATTAGGTGCAACCAAAACTAAATCTAAGTTTCTAGTTTGGGCAATTTCTAATGCCTCTTGACGCGATTTAACACCAAGTTGATCACCGTTTGAATCGATTAGACGTACTTCTCTCGCACGAATTTTTTCATTGACATTCATATCTTTGCTAATAGCCAGCCACCTCCAAAATAGTGTAAAGTAATTCTGATCTTTCATTGACAAGCACATAAAAAGTGTGGGCACAATATATGCACCCACACGACTTTAATCATTTATTTAAAGAAGTTAGAAACCAGCCAACTGCATATACGCGTTGAACAGGTGAGAAGCGGGTGCCTCTACTTGTCTCAGATCATTTAATTTTATTCAACTTTCATACTATATCATTTTTTTGAACCTATGTCAAATAAACCTAATATAAAAGTGAACTGTTAACTCTAGTTACTATAGCACATATAAGATTGTTGGTAAAGTTTAATAGCAAAAATCAAGCCTATTTTTGTAATGTTTTATTCTTAATTTCTTCTGTTATCAATTGTTCAAAGTCTTGGTAACCAATTGTCTCGGAGTTTTTTTCACCATATCTACGTACATTAACTGCACTCTGTTCAATTTCATTGTCCCCAACAACTAATCCAAATGGAACTTTCTGTGTTTGAGCCTCACGAATTTTATAGCCTATCTTTTCATCACGCTCATCCACTTCTACACGGACACCTTGCAGCTTCAATTGGTCTACTATATCCTTAGCATAATTTAAATGAACAGTTGGAGATACTGGTATTACTTTAACTTGAACTGGAGCTAGCCATGTTGGGAATGCACCTTTGTATTCTTCTAAAAGAAATGCCACAAAACGTTCCATCGTTGACACGACACCACGGTGGATAACGACTGGACGATGCTCTTTTCCATCCTCACCGATATAAGTTAAGTCAAACCGCTCCGGTAAATGGAAATCCAACTGAACAGTTGACAATGTTTCATCTTTACCTAGTGCAGTTCTTACCATAACGTCAAGCTTAGGCCCGTAAAAGGCAGCTTCACCCTCCGCCTCTACATAATCAAGGTTCATGTCTTCCATCGTTTCTTTCAGCATTGCTTGTGCTTTATCCCACATAGTATCATTATCCACATATTTTTCGTTATCTTCAGGATCACGGTAAGATAGACGGAAATAATATTCACCAATGCCAAAGTCTTTGTACACTTTTTGTACTAGCTCAACCACACGAATGAATTCTTCTTTCAATTGATCGGGACGAGCAAATATATGTGCATCATTTAACGTCATTGCTCGAACACGCTGCAAGCCCGCGAGCGCCCCGCTCATTTCGTGGCGATGCATCGTACCTAATTCTGCGATCCGAACTGGTAAATTACGATAACTGTATAATTGATTCTTATAAACCATCATATGATGTGGACAGTTCATTGGACGTAACACTAAATCCTCATTATCCATTTCCATTGTTGGGAACATATCATCCTTATAATGATCCCAGTGACCACTAGTTTTATATAGTTCTACACTTCCTAAAACTGGAGTATAAACATGGTCATAGCCTAAACGTTCTTCTAAATCAACAATGTAACGTTCAATGTTACGACGAATTGTTGCACCCTTAGGTAGCCATAAGGGTAAACCTTGTCCTACTTTTTGTGATACTGTAAATATCTCTAATTCCTTTCCTAATTTACGGTGATCACGTTCTTTACGTTCCTCTAAGATGCGTAAATATTCTTCAAGCTGGCCAGTTTTTTCAAATGCTGTTCCATAAATGCGTTGCAGCTGTTGATTATTACTATCCCCACGCCAATAAGCACCAGAAATACTTAGCAATTTAAAAGCTTTAATTTTGCTAGTAGAAGGTACATGTACACCCCTACAAAGGTCAAAAAATTCACCTTGTTTATAGATTGTTACCTGCTCATCTTTTGGAATTGCATCAATTAGTTCAAGCTTCAAGTCATCGTCAATATCACGAAACATCTGCTTTGCTTCTTCCCTAGAAACCTCTATACGCTCAATTTCTAGATTTTCATCAACAATTCGCTGCATTTCTTTTTCAATTTTAGGAAGATCCTCTGGGGTAATCGATTCTTCCATATCCATGTCATAATAAAAACCTTCTTCGATTACAGGCCCAACACCAAATTTAACATTTTTGTATAAACGTTTTATTGCTTGGGCCATTAGATGTGCTGTGGAATGTCGCACAACCTCTAAGCCTTCCTGATTTTTATACGTGACAATTTCTATTTTTCCACCATCAGCTAAACCACGTCGTAAATCAACTAGCTTACCATCCAATTTTATTGCTAACGCTTGTTTTTTTAATCCAGGTGATATAGAGAATGCTATCTCTTCGCCAGTCGTCCCATTAGGGAACTCCTTGCTAGCTCCATCTGGAAAAATGATTGATATTTCTGCTGCCATGTAAATCACTCCCTTGATATAATTAAAAAACGCCCATCCCTCTGCACAATTGCAAAGGGACGAGCGCTTAACACGTGGTTCCACCCTGATTTCCGCGATAAATTAATCACGGCTTCATTAATCTTTAACGCAGAATATACGCTACTATTTACTAATTATTTCAATAGCAGAGTTCCAAGGTGGTAATCATTTGTTGTACATGAGGAAGTTTTCAGCCGTCAGACTTCCTTCTCTATTCTTGACTAATCCCAAACGATCTTGTCCTTATCATTACCAAATATTGATTAACATATATATAAATTTTATTATAGCGCCTACAAATTATATTTGCAAGTAATGTTTTATAGTTTTTTTAAGTATTGAGGAAACGGAAAATTTACCATCGGCTCAAATTTTACTCTCTCTTGAAATACATTAATAACCGTTAACGTTTTTGGTTCAACCGGATTATCTCCATAGATTTTTATCGTCTCAGGTGCCATTGCTATAAGCGGTGATAAGTTCTTTTCGTTACTATCTAAGCCAACGATATACAATGGTTCCTGCTGCATGATCATGTGTAGCTCCATGTTGGTGATCCGCTTACCGTTTGAATTAAAAAAAGTAAAAGGGTCTCCTTGAATCATATAAATTGTAGGAATAACTGCCTTCTTTTTCGCAATATATTCCCTAAGTGCGTTTACAAACGATAAATGATCCTCTTCACGTTTTAGCTCATCGATAGCTAGTCCAGTAAAGCACTTAATTAGCTCTTTAAATGGTTTTATACGAAACTTTACCAATGAATCATAGTGAACCGTGCCAGAACTTCTTATCATGGTAATAAATAATGATTCCAAAAATAAACCAGGATCTTCTGTATCTGTTAGATCTATATTGTCATCATCTCCCCCAGTAATGATCCAATGCGTTAGATCCAATATCTTATCGATCTCATCATAATTTGTGTAGTAAAATACATCTTGAATAACTGATCGTATCATACTAGACAATCGATGATGCATGAATACATCAACTAATGCTCTCGCAATTGAATCAAGTGATGCATCATCAACTTCCTCAATCTCAATTTGTAAATGATTCCCCCATTCCTCACTCGTTTTCCAATGCAATTCAATTTTCTTGTTAATTTGAAATAATGATTCGCAAAAACTGATTACTTCTTTATCTGACTCCATATAAATATCCAGCAATACATCTCACCCTCACAAAACCAAGCTGATACATTATATGGAAAGAATGAGTAAAAAATGTATAAAGAAAAAAACTACCATAATTTTTTAATTGGTAGTTTTCGTGTCAAGCCCAGACATATAAGACGTACTAGCTGTTTCTTCTATTTTCCCCGGATATTTGTACTTCTTTACTTACTTGTTTAATGCGCTCAATTATTCGTCCAGCTTTAACTGTTTCGACAGCTCCTCGATTTGTTTTAGCTAATTGACCTTCTAATTGATCTAAATTGTAATTTGAAGTGAAAAAGACCGGAAGTCCTTCCATCATGCGATATTGCAAAATAGACCCGAGAATTTCATCACGAAACCATGCAGACTGAGATTCAGCTCCTATATCATCGATCATTAATACTTCTGCTTTTTTGAAATACTCTATTTTGGTATTTATTGAGTCATCTTTTAGAGAAGCTTTAATTTCTCTTACAAACTCTGGCATATATATGATCATGGAAGCGATATTCCTTTTCCTTAATTCATTTGCTATCGCACCAAGAAAAAACGTTTTTCCAACCCCAAATGGGCCATAAAAGTAAATTCCTTTAGATGGAAGGCCTGACGAATTAACTTTCACAAGAAATTCATCTATCGAATCAATAGCTTTCATTCTTTGTCCATCACTTTGAAGTGTCGCCATCGATGCATGTAGTATTTCTTTTGGCATATAAAGACTTTGTATCAATTGCTGTTGATGCTTTTGTTTTTCGTGTGCTACGTGGTTATGGCATTTCTCATATTGTATATGAATTTCATTATTATCGGTTTTAAGGATTGGTGAGTACCCACTCAACATATTAATACAACTACCGAATGATTTACACTTATCACATTGTTTGGACTGTGTTTTATACTCATATAATTTAATTAAATTTTTATCAATTTCCTGCCTTGTTAATTCAGGGTGAAGCGAAAGGAATTCTTTAATCTCCGGGTCCTCTAACACTTCATTTCTTATCTTCTTATAGTTTTCTTTAAAACTTTTATTTTCGTCCATCCATTTTTTTAATGTCGATTGCACTGGTTTCATATCAATCATCCTTGGAAATGATTATTTTTCTTACTCGGTAGAATACTTTTTCAATATAGCTTCCATTCTTTCCTTTTCTTTAGCTGTTTCCCCATTATCCTTATCTGCTGTATCTTTCACCTTATTTTTGTTCCGATCTTTAAACCAGTCCGGTACAACTTCATTTGAATAATTCTTAGAGTATGATTGCCTCGGCGCTGTTGAAGTTGCTGTTGATTTTTGATAACGGTTTTTTTCTTTTTTCGCAAAAACCATTGCTTCTTTAGCCGTTTTCAGATTAGCTCGTGACCAATGACTTGCTATTTTTTCTAAGTAAGCTTTTGATAGTTTCATGTTTGACTGCAGCAGTACAAAGTGAATCAGCACGTTCATTACAGGCGAAGGCAATCCCTGTGATGTCATTACTTCACGTATCACTCGCATGTCTTGGTCAGACGCATGATTTCCACTGGACAAATCTTCTAGCAACTGCTTAGGAGAAATGGTTTCTAGGTGCTGAACAAGTTGTCCTTCCTGTGTTTGCGGTGCTGATTTTGGCACCTCTTTCGGTTTCACCTTATCTGTTAGCTTGATAGAAGTAATATTATATTTAGATTTAAATAAATCATGACAAGCATTCTTAAACTCTTCCGTGTGCAATGTATTTTCATCACTAAGAGCCCACAACATACTTTTTTCAATTTCATGAGAGTCTAACTCATATAACTTCATCATTTGCATAATAAGTTGCTTATTAGATACAGTAAGAACGTTTTTTGCTGGAATCATTCGTTGCTCTAACATTCTTTTAATCCAAGAGAAGTCTATCGGATTGATAATTGGTTCATCCTCTTGTTTAACAGTAGTATTCATTGTTTGGTCATATGGCTGAAACGTTTGAAATACATCGTTAAATGCAGCAGTAATATTTTCCCCTGATTGACGTTGCTGCTTTCTTTCATAACGCTGTTTTAACTGACCAAACTTTTCTTCGCCTAAATGGTAATAAAGTAATTGCGCCAGCATTTCATCCATGAAAAATTCACCTGGAGAAAATGGCGCCTGCAATTCATACGTATAAACTGACTGTTCGCTTACCAATCTTTGATAGGTTTTCATTAAGCCAATGCCCTCTAACTTAAGGCGTGCTCGATATATCTCATCTAGTGGCATGTTTAAATAATTCATTAACGTGTGATGTGTTTGTAGATCTTGTGAATTCTGTAAGTCCACCTCGTGCAATAAGGTCATGAAAAGAGTAGTAGCTTCCATTCCGATTAATGGTTGATATAAATGTGTCATAGATTTTGCATAGTCTACTGGCAGGCTCTTTCTCTTTGACACATAATAGCCATCCACTGGTAAGACCTTCCCAATAACATTCATAACCTTAACTCCTTTTTCATTGCTATTACCTCTTCTTATCTGTATTTATTAAATCCTTCAATTCATCTAGAAACACACTAATGTCCTTGAATTGACGATATACTGAGGCAAAACGTACATATGCTACTTCATCGACCTTTGCCAGTCGATCCATTACCATTTCACCTATTTCTTTACTTTCTACTTCAGACGCTCCATTACCCCGTAATTGTTTTTCCACGTCTAATGCAATTGATTCGATCTTTTCAATCGGGACAGGTCTTTTTTCACAGGATCTTATCAATCCACGGATTAATTTTTCTCTACTAAATTCTTGTCTTGCACCCTCTTTTTTAACAACAATCAAAGGGACAGCTTCTATTCGTTCAAACGTGGTGAAGCGAAACCCACATTGCTCACATTCTCTTCTGCGGCGAATTGATCTACCTTCTTCAATTGGTCGTGAATCAAGAACCTTTGTACTTTTGTAGTCACAATTGGAACATCGCATCTTGCTCCACCCCGTTCCTCTTTCTAAAATTAATTTTTCGTTTCAATATAAGGCAATTCTTTATTTAGTTGATTATATAACTGTTCAATAATCCGTGAACTGTTACCGAAGTCAAAAGGTAATGCTGTTTCAGTTGTAACGGAGAAATCAATTGCAGTATTATACGGCCGAACAGAAATAACCGTGGAAATGATAAATGTCTTTTTATAATAAAAACTAATTTCACCGTGCTCTTTTGATATGGAGTGGATTGAATAGAGTTGTGATTTTGTATATAATTCTTCTAATTTGGCAAGTGCTTTATCTTTTGTCGTCTTATAATAATGAGTTTGCAGTGATGTATCCAAATGGTTGTCCTTTGTCTCTGCATGGTTACTCAAATATTTTGTTACTGTTTGTTTGAATGACATCTCGGACACCTCATCAAATTTTGATAAAATTATCTATACTACAACATATTTTAACATGTTTTATAAGATTTAACTAATTAAAAAAAGCTGATTAACATTATCCTGCTCGAAGTGATCGATAGCGGACAAGTCTAATCAACTTTTGTTTTTTTTATCAATTTTTCTATAATACTTGAAATTGGTTTACCTTTACTGGTCCCATTCCACGTGGTACTTCTACTTTTTCATATGTCTTTGCTTCTAATGAACTTGCAATATGTTCTGCTGCAACGTTCGGATTAATAATATCCCCACACGTATATACATCAATGCTAGCATATCCATGCTCTGGAAAGCTATGAATAGTCAAATGTGATTCGGAGATAATCACTACTCCACTTACACCATGTGGTGCAAATTTATGAAAAGCAACCTCCCGAATTTCAGCACCTGCCTTTAAAGCTGCATCAACAAATGTACGCTCAATTAATGCCATATCATTTAATTTATCTATATTGCATTCCCATAATTCCGCTATTACGTGTCTTCCCATTGTATCCAATTTATTTCCCCCTCAAAACGTATTGTTAAGTCCTTCTGTTTGTTACTTTCACCATACCACGGGGGAAAGTTAGTCCAAAGAGGTCCTAACCCTTTAAGTAGATGTATTGCATAATAGAAGGTCACAAAGAAGTATAAACCGTTTTATTTGTTTTTGCAATATGTTTCGATAAGAAAAAGTGACCATATAAGAAAAGCGCAAACACCTTGGTCAGCCACGACAAGTTAAGACGTATCTCTTAGTGATGTTTTTTATCACAAGGCTGCTTTCTAAAAGATTGTTGTTTTTGACACAAAAGATATATACTGCGACGTAAATACTTTGTTTGGTGGTTGGACAACCGTTCCGGAAATCCACTTCGCTTTCCGCGGGCGAGTGTCGAGCCTCCCGCAGGAGTCTCCGTGGATTTCCTTCACTAGGGTTCTGCTTAACAATTTCAATTTACTTGGTTGCTTGCTTATATCATACAGGCTGCCTGCAATTTTTGGCAGTCGATTGGAGCGGAGGGCAGTCGACTCCTGCGGGAGGATAGGCATAGGTGAGACCCCGCAGTGCGGCAGCACGAGGAGGTTCACCAGCCGCCCGCGGAAAGCGACTGCCCGCAGCGGAAATCACGTTGCTGTTACATCGCAGTTTATTTCCGTAACGGTAAATTACGTCGCATTTTATATCAGCATCGGTGGTACCGAGCAACAAACTATACGAAAACAGCCTATCACAAAGAGATTTGACTTAAAAACTCGAGGCGCTGGAGCTAGACAGATAATCGCCAAAGTTTTATACTTTTTGTGCTCTTAGAAATCTAACCTTGAAAGGAAAAATCCTTCCAAGGTCTTTTTCTAAGAAATTTTCACTTGTTCTTGGTTTAAATAACTTCCCACATATTTTGTGAGATCAATAACACGGTTTGAATATCCCCATTCATTATCATACCAGGCTAATACTTTGATCTTACTATCTTGCATCACTATTGTTGAAAGTCCATCTATAATTGCAGAATATTCTGTAGTCGTATAGTCTATCGATACTAATGGATCGTCACTATATTTAACAATTCCTTTTAAATTACTCGCGCCAGCTTGCTTAAATGCTTTATTTACATCTTCAACCGAAACAGACTTTTCCACATCCACTACGAGATCTACTAATGATACATTGGGTGTCGGAACACGTAAAGACATTCCATGAAGTTTTCCATTCAGATGTGGTAAAACTAACCCTAATGCCTTCGCAGCACCAGTTGAGGTTGGAATGATAGATTGTGTACATCCCCTTGCACGCCGTAAATCTTTATGTGGATTATCTAAATTATTTTGATCATTTGTAAATGCGTGCACGGTTGTCATGAGACCATTAATAATCCTGAAGTTGTCGTCAAGTACTTTCACAACTGGTGCTAAACAATTTGTAGTGCATGAAGCATTCGAAATAACATGTTCCTGCTCAGGATTATATGTTTCATGGTTTACACCCATAACAATTGTGTTATCGACATTTTTACCTGGAGCTGAAATTACTACCTTTTTTGCGCCCGCTTGTAAATGCAATCCAGCACCTTCCTTACTATTAAACTTACCTGTAGCTTCAATTACAATATCTATCGCATGATCTTTCCACGGTAATTTTTGTGGCTCGCGTGAATTAACGAGTAGTACGGTCTTTCCATTGACTTCTAAACTGTTCTGAAGCGCTTTCACTTCACCGTCAAAAATTCCATGTACACTATCATACTTAATTAAATGCGCAAGTGTTTCTGGAGGATAGCTTGCATTAATTACTACAACATCTAATTGGCTGTCTTTAATCGCTTGGCGAAAGACCATTCGTCCAATTCGACCAAATCCATTTATGGCAACTCGGGTTTTATTCATATTAAGTCCTCCTAAATATGCTATACTTTTTAGCCTTTAATAATAAATAGTATAACATATTTTAAAAAAAATGTGCTTTAAAATAGGATAATTTTATGACAAAAATATGGATATAGACGTTGTTAACATCCATATCCATGTTTTATATTATAGGCTGTTTACTAAAAGATTGTTATTTTTGCCACAAAATCAATAAACTACGATAGTCGGCAACGCCCGACTCCACTTCGGGCAGTCGCTTTCCGCGGGCAACGCTTCAGCTTCCTTGAAAAAGAAAAACACTTCCAGCGGGAAAAGCGAAGGCGATGAAACCTCACAGTGAGCGTTCTATGTTATGTTTAGCTGCGGCTCCGCCTTTCGGAAGAGCGAGGAAGCTCAGCGCAAGCTCTAAGGTGCGCGTAGTGTGTTTCCGGAGCAGTATGTTATGACACCATTTTCGAAAGGATGAAATAGCAACAAAACTTACGAAAAGAGCCATGTTATATAATTTGCCAAACTTTTAATAAATCGTCTAGTTGTTCTCTCGTTTGTTCTTTTGTCCCGTTATTATCAATAACTGCATCAGCCATTTCTGCCTTTTCATCTAAGGATAGTTGAGAATTTATCCGTGATTTAGCATCAGCTTCCGAAGATTTATCTCGCTTCATTAATCGGTCTAGCTGTGTTTCTTTATCTACATAGACAACTACAGTTTTATCAACAAGTTGTGGACGCTTACTTTCAAATAATAATGGAATATCCAATACGACACATTTTGCACCGCCAGTGATGTAATCTCTTTTTTGCTTAAGCATTCTTTCCCTTACTGCTGGATGTACAATTTCATTTAATCTGGTTCTTTTTTCTTTATCAGGAAAAATGATGGTACCTAATTTCTTTCGATCAATTGCTTTATCCACCAGTAAGATTTCTTCACCGAAAGTCTCTACTATCTGTTGATAAGCCTTTTCACCAGGACAAACGACATCTCGTGAAATTTTGTCAGCATCCACAACAGGTATATTATAATCCTGAAACATGGAAGATACCGTGCTTTTGCCACTAGCTATACTTCCGGTTAGTCCTATTATCAATGCCATAGTCCGTATAACTCCTTTAATGCTATTTTTGGCAATTCATACACACGTGTGTTCCGCGACCGCCAATTTTCATTTTGACTATTGGTCTCCCGCAGTTTTTGCATGGATTATTTTCTTGTCCATATACATATAATGTTTGTTGGAACATCCCCATTTCACCACTACTGTTTACATAGGATCTTATGGTTGTACCACCTAGTTCTATTGCGTGCTGAAGAATTGTTTTAGCTTCTTCTTGAATTGCCTTCACTTCTTTTTTGGTAAGTTTATTCGACTTTTTCAATGGATTCACTTTAGCTTGAAATAACGTCTCATCTACATAAATGTTCCCAAGTCCTGCAACAATTGATTGATCCAATAATGCGGCCTTTATAACGCGATCTGTTTTATGGAGCTTTTTATAAAAATAATCAAATGTAAATGCTGCATCAAACGGATCTGGACCTAGTTGATTTAGTGGCTTTTGATCAAGCTCCGTGCCTTTATTTACAATATGCATCGTTCCAAACTTACGCACATCGTTATACCTTAATTCAGCGCCATCTGTAAAAGTAAAGATAACGTGTGTATGTTTTTTCACAGGTTCCCCGTTTGTGTGTACACTATATTTACCTTCCATGCGAAGATGCGAAATCAACATATAATCACTTAATTCGAATAATATAAATTTCCCTTTTCGGTGTATATCTAGGATGGTTTGTTGTTGTAAGTTAATTTTAAATTCTTCAACATCTCCAGGGAGTTTTATAATATTCGACCAAAATACTTCTACATCTTGAATGGTTTTATTTTGAACAAGGCGTTTTAATGTTTGTTTTACTGTTTCCACTTCTGGTAATTCTGGCATATAATTTTCTCCTTACTACTTTGCTTCGAACCAGCTATCACCAAATTCATAATCGACTTTCAATGGAACGTTTAAAGGTACCGTGTTCTCCATAATTTCCGGAACAATCTCTTTTAATTTATCCAACTCTTCTTTTGGGGCTTCCAATATTAATTCATCGTGAACCTGTAAAAGAATCCGTGCCTGAAGGTTTTCATCCTTTAACTTTTCATATAAGTCAATCATGGCTTTTTTGATAATATCTGCTGCACTCCCTTGAATTGGAGTGTTCATAGCTGTTCGTTCTGCAAAACTACGTTGATTATAATTTCTACTTGTAATATCAGGTAAATATCGTCTTCTATTCATCAATGTTGAAACGTACCCTTGATGTTTCGCATTTTGAATACTTGTATTCATGTATGTTTTTACACCTGGATAACTTTCTAAATAGCGGTCGATAAACTTTTTCGCCTCTTTACGGGTGATGCCTAGACTCTGTGACAATCCATAATCACTTATTCCATACACGATCCCAAAATTAACTGCCTTTGCTTGTCTACGCATAGTAGAGGTAACCTCGTCTGCATTTACATGAAAAACATCCATAGCAGTTTGTGTATGAATATCTAGGTCATTACGAAACGCTTCTATTAACTTCTCATCCTCCGCTATGTGTGCTAACACTCTTAATTCAATTTGTGAATAATCTGCTGCAAACATAATCCAATCTTTTTGTGAAGGAATAAAAGCTTGTCTAATTTTCCTTCCTTCTTCTAATCGGATAGGAATATTTTGTAAGTTAGGATCAACGGAGCTTAACCTACCCGTTTGGGCCAAAGCTTGATTGTAACGTGTATGAATTTTCCTTGTATCTTTATTAACCACTTTTAACAGGCCTTCAATATAAGTCGATTGGAGCTTACCTAATTGGCGGTATAGCAATAATTTGGGTATTATTTCATGTTCACCTTGCAGTTGCTCCAATACATCTGCTGCAGTCGAATAGCCAGTCTTTGTTTTCTTAATAACTGGTAGCTTTAGTTTTTCAAATAAAATTGGGCCTAACTGCTTTGGTGAATTTAGATTAAACGTTTCCCCCGCTAATTTATACACATCTGTTTCAATTTCATCTAATCGTTCTTTTAACTCAATACGCATTTTTTCCAATCGCTCGGTATCGATTTGTACACCTATATGTTCAACATCACCAAGAATCAATGCTAGAGGCATTTCAAGTTCTTTATATAATTCGAACAACTGATTTTCTTTCAAATTCGATTCCATTTCAGGTTTTACATCGTAAAGTACACGAGCCTTACGTGCAATATGCTCCACAAACTTATCTTGTTCAGGAATCGCTAATTTTGCACCTTTTCCATACACTTCCTCATCAAACAGTACATTTTTCCTTCCTAATCGATGGCTGATTGCTGGAATATCATGATGATTTTCTGCTGGATTTAATAGGTAAGACGCAAGGAGCATATCAAAGGTTATTCCTTTCATGTCAATGCCATGATTTAACAATGCCACTAAAGAACCCTTACCATCAAATAGGTACTTTTCCTGTGTATGATCATTTGCCCATGCTTTGAATTCTTCTGATTTTAAAGCAACTTCAGTCTGAATAAAATAAGCACGTTTTTCATTAGCAATGCCAAAGCCTTCAATCTTTGCTTGGTGGTAGTTATCAGTCACCATTTCGACTACTACTGCTTCATTTCCAGTAAATAGATCTTTTGTTACCTTATCTACTATTTCGTAGTTTATGTCTTGAATTGATTCCTGAGTTTCATCTGATTCGTCTTCTTCACCGTTCAATTTGCTTAACAATGATTGAAAGCCTAAATCTTTAAAAACCACACTTACTTTATTAGATTGATACCCTTCATAGGATAGATCCTTCAATCCTATTTTGATTGGAGAATTGATATTAATCGTAACGAGCTCTCGACTCATGTAGGCATCTTCTTTATGGTCTGTGAGCTTTTCTTTTAACTTCTTTCCACTTATTTCATCTAAATTTTCATAGACACCATCAAGTGTAGTATATTGTTTCAACAGTTTGGTTGCAGTCTTTTGTCCGACACCAGGAACACCTGGTATATTATCTGAGCTATCCCCCATTAGTGCCTTTAACTCAATTACTTGTTCTGGATCGATTTCCATTTTTTCTTTTAAAAATGTTGGCGTATATGCTTCCACTTCACTGATGCCTTTTTTAGTCAATTTCACTGTAACATTTTCTGATACAAGCTGTAGTAAATCCTTATCTCCTGATATAACCGTGACATCCCACTTGTCGTCATTTCCATTTTTCGCTAGCGTCCCAATAATATCATCAGCCTCATATTGGTCTAATTGGTAATGTGGTATATCAAATGCATCCAAAAGCTCCTTAAGTAATGGGAACTGCTCAGATAGTTCTGGTGGAGTTTTTTGACGGCCACCCTTGTATTCTTTGTATGTTTTATGACGAAAAGTTGTCTTCCCAGCGTCAAAAGCTACTAACATGTGGGTTGGCTTTTCATCTTCTAAGATTCGAAGTAGCATTGTAGTGAAGCCATATACCGCGTTTGTATAAACACCTTTATCATTATTCAGTAATGGCAGAGCAAAAAAAGCACGATAAATAATACTGTTCCCATCTATTAATACCAATTTTTTCGACATATGTGTAAGCCTCCCTTTCTCGGCAAAATAATTGCTATTTCCTGTTTCATAGTATGTGTAGTTACAGTATAAAGCAAAAACCGTCAAACTAACAATATAGACATTAGAAAACTCGTCATTCCCCTATCTTTAATAACCAATGGCGAAGTTTATCCTCTACTGAATTCCTTTGAAATAGTTTATACTCTTCTTTCAATGAAAAAACTGGTCAACATCATTCATTGTCAATGATGTTGACCAGTGAGCTTACTTTAGATTTGTTGGTATATATACATGGAAAGTTGAACCCTCATTTAATTCGCTATCTACTCTGATTTTACCATCATGCACTTCTACAATATGTTTCACAATAGCTAAACCTAAACCAGTACCACCTGTATTCCTGCTCCTCGCTTTATCGACCCGATAGAAACGTTCAAACACCCTTGGAATGGCATCTTTATCGATTCCTATGCCTGTATCCGTAACAGATATATGCATATACTCATCAGTTAATTCAACTACTAATGTAATTTCTCCGTTCTCAGGTGTATAACTTACTGCGTTAGCAAACAGATTTATTAACACTTGCTTAATTTGTTCATAATCAGCCTTTATCGTTATATTGTCTTCTACATTCACTACCAGATTCAGCATATTCATTTCTAGCTGCTGACTCATCACAGCTACTACTTCATCCACAACCTTAGCTATTTCAAAATCCGTAACTAGTAACTTAAACTCGTTTTTCTCTAATTTGGATATTGTTAATAAATCATGAATTAATAATTGCAAGCGTTCACTTTCATCAAAAATAATTTTATGAAATTTGTCTAGCATTTCTGGATTATCTTCTTTATTTTCAAGAAGTGTTTCGGCAAATCCTTTGATAGAAGTTATTGGTGTTTTTAATTCGTGGGAGACATTTGCAACGAAATCCTTTCGCATCAATTCTAGTTTCTTTAATTCAGTAATATCATAAAATACTAGAACAGCACCTTTTAGTACATTCTTCTCGTTAAAAATTGGAGCTCCAATTATCTGTAAATACTTTTTATTAAAATCAATAATTTGGGTAAACGATTCCTTCATATTTTCTTCATAAAGAAAGGTTTGTTGGACTAAACGATGTATTTTCTCATTATCTAACACATCATAATATAGATGTCCATTGTAATCTTTTGTAGAGTTTCCAAACATGGAAATGAACTTTCTGTTTACTAAATGTATATATCCTTTTTCATCAATTAATACTAGACCACTTTCCGTATTATCAATAACAGTAGCTAATTGCTTTTCATGAATATCTTCTTGGATCGTAAGCTCGCTTAGGTTTCGTGCTAAAATATTGATTTTGTTGTTTAGCTCAGCAACGCTTCCATTTGAAGTATGATGAATTCGCGCACGATAATTCCCTCTTACTAACTCATCTACCGTTTTTGTAGCCTTTTTTATAGGTTTCATGTATTTTTCAAAGACATGAAGTAATATGAGAACTAAAATAACAAATTCAACAAGCAACACAGAAAATAATATAATATATTCAGATGTTAACTGACTAATTACTACCCCCGTCAGTAAAACCAATACTAAAATTCCAATTACATATGTGAAAAGAGGTTTCTTAAATATATAACGCATTATTTCGGCTCCTCCATTTTATAACCTAATCCTCGAATCGTTTTTATATAGCTTGGATGTTTTGAATCTGGCTCAATCTTTTCCCTTAAATGACTAACATGTACATCAACAATTCTCGTATCTCCAGCAAAATCATAATTCCACACAGCACTTAACAATTGATCTCTGGATAATACGTTCCCTAAATGATCAGCTAAATAATGTAATAATTCAAATTCTTTTCGGGTAAAGGTTACAATTTCGCCTTTTAGTTCCGCTTCATATCGCTCGGGATAAATAATCAATTCACCAATTTTATAAGAAGAATGCATTGATTTTCGGGATGTACCAGACCGTCTGATGATAGCTTTTGTTCTAGCTACGACCTCTTTTGGGCTAAACGGTTTTGTTAGATAGTCATCAGCGCCGAGCTCAAGTCCAAGAATTTTATCAATCTCCTCATCTTTAGCTGTTAACATTAAAATAGGTGTATCAAGTCGATTTTTCCGAAGATATTTACATACTTCCATGCCATCCATTTCTGGCAGCATTAAATCCAATATAATTAAATCAAAATGAGTACTTCTTGCTTTTTTAATCGCTTCAAGCCCATCGTAAGCATAATCGGTCTCGTACCCTGCCTGCTCCATGTTATATGTAAGTAACGTAACAATTGAAACTTCATCATCTACGATAAGTACTTTTTGCTTCATAACGACCCGTCCCCTCATACAAATGAATTGATACCATTACTATCCGTTTCCTATATAGTACATGGAACTCAGCAAGAAGTGAATACAAAAACTTGTTAAAAAAAATTTACAATTATGTGCGATTAAAAGAAGAAACTACCACTAAATAGCAGAAAGTGATAGTTTCTCTGATCGTAATCTAAAAGAAATTTTCCAACGAGCTTGCAGTAATGGAGTTTGATTTATATGCTGGACACACCTTTATTTCCCCAGTTATGACCGAATCTCCATCTAGATTATAGCCTTCAACTGATAGTGAAATGTAATGTTCATCGTTATTAATAGCTGTAATTTCAATCGTAAATGTTACATCCGAACTGTGAAAAGCTGGTCTCGGATAAGTTATTTCCTGTGAAATAATGTGACTTCCAGGTCCTGGCAAATGCATGGAGATAATAGATGATACCATGCCAAAAAGCATTACCGATGGAACTATCGGTTGTTTATAAGGTGTCTGTGATGCATAATCATGTTGGATATATAATGGATTAGCATCATTTGTTAGACCTAAATATAATAGTAAATCTTTATCTTCTATACTTTGCACTGCAGTATAGGAATCCCCAACCTGTAAATCATTTATCTTCTTACCGAGTTTTCTTCTTTTTCCGAGCACTATTCCCACCCCCAAAAATATGTAAGCGTTTACTATTATATCAAATATACGTCTCATTATCTATTGAAAAAATTAAATACTTTGCGAGCCAGAAGAGACGGATGAGAGATATATAAAACGACACGGTCAGAGTTGTATATAAAAACTCCCCCTCACTACAAAGCGAGGAGAAGTTTTTCGTGACTTATTGTAAAACGTTTAGTACATTCTTAACGGATTCAGCTGATTTATCCAAAGCAGCTTTTTCATCATCTGCTAAATCTAGTTCAATGATTTCTTCAATTCCCTTTCCACCAATTACGGTTGGTACGCCAAGGTAAATGTCAGAATAACCATATTCGCCTTCAAGGTAAGCGATTGCTGGGATCACGCGACGTTGATCTTTAAGGATTGCTTCAGCCATTACAGTTAAGGAAGCTGCAGGCGCGTAATATGCACTACCATTACCTAGTAGCCCTACAATCTCGCCGCCACCTTTACGTGTACGCTCCACAATTGCATTTAAGCGTTCTTTAGAAATAAGTTTTTCTAGTGGAATACCACCAGCATAAGAATAACGGATTAACGGAACCATATCGTCTCCATGTCCACCAAGAACAAATCCTGTAATGTCTTTCACAGAAAGATTAAGTTCTTGTGCAATAAACGTACGGAAACGACCAGTATCTAGTACGCCTGATTGACCAATAACACGTTCTTTAGGGAATCCAGATTCTTTAAATGCTGTATAAGTCATTGCATCTACTGGGTTTGACAAAACAACAATAAGAGATTCTGGAGCATACATAGCAATTTCTTTGGCAACGGATTTCATGATTTTGGCATTGGTATTTACTAAGTCATCACGACTCATACCTGGTTTACGAGCAATACCTGCTGTAATAATAACTAAATCAGAGTCCTTTGTATCCTCATAATTAGCTGTACCAGTAATTTTTGCGTCAAAGCCTTGAATTGGGCTAGCTTCAAGCATATCCAGCGCTTTTCCTTTTGTTGGATCTTCCATATTTGGAATATCTACTAAAACGACGTCCCCAAGTTCTTTTTGTGCAATCATTAATGCTGTAGTGGCTCCAGTAAAACCAGAGCCAATCACTGAAATTTTATTACGTTTAATAGCCATGTAAATCCCCTTCCTTACTTTTAATTCATGTTTTTAATTAGTTCTTGACCGAACTCTGAACATTTTACTTCTGTTGCTCCATCCATAAGACGAGCAAAATCATACGTAACTACTTTTGCAGCGATTGTTTTATCCATCGCTTTGGAAATTAGATCTGCTGCTTCTCTCCACTCAAGATGTTCAAGCATAAGAACCGCTGAAAGGATAACAGATGATGGATTAACTTTATCCATTCCTGCATACTTAGGTGCAGTACCATGTGTAGCTTCAAAAATTGCATGTCCTGTTTCAAAGTTAATATTAGCTCCTGGTGCAATACCAATTCCACCAACTTGTGCTGCCAAAGCATCTGATACGTAATCACCATTTAAGTTCATTGTAGCAACAACATCAAACTCATTAGGACGAGTTAAGATTTGTTGTAGGAAAATATCTGCAATTGAGTCTTTCACTAGAATTTTTCCAGCTTTGATTGCTTCGTCTTGTGCTTTATTAGCAGCGTCTTTTCCATCCTTTTCTACAATACGGTCATATTCAGCCCAAGTGAATACTTTATCACCAAATTCTTCTTCAGCAAGTTCATAACCCCATGCTTTAAATGCACCCTCAGTGAATTTCATAATATTACCTTTATGAACTAATGTAACACTTTTACGACCTTCATTTAGAGCATACTCAATACTGGAGCGAACTAGGCGTTTTGTTCCTTCCTCAGATACTGGCTTAATTCCAATACCAGATGTTTCAGGAAAACGAATATTATGTACACCCATTTCATTTTCTAAGAAGTCGATAACCTTTTTTACTTCAGGTGTACCTTTTTGCCATTCAATACCAGCATAAATATCTTCTGTATTTTCACGGAAAATTACCATATCAACATCTTCAGGGCGTTTTACAGGTGAGGGAACACCCTTAAAATAGCGCACTGGACGTAAGCAAGTGAACAAGTCTAATTCTTGACGAAGTGCTACGTTTAGAGAACGGATACCGCCACCGATTGGTGTAGTTAGCGGTCCTTTAATTGCAATTTTGTAGTCGCGAATTACATCAAGTGTGTCTGCTGGTAACCACTCACCTGTTTTGTCAAATGCTTTTTGACCAGCATAAACTTCTTTCCACTCAATTCCTTTTGTGCCGTTATATGCTTTTTCAACAGCTGCTTCGATTACTTTGCTTGCTGCAGCCCAAATATCAGGACCAATTCCATCCCCTTCGATAAACGGAATGATTGGACGTTCTGGAACATTCATTTGTCCATTTTCAACTGTGATTTTTTCTCCTTGTACCATAAAAAAGTACCTCCTAGTTATGTTCATACCTATTTATTTTATCATAATATAAGAAAAGCGTAAGTAACCGTTTAATTAAATAAAAGACGTGATAAAAGCCGGCTATTAAACCGGCCACCAATTAAGTTCTAGCACGAAGCTTTCGCTTTACTCAGCGGTTCTCCATTGCTACATAGTCCTGTGTTTTTGGTCCAATGTATTCAGCACGTGGACGAATCAAGCGGTTGTTAGAGTATTGTTCTAAGATGTGAGCTAACCAACCTGAAACACGACTAACTGCGAAAAGTGGTGTGAATAAATCGTGATCGATTCCTAAGCTGTGATAAACAGAAGCTGAATAGAAATCAACATTTGCTGGTAATCCTTTTTCTTCTTTAATATAATCTTCAATTTTAACAGACATGTTATACCATTTCGACTGTCCTGTTATTTTAGTTAATTCTTTAGACATGTGCTTTAAATGTTTCGCACGAGGATCTCCATTTTCATAAACACGATGTCCCATACCCATGATTTTTTCTTTTTGTTCTACTTTTTCTTTAATGTAAGGAATGGCGTTATCTTCTTCACCGATTTCAGTCAACATTTTCATAACACGTTCATTAGCTCCACCGTGCAACGGGCCTTTTAGAGCACCGATTGCTGCAGTTACACCAGAATAAATATCGGATAATGTTGCAACGCATACACGTGCAGTAAATGTTGATGCATTTAACTCATGGTCTGCATGAAGAACAAGCGCTTTGTTAACCGCTTCAACTTCAATATCTTTCCCTTCTTCACCATTTAACATAAATAAGAAGTTAGCAGCAAATCCTAAGTCTTTTTTAGGTTTAACAGGTTCTTTACCTTGGCGAATACGAGCAAATGAAGTCACGATTGTTGCTATTTTCGCCTGCAAACGTATCGCTTTTTTCTTATTTGCAGCTTCTTCCATTACATCTGCATCTTCGTCATACAGTCCAAGTAGTGATATTGCTGTACGTAATGCAGCCATTGGATGGACAGTTGATAAATTGTAGGAACGTAAGTGTTCAATTACAGCATCTGGCAGCTCCATATTAGAAGCAAGTTCCGCTTTGAAAGAATCTAATTCAGTTTTTGTTGGTAGTTTTAGATTCCATAATAGATAAACTACTTCCTCAAAACTCGAATTCTCAGCTAAATCATCAATTCTATAACCAACGTATGTAAGTTGATCATCTATAATTGAGCTAATTGATGATTGAGTTGCTACAACCCCTTCGAGACCTTTAGTTGTTGTCATAACATCCCTCTCCTTTTTCTATAGTTTTGCACATTTAATTAGGATACATTAACAAATAATGACTATGTTTGACAATATTCGAACAACTAACATTGTCATCCCCATGGACAATTATAGAGTATAATCATAACAATGTGAATTGAAACCGATTAATTTCACCAATCTTTTTAAGAAAGTACGTATAAAATAAATGTCTATTTTTGATTTTTTAATCATAAGTAAGATAAGACAAGCTACTTTTATGTGAAAAATAATCATGGGGTGACATATATGTATCTGCACTATATTGATCGTATACTTCGGTTTCTATTTGTTGTCATAATCCTTGTAACAGTTTTTTTGATAGTAAAATACACATTATTTTTTCTTTATCCTTTTATTATTGCTATTCTAAGTGCTTTTATTCTCAATCCATCAGTTACTTTTCTTGAAAACAAATTAAAGTTTCCAAGATTTGTAGCTACTTTTATCGCACTCTCTATTTTTTTATTAGTAAGCGCATTATGTATAGCAATCATCGTTAATGAACTTATTCAAGGTACAACATTCTTAGCTAATCTTCTTCCTGCACATTTTCAGGACCTTGTGGCACTTTGTGAAGAATTTTTTTATTCTAATATATTGCCATTATACGACAAGCTGGCTACTTTTTTTAATTCATTAAATTCATCCCAGCAACAAACGATTAACACCAACATAGAAAAAGTCACAAATCAAATCACTGCATCAGGAACAGTTTTAATCAAGGGATTTTTATTGAACATCCCAGAAGCATTAAGCCTTTTGCCTAGTTCGTTAACAATAATTACCGTAACACTTTTCGCTACTTTTTTAGTCACAAAAGACTGGAATAAGTTTCAATCCTTGGCGGTAAACACCTTTCCATTTCTAAAAAGAACCCCTGTCAAGAACTTTTTACAACATATAAAAACATCCTTAATGGGTTTCGTTAAGGCCCAAGTCATTCTAATATTTATTACCGCGTTATCCATTTATATTGGATTGACGTTACTAGATGTAAAGTATGCCCTTACCATTTCAATTATCGCAGCGTTATTAGATTTACTCCCTTATATTGGAACAGGAGTTATCTTTATTCCATGGATTGGCTATTTGTTTATAACAGCCAATTATTCGATGACTATTCAATTATCTATTTTATATATGCTAATTATCGTTGTTAGACAACTGATAGAACCAAAGCTATTATCTGCTAGCATAGGTTTGAATCCACTGGCCACACTGCTAACCATGTTCATTGGTCTGAATCTGTGGGGGGTTATGGGCCTATTAATTAGCCCATTTATCTTAATTATCTGGAATGCATGTTACCAAACACATTTGTTTAAACAGCTATTTTTCTTTATTAAAGGTTAAACAAGAGTTATTTACGATAGATAATTGTACCGTTATTTAAACGGTTCTTAATAAACGCTCGAATCAAATTTCTAAATGGATTACGAGTTACTGGTAAGACTAAAAGAAAACCAAAAGTGTCCGTGATAAATCCGGGCGTAAATAGAAATACCGCTCCAACGAAAATGCATATACCATCTATTATTTCTTCAGCTGGTAACTGACCATTGTTCATAGAAAGTCTGGCACGATTCCATGTTTCGGCCCCTTGTTTTTTAGCTATCATTACGCCAACAATTCCAGTAAGAATAATAATACTTACAACCCACCAAGGGCCGACTATTCCCCCAGCCCAAATGAAAATGCCTATTTCCATTGCTGGGACAATTAATAGCGCGATTATTAACCAGCGCATTGGTCATCATCCTTTCTATAAAACTGGGTCAGCCCGTTCAAATCTAGTGCCCATTGCTAGTATGCTTTCGCTTTTAATCTTATAACACGCTGGTATGACCCTTATAGATATCACCTTTTGTGGAATCAATCGTAATATCATCACCATCATTAATAAGCTCAAACACATTTTCGAGACCAACAATAACTGGTATTCCAAGGCTCAATCCTACAACGGCTGCATGGGACGTTAATCCGCCTTCTTCTGTTATAATGCCACCCGCTTTTTCAATTGCTGACATCATATCACGATCTGTACCATAGGTTACTAGGATATCACCTTCTGAAACTTTAGAAATAGCATCGTCTGCTGTTTTAGCAATTACCGCTCTACCATAAGCGCTTCTTCTTCCGATTCCCTGTGCTTTCGCGATTACGTCTCCTATTACATGTACTTTCATTAGGTTTGTTGTCCCACTTTCTCCAACAGGGACTCCTGCTGTTATGATAACTCTACTTCCACGATCAAACAATTCTGTTTTCAACCCTTCTTCTACCGCAACGTCTAGCATTTCATCGGTTGAATTAGCCTGGCTACCCATCGCAGCATGCACACCCCAAACCAATGCCAATTGACGATTTACATGATCTGAAAATGTAACAGCCACAATTGGAGCTTTTGGACGATATTTAGAAATCATACGTGCAGTATGACCACTTTCGGTAGGGGTAATAATTGCACTTACATTTAAATTCATCGCTGTATGCGTAACAGATTGACTAATTGCATCCGTTATTGTCATGTCAACCGTTTTAGATCGATTGGTCAAAATCAATTTATGATCAAGTGCCGTTTCTGCTTTTAATGCAATACTGCTCATCGTTTGAACAGACTCTACTGGATAGTGCCCGGCTGCTGTTTCACCTGAAAGCATAATAGCATCTGTCCCGTCAAAAATGGCATTTGCAACATCTGATGCCTCAGCTCTTGTCGGTCTTGGATTGCGTTGCATAGAATCTAACATTTGAGTAGCTGTAATAACCGGTTTGCCTGCAATATTACATTTACTAATCAGTTGTTTTTGTACGAGTGGAACGTCTTCTGCAGGGATTTCAACACCTAAATCCCCACGTGCAACCATTATTCCATCACTAACTTCTAAAATGGAATCAATATTTTCCACACCTTCATTGTTTTCAATTTTAGGGATAATTTGAATATGCGTTGCATCATGTTGTTCCAATAATGCCCGAATTTCAAATACATCAGAAGGCCTGCGAACAAAGGAAGCTGCAATAAAGTCTACCCCTTCTTCTATTCCAAACTCAATATCCTTCGTATCTTTATCTGTTATACCTGGTAATTTCACCTGTACATTTGGTACGTTCACACCTTTTTTATTTTTAATTGCTCCACTGTTTAATGCGGTAGTAATTATTTCCTGGCTGCCAAGGTCTATTTCCGTAACTTTAAGTTCAATTAAACCATCATCAAGTAAAATGGAAGACCCCACATGAACGTCATCGATTAATCCTGGATAGGTAATCGAAAACCGTTCGGCTGTACCTTCTATTTCTTTCATCGATAATTTAACGGTAGTTCCTTCAACTATCTCATCTTCACCATTTTTAAAAGAACCAGTTCTAATTTCCGGTCCTTTAGTATCGAGAAGTATGGCAACTGTTTCCCCTGTTTTTTTAGCTGCCTCTTTTATATTTTTAATTCGTTGTCTGTGTTCATCGAAATCACCATGTGAAAAATTTAAACGTGCTACATTCATACCAGATATGATCAATTTTTCTAACGTTCCAATTGACTCAGAAGCTGGCCCAATCGTACAGACGATTTTTGTTTTCCTCATTATTATTTCCTCCTTGGTTTTGTGTTGCAAAAATCTTATATCGACAACTCATTGGATAACTTGTACATGTCCAAATTTATTGCATGTTTTTGATCTAATATTTCTAGGATATCGTGGTCGACTAGTTGATTTTGTTGAATTCCAACGACTCTGCCACCTTTACCTTCCAGTAATAAATCAACAGCCTTCGCTCCCAGACGGCTAGCCAAAACCCGGTCAGATGCTGTCGGTGAACCTCCACGTTGAATATGTCCTAAAACAGTAACACGCGTTTCTAAACTTGTTGCTTCCTGAATGCGCTTCCCATAGGCAAACCCACTACCAACTCCCTCAGCTAAAATAATGATGCTATGCTTTTTACCACGTTCATGTCCACGTTTCAATTTACTAATAACGGCCTCAAAGTCATCTTTCTTCTCAGGAATTAATATACTTTCTGCACCATCAGCAAGTCCCGCCCATAAAGCAAGATCACCAGCATCGCGGCCCATCACTTCGATAACATATGTCCGCTCATGTGATGTCGCGGTATCCCGGATTTTATCAATTGCCTCAATAATTGTATTAAGTGCCGTATCAAAACCAATAGTAAAATCAGTACCAGGAATATCATTATCAATTGTTCCTGGGACTCCTACACATGGAAAGCCACTTTCAGTTAACTTTTGTGCGCCTCTGAAGCTGCCATCTCCCCCAATAACAATTAACCCTTCAATTCCATGTTTTTTTAGTTGTTCTATTCCTCTTTGTTGCCCTTCGGATGTTTTAAATTCCTCACATCTTGCAGAGAATAATATCGTTCCACCACGTTGAATAATATCACCAACAGAACCTAATTCCATTTTCCTAATATTCCCGTCCATTAGGCCCTGAAATCCATTTTCTATTCCATATATATCAACCCCATGGTAAATTGATTTTCTTACAACAGCTCGAATAGCTGCATTCATCCCAGGTGCATCGCCACCACTTGTTAAAACGGCTATTTTTCTCATTATACCACCCACCTCAATTGCTTTTGAATTTAACTTAGATGATTCCTCGGAATATGTATCGTATATATTTTACATGAAAATCCATATTGTGAAAAAATCAACGATGAGGTTGACAACTGTCAACCCCATTCAGGAAAACTAATTTATCTATAACTCAAGTTCCTCATAGTCACCAATTTGTTTATACTTTTCCCATCTTTTTTCAAGTAATTCTTCTTGATCAATTTCAATTAGTGCTGATAAGGACTTTGACAAAACATCATGAATATATGCTGCCTGTTGTTTAACATCACGATGAGCCCCAGCTTTTACTTCTGGAATAATTTCATCAATTACACCAAGTTCTTTTAAGTCATAAGAGGTGATTTTCATCGTTTCAGCCGCCTTTTGAGCTAGTCCGGAATCTTTCCATAAAAGTGCGGCTGCTCCTTCAGGTGATATCACTGAATATGTAGAGTTCTCAAGCATATGAATATGATCTCCAACACCAAGAGCAAGTGCTCCACCACTTCCACCTTCACCAATTACGATACAAATAATTGGAACTTTTAGACCTGCCATTTCCATTAAGTTTCGCGCAATTGCTTCACTTTGCCCACGTTCTTCCGCAGCTTTACCTGGAAAAGCACCTTTCGTATCGATAAAACAAACAATAGGCCGATTGAACTTATCAGCTTGCTTCATATGGCGTAACGCTTTTCGGTACCCCTCTGGATGTGGCATACCAAAATTACGATGGATATTCTCCTTCGTATCTTTACCACGTTGGTGGCCAATTACAGTAATTGGTTTACCATTATAGTTTGCAATTCCAGCTACAATAGCGGCATCATCACCAAATGCACGATCCCCATGAAATTCGATGAAATCTGAAAATAATTCATCAATGTAGTCTAGTGTTGTTGGACGTTCCTGATGACGTGCCATTTGCACACGATTCCACGGTTTTAAATTTGTATAAATATCATCTTCTAATTTTTCCAATCGCTTTTCAAGTGTATTGATTTCCTCAGATAAATCAATCTCACTATCTTCCGTAAAGCTTTTTAATTCTGTTATCTTATCTTTAAGATTAACAATCGGCTTCTCAAAATCTAATACCTGTTTCACTCGGAATCCCCACCTTTCTTATGCATGATAAGCAATGTGGTCAATATTTGCTTCAAATCTTGTCTATGAATAACTTTATCTAGTTGTCCATGTTCTAAAAGAAATTCTGCAGTTTGAAAATCGTCAGGTAACTTTTCTCGAATGGTCTGTTCAATAATTCGTCTTCCAGCAAAACCAATTAACGCACCAGGTTCAGCAAAGTTATAATCACCAATAGATGCAAAACTTGCAGAGACACCACCAGTTGTTGGATGTGTCATGATGGATAACAGTAGTCCTCCAGAATCACTAAAACGTTTGATTGCAACAGAAGTTTTTGTCATTTGCATTAAACTAAGGACACCTTCCTGCATCCGAGCTCCGCCAGAAGCAGTAAAAATAATAATAGGTAATGATTGCTTCCTTGCTTCCTCAACCGCTCGGGCAATTTTCTCCCCAACAACAGATCCCATACTACCCATTCGAAATCTGGCATCCATAATACTAACAACTGTAGGATGTCCATCTATTGTACCTTTTCCGGTGACTACTGCTTCGTTTAGCTCTGTTTTAATTCGATCTTTTTCTAACTTTTCTTCATAACCAGGAAATCCAAGTGGATTATTTGAAATTAAATTTTTATCCCATTCCTGAAAAGAACCTTCATCAAATAAACTGTCAATTCGCTCCCAAGCATTTAATTGATGGTGAAAACCACAATTTGGGCAAACGTTTAGATTTTTGTTCATTTCTTTACGATAATATATTTTGTGGCATCCTTGACACTTTTTCATTAATCCTTCTGGTACATCCATTTTGCCTTGTTCACTTGGAATGGATGCATACTTCTTTTTCTTGCCGAAAAAATCCTTTAGCAAGGTAACTCCTCCTTTTCAAAAAACGGATGAGGCTCTATTGTCATAATACGGATTCGTTTATTAGAGTAATGTACAGACATTAGACATTTTTAAATAATGCTTCAATTGCATCATATCTTTGTTTTTTATAAACATCAATAAGATCCTCATAAAACATTTTATCATAATTAGTCTCATTTATCGTTAGAGAAAAGTCCTCCATTAAGCCCCAAATTTTCGTTAATAAATGGTTATCTGTTCTTTGGAATAACAAACGGAAGAACAGAGTATGTTTTTCTTTCTGATTGTCTTTTAATATCGTTTCTAGTACATGTATATCATTCTTAGTCAGTTGATGGAAAGCAAGCTTGGCTATTTCTTTTTCAATTATTACTTTTGCAACTGTCAAATCCTGCTTCGTTTTATTGCCCTGCAAAATAAAGGAAGCCAATAATTCAACGGTTTCGTATGGCTTATAAATACTCAAAAAGGTACCTTGGCCGCTACGTGTTTCAATTAAACCAAGTAACTCCATCGCTCTAAGTGCTTCTCTAATAGATGACCTTCCCGCTTGTAAGTTCTCTGCTAGATCTCTTTCAGAAGGGAGCTTATCACCAGGCTTTAAGTTATTTTCACTTATATACCAGCGAATTTCATTTAATACGGCTTGGTATACTTTTTGTTTAGGTGATATGGACACACCGTGACTCCCTCCTTTGCCATCTATTCTGAATCTATTTGTGTTAACCTTCTCGTTTTTTCCGCAATAGCTTCTGGATCAACTTCAATTCTTGCAACGCCAGATTCCATAGCTGCTTGTGCAACACTTTTTGCTACAATAGGGGCCACCCTACCGTCAAATGGTGCTGGAATGACGTAATCTTCATTAAGATCTTCTTCACTTATCAATGATGCAATCGCTTCCGCAGCTGCAATTTTCATTTTTTCATTGATACGTGTAGCTCGTACATCGAGCGCCCCACGGAAAATTCCCGGAAAAGCCAATACATTATTAACTTGATTAGGAAAATCGGATCTCCCAGTACCAATCACTCTAGCACCAGCTGCTTTTGCATCATCTGGCATTATCTCTGGATCCGGATTAGCCATTGCGAAGATAATTGAATCTTTATTCATACGCTCAACCATATTCTTAGATAATAAACCACCAACAGATACACCAATAAAGACATCAGCACCATCAAGAATTTCTTCAAGAGAACCTTCTTTATTATCCTTGTTCGTTATTTTGGCAACTTCATCTTTTACGTCGTTCATTCCATATGGTCGCCCCTCAAATATTGCACCTTTAGAATCACACATAATCATTTCGCGTACACCAAAACTATGAAGTAATTTTATAATAGCTATCCCTGCAGCTCCTGCACCATTTGCTACTACCTTTATATCTGAAAATGATTTGCCAACAACCTTTAAGGCATTAATTAAACCAGCAACAGTAACAATAGCTGTTCCATGTTGATCATCGTGAAAGATTGGAATATTGGTTTCCTTTTTAAGCCTTTCTTCAATAATAAAACAATTTGGCGCAGCGATATCTTCTAAATTAACTCCACCAAATGTCGGTTCCATTAATTTTACTGTACGTACGATTTCTTCTATATCATGCGTTGCAAGACAGATTGGAAAGGAATCTACCCCAGCAAAACTTTTAAATAACACAGACTTCCCTTCCATAACCGGTAAAGCAGCTTCCGGGCCTATATTTCCAAGGCCGAGTACAGCTGATCCGTCACTGACAACCGCAACCATATTGCCTTTCATTGTATAATCATATACCTTCTCTTTATGATCATGTATTTCTTTACACGGTTCTGCAACACCGGGCGAATAAGCTAAGCTCAAATCTCTAGCATTACGAATAGGTACCTTTGATTGTATAGTTAATTTACCTTTATGTGATTTATGCATTTGAAGTGCTTCGTCTCTTAAATTCGACATGGCTCGTTCGCTCCTTTTAGCAATAGTAGTAGTATCGCTTGTCATTTAGTGGTCAGACCACTTGGTTATTTTATTATAACAGATGCTATTGTTGTGTAAAGTCTTGAGATGTAGGCAATTATTCTTTCTTTAAGACGACATTCATTTCACCGAAATATCCTCTTAATTCACGTAAACACTCTCTACTCGGTTCCATAAAATAGTCACTTGTTAATTGATACGTTTGTTTCTTATCTTCCATATGAATGATCACAGGTGTTTTCCCAGGATGCTTTATTGCAATTTCTTTCATGGTCACCAATACATTTTCACTGTTTTGTTCATTAAATTTAATAAAAAGTTGTTGATTTGTATTGGCATTAAGGTCTTCTTCATTGAATTGATGAACTTCTTGAACTAGCCATTGATTTTTATTGTTACGTGATTCAATTTTCCCAGTGATCAGTACGGTGATTTCCTCATCTAGCCACCTATTTGCATCCCGGAATACGTCTGGAAAGATTACCCCTTCCATATCACTTGTTTCATCACCAATAGTAATAAATGCCATTGGATCACCACGCTTAGTTCGTATGGTTTTCATAGCTTGAATAATAGCAGCGCTTTTTACGTTTCGTTTGCCAACCATCCTTTTGGCCTGATTCAAGGTTAGATAGCCATTCATTCTCAGTTTCTCGCGATAACTTGCTAATGGATGACTTGAAATATAGATTCCGACTAGTTCTTTTTCATCGGCAAGTTTTTTCATTAAACTGAAATCCTCGATTTCTACATAAGTTGCTTCCAAATCCATTTTATCCTGAAACAAGCTTGGTTGATCAGCAAATTCACGAAATAATTCACCTTGTTCCATTGCATGATCGATTGAGGCTAGAAGGCTTGCTCGGTTGCGGTACGTATCATCAAAAGCACCAACCATTATTAGTAGCTCCATCGACTGACGGTTTACTATTTTTGTAGAAATGCGTAAGCAGAAATCAAAAATATTTTTAAATGGTCCCGACTTACGAGCACGAATAATTTCTTTAACTGCCTGATTCCCAACCCCTTTTACCGATAGCAGTCCCATTCGAATTTGTCCATGATCCACTGTATATTTACCAAAACTATTATTGATGTTTGGCGGTAGAAATTCAAGCCTGAAGTCTTTTGCTTCTTTTCGATAGTGATGCACTTTTTCTTGTTGGTTCACACTCGCGCTTAGTAACTCAGCAAAAAAACTGGCTGGGTAATGTGCTTTTAAATAGGCCAATTGATACGAAATTTTACTATATGCTACAGCATGACTTCGATTAAATCCATAGTTTGAAAATTGTACAATCCAATCGAAAATTTCTATTGCAACGGCTTCCTCGTAACCATTGTTTAAACAACCTGCAAGGAAAGCCTCCCTTTGCTTGTTCATTAGTTCATGTTGCTTTTTACTAACAGCTCGACGTAGAATGTCAGCATTTCCAAGTGAGAAACCAGCAATGCGACTCGCAATTTGCATAATCTGTTCTTGATAAATGAGTACACCATATGTTTTCTTAAGTATTGGTTCTAAGTCTGGATGTGGATAGTGAATAGGTGACTCATTATGTTTTCTGCTTATATAAACAGGTATATTTTCCATTGGACCTGGGCGATAAAGTGCATTCACCGCAACGATATCTTCAAAGGATGTAGGTTTTAGTTTTGTTAAAACCTGTTTCATTCCTTCCGATTCCAATTGAAATATGCCATCGGTCATACCCAACTGAAGAAGTCTAAACGTCATTTCATCGCTTTCCGGTATTTGTTCTAGAATCAGTTGTTTTTTATGTGTTTGTCTAATTGATTTTATGACACGTTCCAAAAGCGTTAGATTTCGCAGACCCAGGAAATCCATTTTTAATAACCCTACAGATTCCAATTCATTCATAGGATATTGCGTTAAAAGCGTCTGACTTGTCCCCCTAGTAAGTGGAACATATTCTACTAACTGTTTCTCAGCGATTACTACTCCAGCAGCATGAGTGGAAACATGTCTTGGTAAACCTTCTAACTTTAACGCAATCGTAAATAATGCTTTTAAGGACGTTGATTGTTTAATGTACCTCTTCAAGTCTTCTGAAGCTTGTATGTACTCAAGCAGTGATTTGTTAGCCTGTACGGGTATTTCTTTCAATAAAAAATAAGCATCTTGTTGATCAATTCCTATTGTTTTAATTAACTCGCGTACCAGTGAACGAGCTGCAAATGTACCAAACGTAATAATTTGCGCGACGTGTTCAGCTCCGTATTTTTCCCGTACATAGTCTATAACTTCATCTCGGCGGTTGTCTGAAAAATCAATATCTATATCTGGCATCGAGATTCGTTCAGGATTGAGAAAACGTTCAAAAAGTAACTGATGTTTAATAGGATCCACATCGGTTATTAACAGGACATACGCAACTAAAGAGCCAGCTGCCGATCCGCGCCCAGGGCCAACAACAATATCCTGCCTTTTTGCATAGTTGATAAAGTCCCACACGATTAAAAAATAATCACTAAACCCCATGGACTTGATTACAGATAATTCATATGTTAACCGATCTTTTATCTCATTTGAAATCCAAGTGAACCTTGCCCCCAAGTTGTCCCAGCATTGTTTCTCTAAATATGTATGAGCATCCATTTCTCCCGGCACTTCAAAGGACGGGAGTAATCTTTCATTGAAACTTAACTCTACATTGCATTTTTCCATAATCTTATTAGTTGTCTCTAAAACCTTTGGCCAAAATGCTCCAAATAATGTGTCCATTTCTTCTGTTGATCTTAGGTGATGATAGGGAGCAGAAGGATTGGTAGTAGGGATCCATTGTTGCCCCTTTTTAATAGCTTGTAAACAATCATAGGCTTGATCATCTTTTTGATCCAAATATTTAACATCATTAATTGCAACTACCCCAACTTTCACTTGATTAGAATAGGTTTGAACTTTTTGATGCAATGTTTTATCTTGATCCCTGCCATGCGCTTCAACTCCTAAATAGAAGTCACCATCTGCAAATACCTGTATCCAATGTGCCAGATAATCATTTATTTCCTCAAGTGATTGGTTTTCAAATCTACTAACTAATCCTTGGCTCTTCGTTGGTACTATTCCGATAAGGTCTTGCGTATATTTATTAAGTTGAGCAAATTCAATATTCTTGTTGTCGTTCGTTTGAATATCCGTACTAAGTCTCATTAATTGCTGATAACCTTGATTATTTTTTGCTATTAAAATACACGTAGTTTCTTCCATACCTTCTGTTATTACATGTACGTTCATTCCTATTATAGGTTTTATACCATGACTTTTACATGCTTTATAAAATGGAATAGCGCCATATAAAACTTGTTCATCTGTTAATGCTAGCGCATGGAAGTTAAGATCAACAGCTTTTTTTACAAGCTTATCAATCGTAATGGTACTCTCCATTAGACTATACCCACTTTTAACTTGTAAATGCGTAAACGACATACCATCCCACCTTTTATTACCTTCTTTTTTATTATAACGAATCTGATTGTTCTTGCATAATTCATATCTCGTCCAATTTAATCATATAGTGAAAGTAGTCTACCTTGTGGGGAGCGTATATTATGGAAGAACGTTTTTTTGCTTCATTCATACATTGTTATTTTATCGCATTCGGAGTCATTATTGGAGGCGCTATTATTGGTAGTATTGGCTCTTTTATGACAGGTGATGCCCCTGTTACGTCTATTGCACGAATTGCAAAAAGCTTACGGATATGGGCAATCGTAGCAGCAATTGGCGGTACGTTTGATGCCATTGCAAATTTCGAAAAAGGTGTGCTTGATGGGTCGACCATCGATATTTTTAAACAAGTCTTATTAATCATAGCTGCCATGGGCGGCGTTAAATCAGCTATGTTGATGATTTCCTGGGCCATTCAACAGGAGATAGACTGATGCATATACCTTCCTATTACAAACGTAAGAGTTGGCAACGTTTTTTCGTTGGTATGTTTTTTGGTGCCGTGATAGCTTACTGTATATTTCTTTTCATGTACGGGGTCATGTATGAAGAATTATTGGAACAAAATTTAGACCTCCGATCAGAAGTTGTTGACTTACAAAATCAAAATAAAGCATTACTCCAGGATAAAGAAGATCTTAATCAACAAACAAAGGAATCGAATACAGTTCAAACCATTCAAATAAGTATTATAAACGAGAAAGAATTAAAACTGGACAAATTAATTGTACACCAGCTCGAGGAACTCATAAAGGAAGAAATTTCACATGTAGTGGGCCAGGACGTAGATATCGTCTCGGAAAGTGACCAATTACTAATGTCTACGGTAGAAAATAAAAGTTTTCGTGTTGATGAAATGACATATAAATTTACGGTAGTAAAGCTTTCCATAACAGAGACAGTAAAACTAACATTAGAAGCTGAAATTGAAGGATAAATAAATTAATTAGTGTAGGCACATTTATGATTTTATTCATATACTATTTTAATTGAAAGGAGTGGGTTCGTATGTTCATTATGAATCAGAAGCGAATAAAGGAAGAAAAGATTAACCAGTTAAGAGAAGGTCGAACAGCATTTGCTGAAACACATGAATTGATCCGATTAATTAAACGGGATATACAGAAATATGGCTTACATGTGCACTGTGATGAAACACCTTCAGGATGCTGGTTTATACCACTTCATGAGAGGATAAGTAGTTAATGTTCAATAAACCGAAAGAAGCGCTGTGTCAGCACTTCTTTTTTTATTATGCTGCTTTTTAAAGGCTGTTTTCGTATAGTTTGTTTCTCATACCACCGAAGTTGATAAAAAATGCGACATAACAGCAACGTGATTATCGCTGCGGGCAGTCGCTTTCCGCGGGCGGCTGGTGAGTCTCCTCGCGCTTCCGCACTGCGGGGTCTCACCTATGCCTTTCCTCCCGCAGGAGTCGACTGCCCTTCGCTCCAATCACTGAAGAGTGAAGAGATGAATGTTATGGAATTATAGCTCAACCCTAGCGAAGGAAAAACACGGAGACTCCTGCGGGAAAGCGAAGACGATGAGACCCCGCAGAGAGCGATCTTTGCGATCGAGGAGGCTCAGCGCAAGCCCTAAGGTGCGCGTAGTGTTTTTCCGCAGCGGTCGCAGGGAACTGAACATGATTTTTAGTTACGTCGCAGTTTATAGATTTCGTGTCAAAATCTATAAACTACGATATTGCGGCAACGCCCGGTTCTAATTAAAAGAACCTTTTATTAAGTATATGAAAGACACGCCTGATCAAGATCATGAATGACTTGCTCAACTTCATTCCATGAATCAACAGATGCACCTGCAGCCATTGGATGACCCCCACCATTGTACGTTGCAGCGATTGTATTAATTACTGGTCCTTTAGAGCGGAGGCGAACACGGATAATGTCATCTTCTTCAATAAAAAATGCCCATGCCTTAATTCCTTCTACATCTCCTAATACTCCTACTAATTGACCCGTCTCCATAACATTCACATCAAACTCACTTAATATCGACTTTGTTAGTTTAATGGTACTCATGCCAGACTCAGACAACTGATAATTCTGCAAGATATATCCACGCAACCTGGCTATTGTTTCCTTTGTATTATAGATACCATCATATAGTGTGGTACGATCGAAATTATAGGTTACAAGCTCGGCAGCATACTGAAACGTCTTTTTTGTAGTACTTGGGAATAAAAATCTCCCCGTATCACCAACGATTCCTCCATAAATAAGTCGAGCTGCCTGTTCATTCATTTTATATCCACGTTTTTTGGCATATAAAAATAAATCATAAATAATTTCACTTGTTGAACTCGCTGTTGTATCAACAGACATAATGTCACCATATTTATCCACATTTGGATGGTGATCAATTTTAATTAGCATTTTTCCTTTATCATACCGATCATCGTCGATTCGTGCAGCGTTAGCCGTATCACAGGCAATGACAAGGGCTCCCTCGTAACTATCATCACCAATCGTATCCATTTGAACTAAAAATGTTAAAGATGGATCTTCCGAACCAACAATGTATACATTTTTGGAAGGATAAGTTTCTTTAATCAAATGCATTAATCCACCTTGAGATCCAAGTGCGTCAGGATCGGGTCGGACATGGCGATGAATGATGACCGTATCATGTTTATCTATTGCTTGTACTACTTGCTCAAAGTTCATATATTTCACATCCGTTTCCTATCGTATGGGACATTTATTCTAGCAAAATTGAATAAAACAAGCTACAATAATAAAAGGAATTGTTCACCAAAAAAACTTCATATGGAGTAGATGACATGATTATTTTTCCAATTCTAATTACCTTATCACTTGTACTTTATGTGTATTATAAAGTTGCTATATTGAAAAATGATAATAACCTAACCCAAGCATATCTTAACGCAAAATCCAGAATTTGTCTTGGAAGTTTCATTTTCTTCTTTGCAATAAACCAATACATATTTTATCAAACACAGATTTCTTTATTTATAGGTATTTTATTTTTAGTACTCAGCGGGCTACAACTATCACGTGGCTTCAAAGAAGTAAAGCATTATAAAGGTGAATGGCAACGGCTAAATAATGAATAAAGAAAAACGAATGAGCCTTCCAAACAATCCTGCGTGATTATTCGCAAGAGGGTTCCTTAGAGATCACCCCCATAAAAGCTTAAAACCAGCCTAATGGGATCTTTTTGTCACAAAGAAGATTTCACTTATGACTTCGGTGAGAGACGCTACAGCACTAAAAGACAAGCTGACCAAACAACTAGTCAGCTTGTCTTTATCGTTTACCGGTCAATTAGCTGCGCCATTAGTAATCCTTTTCCGACCATTTTTTTGTTATTAAATACTTCAATATCTATTTTTGCATAGATTCGTCCAACCTCGAGCAGTTTTGGTTTAATGATGATCTTACTATCAATTTGTACAGGTTGCATAAAATAAACAGTAATATTCTCCACTACTAAATCGCCCTTTTTCACTTTTAACAACAGTCGACTGCTTGCCTCTGATATTAATGAAGTGAAAACCCCGTTTGACAATGTTCCTAACTGATTCGTCATTTGCGGTGTTACGTCTGTTTGAAAAATGGTCTGTTCCGCGTCAAGCGACTCTAAATTCCGTGCAATTATATCATCTATCGTCTCGCCTACTTGTGGCTGCCGTTGAATTTGTTGTAATGCTTTTAACACATCTTGTCTTGATACTACGCCCTTTAATTTATTTGACTGATCTACAACAGGCATAACCTCGATTCCCTCCCACACCATCATATGGGCAACATAAGCTAATGAGGTCTTTGTTTGGACAACGTGAGGACTTTTCGTCATTACCTTTTCCACATGGATCTGACCATCTTTTCCAATGACATCTTTAGAGGTAACCATCCCCACAACTCGCATTTTGCCATCAACAACCGGAAACCTGGAATGCGCGGATTGATCATTAAGTGTATACCATTTTTCCAATTTGTCTTTGGTATCTAAATAATAAGCATCATCAACGGCTGTAAAAATATCATCGACAAAAACAATTTCCTTCTTTATCAATTGATCATAAATGGCGCGATTAATCATTGCAGCAACTGTAAAAGTATCGTAGCTTGTTGACATGATTGGAATCTCTTTTTCATCAGCTAATCGTTTAATATGTTCTTCAGTGTCAAAACCACCTGTAATGAGAACTGCAGCACCCTCCTGTAAAGCAAGTTCATGCGCCTTTACCCGGTTGCCGACAATTAATAATGAATCCCGTTCTGTATAGCGCATCATTGCATCCAACTGCATTGCACCTATTACAAATTTACTCAATGTTTTGTATAAACCTGTTTCACCGCCTAAAACTTGTCCATCAACAATATTAATAACCTCTGCAAAGGTTAATTGTTCAAAGTTTTCTTTGCTTTTCCGTTCAATTCGGATAGTTCCAACACGCTCAATTGTGCTTACTAAGCCTTGATTTTCTGCTTCTTTAATTGCTCTATATGCGGTTCCTTCACTTACATTTAGATCTTTCGCCACTTGCCGAACTGATATTTTATTGCCAATCGTTAACGTTCCTATATGTTGAATGATTTGCTCATGTTTCGTTGCCACTTTATTCCACCGACCTTCAACTGTACTAGTGTATATTTTGTTGTTAATTATACAGTTGAATAGCCCAAACCTCAATGTTAAAGCCTCTGACGTTGCCTCGTTCTTTCCTGTTCCATAGATGGCGGTTCAGTAATTTGTAAAATTGTTGCACTGTTTGATGCAACGATTAGTAAAAATAAAACCAACCACATTCCCCAAAACATTGCTTCTGCCGAGGTTACTGCAGTCGGAATGATTGGCCATGCGAAATATAAGAAAAAACATGCTAGTAAAAAACGTAATACAGCATAGTGACGCATTTAAATCTCCTCCTTGGTTCCTATGCTTAACCATATGATAAGACATGTTATTCCAGAACATAGAAATAGCACTTTTGGCCATCCTAGGATAAAGAACATCTATTTAGTAAATAGTAAAATGTACTATATAAGAGAGGAAGCTTATGGATGGAAAATAGGCTTGAACAAAGCAATGAAGTTTATGAAAAAAGGTGGGCTATTGTTTCAATGGCGTCTATACCTTTAATTATGACCCTTGGCAATTCTATGTTAATTCCTGTATTGCCTATTATGGAACAAGAACTAGGCATTTCGAAACTCCAATCCAGTTACATTATTAGCGTATATTCGATAGTAGGCATTTTTCTTATCCCAATAGCAGGCTTTCTGTCCGATCGATTTGGAAGAAAGAACATCATTATTCCCTCTTTAATTATAGCTGCATTCGGAGCTTTAATAGCTGGATGGGCCTCATGGAAAACAAGCGATCCTTTTATGTATATACTGATAGGGAGGATTCTTCAGGGCGTGGGAGCCTCAGGAACCGCTCCAATTGTGTTACCTCTGGTCGGAGATATGTTCCAAAAAGATAAAGATATCAGTTCTACGTTGGGTATCATTGAAACCTCTAATACGTTTGGAAAAGTATTGAGCCCCATTCTTGGTGCTGTACTAGCAGGTATAATATGGTTTTTGCCGTTCTTTTCGATTCCTATATTTTGTCTGATATCCATAGTGCTTATCTTTTTTTTGGTTAAAAAACCGAAAGATGAACAAAAGGGACCGAAATTTAAGGACTTTAAACAAAATACGAAAGATGTGTTTAAGGAGCATAAACGTTGGCTTCTCTCCATTTTTGTCATTGGTGCTATATTAATGTTTATTTTGTTTGGAATTCTTTTTTACCTTTCCAGTATTTTGGAAGAGGTTTATAACTTTAAAGGAATTAAAAAAGGATTATATCTTGCTATTCCACTTGCTGCATTATGTTTAGCTTCATTCGTAGCTGGTAAAAAAATAAAAGACAATTTAGTTTTGATGAAATGGATTACGTTTGTTGGAATTTTGGTAGCTGGAGGTGCGGTGGTAGCCATGCGTTTTTCAGATCAGTTTATTTACTTAATAATTGTCTTTCTTATTTGTGGGGTAGGGATAGGGGCTGTACTACCTTGTATGGATGCTTTGATAACAGAAAGTATCAAAAAAGAAGTGAGGGGAACCATTACCTCCATCTACAGTTCAGCACGCTTTGTTGGTGTGGCTGGTGGCCCTCCTGCTATCGCATTATTAATGAAACAGGATATGACTTGGTTAGTTAGCTTACTGTCCATATTAGCACTAATCGCCGCCTATTTAGCTTTTAAAAACATCAAGCCGGAAACAAATAAGTAATTTTTATACTTCCCTAGGGCTATTAGAAACAGACCGCGAAGGTCACTGCACCTTCGCTTTTGCTCAATCTGTTTGGTATGCATGATATGCATGAAAGGAAACAATAAGTGAAACCTCATTTTCTGATTCGCTTACTGTTAATTTGTCCACAATAAAAAGACGTTTAGTATTTTTAAGGGAAGACAAAAATGCATTTGTATTTTCTATGGTTGTTGAAGTGGCTTCAATAGTGAATCCAGTTTGCTCAATTCCTTCTGGTAATTTGATGGATTCCGTGTTCTCTTTTATTAAACCCGATTCAATCAGATTTACAGAAATTCCTGCATTTGAAGCAATTTCCGCAATAGAGAAGAGAATTTCATCAGGTCGTTCTCCAATTGGAATGGTTTCTATTGCTTGATCACTTGAATTATTTTCACTAGTTGATTGAGTGCCGATCTTATCCACTTGTTGTTGAAACAAAGCCACACTGTTCTTCGTTGATTCCAACTCAGTTTTCATTGGTTTAATTAATGTCGCATACAAAATGAAATAAATTATGGCTGCACTGATAATAAGAATAATCATACGATACACAGTTTGCTTTGACAAAGATCTATTCATTACTGCCATCAAACTCCTTTACCAAAATATCAGCATCAATACTTACGGTTACAGTAGCTTGGTATTCAGATTCAATTTGACTGACACTTGTTAATTCTGTTCCTGTAATATAGTTCTGTTCCAATAGGGTAGAAACATATGTAGCAACTTCGGGAAGTGTTTTAAATTGAGCTCCAACGATAATTTGATTTGCATCAGCACTTTCGTACGTAAACAGGTGCTCGGCCTCCGGCAGTAATCCAACAATAGCTTTGTAAACGTCTACGTGCGGTATACTTGTTAATTTGATTGATTGTATGTCCGCATTCAACCGCTTTTGCCTTTGTTCACCCACTATGTTTTCTTGACGTTTCTTGAGTGCGCTTTCCAATTGCTCAAGCTTATTTGACTGCGTTTCTATCTGAGCTTGATAATTATTTCTTTGAATTAATAGTAAAACTAAAATACATAAGGCGAGAATAATAAAAACAATTCCAACCTTTAGAAATGGGGCAAATTTATTTGGTTGTTTTTCTAGAAGGTTTATTTCTGTATTCATTATTTGCTCCCCTTTCTATGTATCTTGTTTCAAAGCCAATCCAAGAACATCTGTATATTTTGCAGGTGTATCTTGGGTTTTATTTATTTCGTCAACTAGAGAAACAGTAATGGTAACCTTATTTAGAAGTTCATTTTTCACTTGTTTTAAGTAAGGGAAGTCTCCAGATATCAATAATTTTGTAATACTGGATTTATCGTTTCTTATATTATATTGGTAAAAATCAATAATTCGGGTAACCTCTAATGTTTGTTCATCAATAATTTGTTTAGCTGTGAGCTCATCTAGTGTCTGATTAAACGTATCTAATTTCCTATATCTTGTAAAAATTGCTTTATGTTGGTTAAACGCAGTTATCACTAACAAATCATTGTTCCAATGTATGAGTAGAACATCATCGTCCTTATTTTGTTCCTGTGAATAATAATATCGATAAACAGATAATGAAGTAAGATCGGCCGCTTCTGGCTTTAAGCCAACCTCTGTAAATACAGAAATAAACGCATTAAGCTTGTCTTTTGGATAGGCAAATAACAAGATATTCTGATTATCTTTATCAGTACCTAGTAGCTCGATATCAATTGCTGGATTTTTAAATGGAAGATAGAAACTATTACCTATTTGTGTTTCCACATACCCTTTTATTTCGTTTCCCATGAGAGCAGAAGGAACAGTCATTTGACGTATCACAACTGTGTCATCTGGTACACAAAAAAATAACTTTTTTCGTTTCCATTTCTGTGTCTGAACTAGCTTGTTAATTAATTCAAGTAGAGCGGGTTTATTCGTAATTGCGCCATCCTCAATCGTTCTTTCAGGCAGTTCTATTTCCCCATGAGTAACAAGACTATCCACGGATTTACTTTTGTGATAGGAATATCGTAGTACCCGATTTGTAATGACAATGTTCACTCTACCACTATTTCCTAACCCCATGCTAACACCTGCCTATATGTATAATCGAACGTACCAATCAATGATAGAATCACCGTGAAAATATGCTATAATTCCTGCTACAACAATGTACGGACCAAATGGAATCGGTTGTTTTCGGTCAATTAGTTTGGAAAGTAGTAATATACTGCCCACTACCGCTCCCATCATTGTGGAGAGAAAGAAAACAAGTAAAATATGTTTGAGCCCCAATACAATACCCAGTACACCGAACAACTTCATATCCCCAGCGCCCATACCACCCTTACTGACAAGGATAATGATAGCTGTGATTCCGATTCCTGTAATTGCTCCAGTTAACGAGGTATGCCATGGATCTAATGGTTGTATTATACGCACACTAATAAATAACGGGAAAAAGAAAAGGAGAACCTTATTCGGTATCACCATATAGATTATATCGGATACAAAGATAATCATTAACATAGAAACGAGTAATAATGCTGTAATTAATTCAAGTTCAAGCCCAACTTCCACATAGCATAATGCAAAAAATAAGCCAGTCGTTAGTTCTCCTATTGGGTAAATAGGAGAAATTTTAATTTTACAATGTCGACATTTGCCAAGTTGCATTGAAAAAGATAGAACTGGAACTAATTCATACCAAGCAAGTCTATGATTACAGGAAGGACAACACGACCGATCATTTGCGAAGGGTTTATTCTGCGGGAGGCGTAAACCAACGACATTGAAGAATGAACCAAAGATGAGTCCTAGAAGAAAAAATAATATAGTTAATGCGATTTCCATAAGAGTTACTCCTTATATGACTACTACATTCTGCAATGGAAGAAAACGCCTTGCAACAGATTGATGCAAGGCGTTGAATTTATTTTATTGATTTATACGCTTCTTTAGATCAGCCACCTATTGAGTTGTAGTTGTCCCGAAATTCCACACGTCATCCACTTTGTCTACAGTTTCACTACCAGAATAATCCTCAGGAACCTCTTCCAGATAACCTAACTCTACAAGCTTTTCAAGTGTGAATGATGTTGCTCCGGCACCCTCGGATACATCTGCTAACTTAGCAGCATTCTCAAACAACTCAGCATTTGCTTCTTTAGCATCTGCTTCTGCATCTCCAATAACCCCACCAATAGTCGGTACGGCAATAGCTACAATAATACCTAAAATTGCTATAACTGCTAAAAGCTCCACAAGTGTAAAACCTTCTTCTCTCTTTATCTTTATCTTAAACCGTTCAAACATCTTAACCCCACCCCTAATAGATAAATGATTACATGGACCTAGTCTGTCGGTTGCACTACTAACTCCAGATTACCCAAGTGCCCTAACTATAGGTGATCTTTCATCGTATCCTACTTTAGTCTCACTATTATTATAGTCTATCATTTAACTAATATCTACCTTTTCTACTAAAAAATTCAAGTTTCATTGGATATTTTCGAAAAGTGAAAACATTGGTATAACGACTGCTGCGACAATACTTCCGACAATAACTGTAAGCACAATAATCATGAGCGGTTCGATTAAAACTTTGATTCTATTAGATAATTGTTCTACCTCTTCTTCATAAAATTCTGCCGCTTTCATCAACATATAATCCAATGTACCTGTTTTTTCACCGATTTGGATCATTTGCACGACAAGCGCTGGAAATGCCCAGTGATCCTTCATTGGCTTTGTTAAAGACTCCCCTATTTCTAAGGATTCACGAGATTTTGTTAATACCTTCTGCATGACCCGATTATCCACTACTCTTTCTGTAATCTCCATCGATTGAATAATTGGAACAGAGCTATTAAAAAGTGTGCTAAGCGTCTGCAACATTCGAACTAACACACCTTTATGAATCAAAATACCCAGAAACGGGAATTTCATCTTTACACTATCTATTCGATATGCAAGTTTATCAAACTGTATAAAATATTTATACAACAGAATCATTGCTATAACTAGTAACAATAAAATCCACCAATACGCAGCAACAAAGTTACTTAACGTTAAAATAAATTGGGTGAATGAAGGTATACTCTCATCAAAGGTACGAAACATACCAACAAATTGCGGAACAACGAATACAAGTAAGAACATACTCAATAAAAGTGTTATGACACCAACTACACTGGGATAGATTAATGCTGACACAACCTTTTGTTTATTCCGATACTCCTTTTCATAGTAATCAGCCATTTGATTTAAGATTTCATCCAGTTTACCGCTAGCTTCACCCGCATAGATCATGTTGATTAAGAGACTCGGGAATACCTTTGAGTGTTGACCAGCTGCAGATGATAAAGATTGTCCATTTTCCAGCTGTTTATCAATAGCTGACAATGCATGCTGTAAAGCGTAATTACCCGTTTGTTTTACCATTGTCTTCGTTGCATCCGAAATGGAGATTCCAGCCCGGATTAACGTAGAATATTGCCTTAAAAAAATGACAAAGTCTTTATTTTTCACCTTTTTGTTTAAAATAATATCTTTATTCCAGGGCTTTGTTTCAACAATATCAATGATGATATAGCTTTCCTTTTCCAAAACTTGTATAGCCTCCTGTTTGGAATCAGCCTCTATTTTCCCATTGATCTTTTGACCTGAGATTCTTCTCCCTATGTATTGATAATTCATCGATTAAAAATTCCTTTCCTGCAAAAAGGGGGCTATACATTCATATGTAACGTGGCCTTCCTGTAGCAAACGCTTCAAATCCATTTCCAATGTATGCATGCCTCGGTCTATTGATGTTTGCAAAACATTTTGGACCTGGTGTAGCTTTTCATTTCGAATTAAGTTTTTCACCGCAGAGTTATTCACAAGTACTTCGGTTGCCACTACTCGTTTTGTATGATCCTTTGTAACAAATAGTCGTTGCGAAATTACCGCTTTTAATAATGATGACAACTGAATCTGGATTTGCGTTTGCTGATTGGAGGGAAACACATCAATTATTCGTTCGATTGTAGAGATAGCATCAGTAGTATGTAAAGTTCCCAGCACCAAATGTCCTGTCTCTGCCGCTGTAATAGCAGTAGATATAGTCTCCATGTCGCGCATTTCACCAACTAATATAACATCTGGATCCTGACGTAAACTTGATCGAAGTCCATTCGCAAAACTATTCGTATCAAACCCAATTTCTCTCTGATCAATCACACATTTATTATGTGTGTGCATATATTCAATTGGGTCTTCAAGCGTAATGATATGCTTTTGCATTGTTTTATTCATATAGTCTAACAGCGCAGCAAGTGTTGTACTCTTACCACTGCCAGTCGGCCCTGTTATTAAAATCAGTCCTTGGGGCGATTGGACAAGCTGTTTTACAACCTGGGGTAAAGCTAAATCCTCAATTGTTGGGATTATTCTAGGTACAATCCGTATGGCTAATGACAATTGCCCGCGTTGAAAAAACGTATTAATACGAAACCTTGAAACACCATTTATACCATAGGTGAAATCCAAATCACGGTTACTTTCTAATTGCTTCCAAGATTCATCGGAAGTAATTTCCTTTACTATTTGAAAGGTATTGGAAGGTTTAAGAGCCTCTTGTTCTTGCTCTTCTAATATTCCATTCACCCGAAAAATTGGAGGCTTACCAATGGTTAAGTGAACATCCGAAGCTTTTTTATGATATGCATTTGTTAACCATTCATCAAATTTTTCTTTCATAAGATAAGCCCCCTAAATGCTAATCGATACTTGCATAATCTCTTCCATTGTGGTTAATCCACTTTGCATTTTAGCTAATCCATCTTGAAGCAGTACAGTTGTGTTGTTATCCTTTAAATAAGAACGAACCTTCGATAACGATTGGTTGTTTAATAACATGCCTTTAACCGTATCATCTATAACTACAACCTCCTGTACCGCGACTCTACCACGGTATCCTTGATGATGACAGCTGCTGCAGCCTTTGCCATAGTATAGCTTTTCAATTGTCATTCCATTTTTCAGAAATAATTCTTTTTCCATATCTGCGGGTTCTCGTTCTGCTTTGCAATCCCGACATATTTTTCTTACGAGACGTTGAGCAACTATTCCTGTTAGAGAATTCACAACTAAGTATGGCTCAATTCCCATGTCAATTAACCTTGGAACCGTGTCAATCGCACTATTTGTGTGTAATGTACTAAATACAAGATGGCCTGTCATAGATGCACGAATAGCAATCTCAGCAGTTTCCTGATCACGAATCTCACCTATCATTATAATATTTGGATCCTGTCTGAGCATAGATCTAAGTCCAGTTCCGAAATTCAAACCAACTTTATCATTTACTTGAACTTGGTTAATCCCTTCCAATTGGAATTCAACGGGATCTTCAATCGTTAAGATGTTCACGTTTTCTTTGTTTAAATGATTGATAGAAGCATATAAAGTAGAAGACTTACCAGAACCGGTTGGACCAGTCAACAATAAGAGTCCAGATGGCTGTTCAATGAGGTTTAAATACCGCTTGTAATTCTCTTCAGAAAAGTTCAATTCGCTTAACTGCATTAATGCATTTTTTAAATCCAGAATACGGATAACTACCTTTTCTCCATAAACAGTTGGTAAGCATGATATACGCAAATCTACTGGATTTACCCCCACTGTCGTTTTAATTCTTCCATCTTGTGGTAATCTTGTTTCTGTAATGTTTAAATTAGCTAAAATTTTAATCCTGGCAACTAATGGATTTTGTATATGCTTTTGTAAAACCTTTTCTGTTTGTAATCTCCCATCAATACGATACCGTATCAGCATATTTGACTCTTGGGGATCGATATGAATATCACTTGCTTTTAACTGAACCCCCGTCGTTAAGAGCTGGTCGAGAATTCGGATAACCGGTGCTTCTTCATCCTTCTCGTTAGGATTGTCTTGTAATTCCTCCGTCTCATTCTTAAAATAATATTTATTTATCGCATAAAGGATATCATCTTTCGCAGCAATTACTGGTAAAATACGATAACCCGTAGCCATTTCTAAGTCATCAATAACGTAATAATCCATAGGATCCTTCATCGCAATCATTAATTCATTTCCTTGAACTTTTAACGGCATGATATAGCTTTTTTGAGCCATTTCTTTTGATACATAACCTAATACTTGTTCATTAACTGGATAATTATATAAAGAAACATGCGGGATTCCAAGTTGAAACTCCAATACTTCTATCAATTGTCTTTCGGTGATATACCCCCGATCTAGTAAAGCGTCGCCAAGTTTCTGATCACTGTCTTTGTTCTCTAACGTTTCATTTAATTGTGAGGTAGTAATAATATTTGAATCCTGTAATAAATCGCCAAGCCGTTTTCGTGTAATCATTGTCCACACCTCCATTTACTTATGGTAAATTGATAATTAATTCGTCCTCGATTGTTTTTTCCTTGCCAAAGGCTGTTCCAGTACTTTCAATTTGAATTTTTATCTCATCATTAGTTGATGATATTTCAGTTAACGTGATTAAAAATTTTCTACTGGCATCTAACGGCACACTAGTAAACAAGTCAGCAGTATAATCCCTGATTGGTTCCTGATTCTTGTATTGGTCTATTTGACTACGATAAAAGTCTATCCCCATCTCAGCTACCAAGCGTGCATCAATAGTATGTTCAACCGTATTAACCTGCTTAGTTGTAGTCGTAATCTGATAGAACTGTGTGAGGATAAATAAAAGAAATAACGTAATAACCATTAATGTAACAACTAGTGCTGCACCACGTTCATTTTTAAAACTATTCATTAGCATCACCGTGAAGATATGTATAAGATTCACTGGATTTCCCATTCGGTGAACTAATTTGTATTTTTGTACGATATAAACCTAGTTTAGATTCTTCATCTGTCTGACAGACATTAACCACTACGGAATGAGATACACCATTTATACTATATCTCGGCAGATTAGTTTCAATTTGATAGGATAAGGGACAATCTGGTATACGCTTTCCTTCTAAATTAGAAACTATTGTTTTATCCTGTTTTATATCATAGATAGCCTGTTCTAATAGATTTCCAGCCACTAATTCCTGTTCAGTTTTGTTACTCCATGACATGATTTGTGGGAATATTGGAAGAAAAACAGCAATAACCATTCCCAGAATTGCAATTGATGCTATAATTTCAATAAGAGTAAACCCGTTGCTTTCTACATTATAGTGTTCGTTATACAAGAAAGTTCACTCCTATGTTATGACTTTTTACCTATTATACCATGTAATTGGATGTGTAAAAGATGAAATTCAGACAATTTAAAGGTGAAAAAGGCCTTACACTTATCGAGGTGCTGGCTTCTTTAAGTATATTCGCTATCTTAATAGTATTATTGTCAACATTTATCATTCAATTAGTTAATAGTGAAGAAAAAACGAGCGGATCTATTTCCTTACAACAAAATACGAATATATTAATGGCAGAAATTCGTGATCAGTATTATAAAGGAAAGTCAGAGATCTGCTTTCAGGAATATGGAGAGTTAATCAACAAAGGTGATTCAGACTTCGTAAATGGGGACCATTCTTTACCCATAAATAATAGTTGTATCATAGGGGTGAACACACAAGAACCTTTATCCATACACCTTTCTACAACAAATTCTACAAATCAACATTTCACTGTCGAAACAACCTTAGCAACAAACGATGAGTATGTTTTAAATCTAGAAGAAAATCCAGATAGCTTTACCCTTGGGGATATGGATGAAGAATGTAAATTTACAGGAAATACAAAATTCGCTGATACCTTGCTTAAAAACAAGAAACATGAAGAATGCCATAATGAATATACTATTTATGGTAGCGCTGCTTTTACGGGTGATTTGATTGTTAAAAATAAAGTTAAAATTACGGTGGAAGGAAACTTTTATGTTTTTGGTAAGTTGAATTTTAAAGGTTCAAAAGGTATGATTTGTGTTAGCGATGCTATTAAAACTGAGGAATCTGTTAAAGATTTTACAATTAAAAAAAATGCGTCAGACTGCTTTAAGCCTGAGGGATATGACATTTATATTTTAAAAAAATAAGTGTGAGCATATGCGCCCACACTTACCTTTTTTATAATTCCATTATTTCCCCAACCTTCATCGCCTTGCCTTCACCAGTCTTGACCTTTCGTGCAAAGTCATCCGGATTTTGCTCGATCACTGGGAATGTATTGTAATGAACAGGTACAACTACTTTGGATTTTATCCAGTCCACAGCAATTAATGCGTCTTCCGGCCCCATCGTGAAATTGTCACCAATTGGTACAAATGCTACATCAATGTCATTCATTTCACCGATTAATTTTAAATCTGAAAACAACCCAGTGTCACCTACATGATAGATTGTTTTTCCGTTAACTGTTAGCAAAATTCCAGCAGGCATTCCGGTGTAAACCATTGAACCGTCTTCTTCAGTAAATGCAGACCCGTGAAATGCTTGTGTGAATTTGACTCTCCCAAAATCAAATTCATGCGCTCCACCAATGTGCATCGGATGAGTGTATAATCCTTTTGATCCCAAATAGCCAGCTAATTCATTAGGAGCTACAACCAAAGAATCGTTGTTTTTTGCTATTTGGATCGTATCCCCAACATGATCATTATGTCCATGTGTAAGCAAAATCACATCCGCCTTTACCGTATCAGCATCTAAATCACAAGCCTCGTTTCCTGAGATAAATGGATCAATTAAAATCGTATGTGTATCTGTCTCTAGTTTGACAACTGAATGTCCATGATAAGATAGTTTCAACATAATCTCTCCTTTTAAAATTTGGCTCTTTTAGTAAAGATTGTTGTTTTTAACGCCGCAGTTGAAATATACTCGCTTTCCACGGGCAAGCCGCAAGCCTCCTCAGCTCTAACGCAAAGCGAAGGCGACTGCTCAGCGCCTAGCAAATAGATAGGCGCTAGGAGCCTAGACACTCGTTCCCCGCTTCCGGGATCTTGCGTAGCTTTCTCTTCTAAGCAGGAGTCTCGCATATTTCCACTGCTAATAAGTATCTTTTTCCTATACAGTCACACTCTTTCTTTTAATAACAACAAACTTTTAGAAAACAGCCTAAAGTTTCATCTACCTATATGCTTTACCCGTTTAGTAATTTTTCCATGCATTCTCATACAAACGAATTAAATTTGGATCAATTAACGTGTTTGGTACTAAAGTGAAATTCTCTCCAGCTTCATTCACAATTTGTCTATCCTCATCTTTTCCAAACTTTGTTAAACCTAGTAACATTTCGCCTGTTAAAAATTCAGTTTCTACGTCAATTGATAAGTTTTCGATGTTAATTTCTTCTCGACTCGCCATTACAAAGCCCCAGTTTCCAAAGCTTGGAACATCAACATGTAAGTTTTCAGTATATAGTCCTGTAGCTCCTACTGTTTCAGAGATTGTCCAATAAACTTTGGTTGCAAACACTGGGCTTGTGGATTGTATCATTGTTGCTCCACCAGGATTTAAATGATTCCGAATTAACGAATAAAACTCCTTGGTATACAATTTATTTAAGCTTTCATTGTTAGGGTCTGGTAAATCCACAATGATGGCATCATACCATTCTTTTGTGTTCTCTAAATACTGAAAAGCATCCTTATGAATGACGTCAACTTTGTCATTTTGGAGAGATCCTTCATTTAATTTTAGAAGCCGCCGATTAGAGCTAGCTAGCTCAACAACAGCTGGGTCTAAATCAACCAAGGTTATTTCCTCAACTTCATCATATTGCAAAACTTCTTTTGCAGCAATACCATCACCACCACCCAGGATTAAGACATTCTTGTGTGATTCTGCTTGTGCCATCGTTGGGTGAACAAGAACCTCATGGTATCGATACTCATCAGTTGAACTAAATTGCAAAGATCCATCTAAATAGAGTCTGGTATCACCATCATCATAAGTCAGTATTATCTTTTGATATGCACTTTGCTCCATGTGTATGATTGGATCTTGATAGAGTTTTTGTTCAAAAGTAAATGCCACGGCTTCACCGAAGAGTACACCAATAATTAACAGTAACCCAATGATGATTCCAAACGTCGCATGTGTTGCGAAGTTTTTGATCTCTTTTCGAAATAACCATAATATCGTTAGTGCAACTGCAAGGTTAATGCAACCAACCAGGAACGCAGATTTTACCATTCCAAATTGCGGACGTAATAAAAATACAAATAAAAGGCCGCCAACTAGCCCTCCAGCGTAATCTGAAAAAAGAACACGCGCGGTGCTTTTACTAAGTTCGACGCCAATTTCATTAGCCTTCCGAATAAGTATTGGCAGTTCAATCCCCGTTAATCCACCAACTAAAAGTGTAATAAAGTATAAATAAAAGGCATCCGTACCCTCTGGTGCAAATGCTGTAATTCCAAACATTGTAAAGCTTGAAAATCCACCAATAATAGCTACACCAAACTCAATCCAAACAAAGGTCAAGATGAGATTTTTCATAACCTTTTCACTAAGACTAGCTCCAATACCCATTCCAGTTAAAAATAAGGAAATGGTTAATGTATATTGCTTTACACCATCTCCTAATATGTATGAACCAAGTGCTCCAAACAAAACTTCAAATATAATACCACAAATAGATACAATACCAGATGCCCAGTATATTGTTTTGCTCTTTCTAATTGCTAACTCGTTCATATTTACCACTCCATGCCCTACTATATAAACAGAAGAAAGCGGACAAATGCCCGCTTTTGGTTTCCTCACTTATGATATAGACGCCCCAATTACAAATGCTAGTCCGATTGAAACACCCATTGATAAAATTCCTACTGCAATATTATTTTTGGAAAGCTGTTCTTCCACTGAGAATTTGCGGGTGAATAGATCAAATAATAAATAAGCAATCATCTGTAACACTACACCATAAATCCCCCAAATTAACGTCTCATAAACTTCATTGCTGTGATAAATTGCAAATGCTAAAATAATGCATATCCCAATAATTTTACCTGCAATTGACATAGAAACGGCTACATTTCCCTCTTGAACTGCTTCTAGATCCTTATATTTCTTAGTCATCACTTCAAAAATAAATAACCCGATTAATACAATTACAACTGAAATTGCAAAATAAACAAATGTCGCAATATATGGTCCCATTATTCCACTCTCCTTTTATTTTCCTGAACCAGGTCCGCCACCTCTAAATGATGTATCCCCCCGGTTAGGTGTTCCATAGCCTCCACCAGTATATCCGCCATAACAACTTCCTGATCTACATTCTTGTGATCTCCGTCTATTCCAATCATTCACACCAAGAACATTATCTAAGAGTCTAAATGCAAAATATGTACCCAGAAAACTTGGTGCATAATTTCGGCGTACAAATTCATCGTCAGCAACTTCTATTATTAAAGCATCATTGTCGTCAGGGCTAACTTTTAATGTGACAAATTCATCTGGATAAATAAAAATCTGTTGATTGTTTTTCACTTCACTTTTCTCATCTGGTTCCATTACTTCTGATAAAACGGAAGCCAATTCACTTAGCTCGAAACGCTTAGTGGCATAGATTTCAGCATTATTAGAATCAGCTTGAACAACATCCATTAATGGAAAATTCGCTTCAATAACATCATCAATTTCATTACTGGAATTATTTTTAATCTTATCTATAATTTCATCTTTACTAGGTTCTTCTGGAATATCATCTGTGGTAATTTCAACTTCTTCTTGTATGCCTCTGTCATTTGAAAATGGGGACGAACATCCTGCAGCTATAATCATGATGAATACGAAACCAATAAGCACACTCCATTTTTTCACCCATTATTCCCCCTTTCGTTACTATTCTTTTTAACGTGAAAATTAGGGGTAGCCTCTTTTGCTAAAGAGACTACCCCCTTTACCTTTTCGTTACTCTTTATCTTTGTTCATTTTCTTTTTCAAGGCTGCAAGTTCATCATCAACACCGTTGTCCTCTAAGTCTTCGAATTCATCATCCAATGAACGACTCTCTTGTGAAAGATCTTCACTAGTTTCTGCTTCTGCTTCAAAACGCATAACCTTTTCTTCCATACGTTCAAAACCAGCTTTTGAATCATCATTACCAACCGAAGACATTGTTCGATTCATTTTCGTGCGAGTCTTAGCGGATTCTGCACGTGCTTTCAATGAATCTTGCTTCAGCTTCATTTCTTGATATTCTTTTTTCATTTCATCAAGTTTCCCACGTAAACTGTCGGAATCCTTTTTAGCGCGTTCCCATGATTCTTTGAGTAACGTTGCTTGCTTTTCATGTTCGCCTTTATCTTGTAATGCGCGGCGTGCAAGATCTTCATCATTTGCATTTAGCGCCTTTTCCGCTTGTTTTTGTCTTTTGTCTACCATTGCCTGTGCATCGTCTGATTTACGCTTAAGCATTTTTTCATTTGCAATTTGTTTTGCTACTGCACCTTCTACCTCACGAATATCCTCCGACATATCACGCATAAACTGATCTAACATTTTTACAGGATCTTCTGCCTTATCTAATAATGTATTTAACTCGGAACTTACTACCGTTGAAACTCTTTTAAACATTTTAAACATACAATTTCCTCCTCTAATTTGATCCAGCTAATATTTTTATTTCATATGCTTCTATTGGATGACCACAGCTTACCTCAAACTCTGTACCCCATGACTCAACGCTAAGATAATTTTCGTCCTCACTGTCGCTATAATCAGCATAATGTGTTTCTGAACCCTGTAGATTTGAACTTCTTCCCTCTCCCGTAACGGCAGCTTTTCCTTCTTCCTGAAGGAAATATGTCTTACCATCGTAAACCAACTCTTTTGGAAAAGGTTTATTTACAGGAAGTTGAACTTTTTCATAGATGCCAAGCTCAAGCTCATCATCCATTTCAGCGGCTAACCAAATCGTATCATGACCTTCTAACAATTGATATCCATACCATTTATAACTGCCATCACGATATGTGATTTTCCCTACCACTTCAAAATCTCGTAAATCATACGTAATGATATCACCAACTTTAATTGTTAATGCATCACGCTCTTTTGGTGCAGGTCGATCGGCTTCCTTTTTCTTAAATAAATTTGAAAATAAACCCACAGCTTCACCTCTTTTGCATCTATATATTACTTCCTACATTCCGTATTACGAATACATACGAGAAAAGGTTTCAAAATTTTAATTTCCCAATTATAATTGTAACATTTTTTCAGTTTATGAATAGCAATACGTTTTTTGTTATACTAGAGGTATTCTATGTTTATGAGGTGAAGAAATGACAAATCGAATCGATACACTACTTACAGAAATGAAAGCGTCTAATTTAGACAGCATGCTTGTGACATCTAAAGCAAATGTTTACTATTTGAGTAACTACTTAACAGATCCACATGAGCGGGTAATCGCTATTTATATATCGGCCGACCATGATCCTATTTTAGTTCTACCAAATATGGAAAAAGAAGATGCTCTTGCTGCAGGATGGTCGTATGAATTAGTTGGCTACCATGATCATGAAGATCCATGGGAATTATTCAAAAAGGCCCTTCAAAAAAATGATACGTTTCCACAATCAATTGCTATTGAGTATGATCAAATGACAATTGATCGTTATAACGCAGTATCTTCTATTCTTCCCAATACTGCTATTAAGGATGCAAAAGAAACATTAGCAAATCTACGCGTAATTAAAAATAAAAAAGAATACACCATACTGAAACAAGCTGCAGATCTCGCTGACTTCGGTATAGAAACTGGCATAAATGCGATAAATGAGGGCGTAAGAGAGATTGACATCATTGCAACCATTGAATACGAATTAAAGAAAAAGGGAATTCAGGGTATGTCATTTTCTACAATGGCTCTTTCAGGTGCGAAAACCGCTTCACCACATGGAAACCCCGACACAAAAAAAATTGAAAAAGGTGACATGGTTCTCTTTGATTTAGGCGTTATTTATGAAGGATATTGTTCCGATATCACACGAACTGTCGCATACAAATCCATCGATGATGAACAAAAAAAGATCTATCAAACCGTATTAGAAGCTGAACAAAAAGCAATTGCTATTTCAAAAATAGGTACTGCGGTTGGTCAAGTGGATTTAGCAGCACGTAAACATATTGAGGATGCAGGATATGGTGAATACTTTACCCATCGAATTGGCCATGGGATAGGTCTTGAAACACACGAATATCCTTCTATGCATAACCAAAATAAATTGTCACTTAAAGAAGGTATGTGCTACACGGTCGAACCAGGTATTTATGTTCCAAATATCGGTGGAGTGAGAATTGAGGATATGATTTTCATGACGGAAAAAGGTCCTGAAGTTTTAACAAAATCCCCTAAAGAATTACGGATTATCGAATAGCCAGTAAGCCGCATTTTCCAAATATAATTATGACAATAAGCACTGTATTTGCGCAGTGCTTATTTTATTATGGGAGTTATACGACATATTCCATAGGCTCAGTTTGTTAACCGATTTTTCTATTAAAAACCGTATTCTGCTTCTTTAGCTTCACGTATTTGCGTATATGTTTCCGTTAATACTACTGTATCTTCAACTAAACGATCGATACGGTAAAAGACATCATCATTTGTAATTTCTTTTCGATAGAAATCCTTTTCCTCGATAAATACATAAGCCTGAACAATTTGTGCTTTCATATAACCCAAAATAGGTTTTAATTGTTGTTCTACAATTAAGTAATGCTTTGCTGAACCAGCTGTCACAAACATACTAACAACTTTATCGTGAAATGCGTTTACAGGAAGTAAATCAAATATGTTTTTCAATGTAGCTGGTATGGATGCCTGAAAAATAGGTGTCCCAATAATAATTGCATCAGCTTCCATAATTCTCTGTGCAACATATTTTGTATCACCTTCATAATCCATAAAATTACGTCCATCACTGAACTGAACATCATATTCAGCTAAATCAATCAATGTCACTTGTGCATCTGGATGTTTTTCAGTGACAGCTTTAACAGTGTAGTTCATAGCAGTTCTTGTTTTTGATCCGATTTTTGAACCAGATAATCCAATAATCTTCATTTTCTCTGCCTCCTAGTTTTTTGCCGTATATTTTTTTATTGCTGGTAAAATTTCTGTACCAATCAGTTCAATGTTTTTCATTAACCTATCAAATGGCACACCACCGAAATCAATTTGTGCAATATAACGCTGGTGGCCAAACACTTCATGCTGATAGAGAATTTTTTCAATAATTTCCTGTGGACTACCGATATTCATGACATTATGCGGATCTACGCCCTGTGCGAAGTGCTGCTTCGGAAAACCTTGCCCGTTCGTTCGCTTCATCCCTTCATTGATGTGAGGATACATGTCTTTTAGAGCCTGCTGTGATGTTTCAGCAGCATAGAAAAATCCGGCAGTTGCAATTGGCAGGTCCGAAGGATCAAAACCGTTATTTTGCGCCGCCTCACGATAAGCATCAATAGACCGCTTAAAAGCAGTAGCTGGTCCACCTAAATGAGCAAGAAACATCGGAACACCAGCATTCCCCGCTTTCATTGCACTAGCAGGTGATCCACCAACCGCACGCCAAATTGGCATCGAGCCATTTTGTGGACGCGGAAGTACCTTTGCATTGTTTAATGGTGCCCGGAATTCTCCACTCCAGTTCACAACTTCATCTTCATTAATCTTCTGCAACAGTTCAAACTTTTCTTCATACAACTCTTCATAATCACGTACATTATAGCCTAGTAAATCAAAGAGTCCAATTCGTGAGGCGCGACCAGCAACAATCTCCGCACGACCCTTCGAAATCAAATCAAGCGTAGCGAAATTCTCATATACACGTACAGGGTCTGATGTGCTAATAATCGTAGAAGAACTTGCAATTTTAATTTTTTCTGTGGCCTGAGCAATTGCTGCGAGAACAACAGCATGCGCCTGTGTTGAAAAATACTCCTGGTGACTTTCACCTACACTAAAAAAGTCGATGCCTGCCTGATCAGCTAGCTTAGCATATTCAATGATTTCATGAATGCGTTGTTCTGCAGAGATTCTCTCTCCCGTTAAAGGATTTGGTAAGTGATCACCTAGTGTATAAATACCAAATTCCATTCCTTTGCTTTGATCAATACGATATTTCTCCATTTAATTCTCACCTTTCTTTTACTACTTTTAGTCTCTTATTACGTACAGTTAAGATACCTTCTCATACCCAAGTACTCATGCCACCTTTAACAATCCTTACTTTTTCAAATCCTTGTTTCTTAAGGATTTTAGATGCCTTTATACTTCTCAATCCTATTTGACAAATAATTACCACTTCTTTACTTTTATCAAGCTCGTTCAACCGGTTCCCCAATATGGACAAAGGAACATTTTCAAATGGCTTACGGTGATCTATTCTATAATCATATGGTGTTCTCACATCGATAAATTGTATACTTTTGTCCGTAAACTTATTTTTTGTTTCCTGAGTGGTTATATTCAAAACCCCTTTAACAGGCATAAAACGACTTACTGCAAAGAATAATGCACCAATTATGATAATCAATTGTAGTACGGTTGCCAAAATGTCCCCTCCTTGCTAATTGACACTTTCAGTTCGCCTATTCTTTTACAAAAGCGAATTTTTATATAATGAATGATTTACAACTGTAACTATAATAGTTACAGTTGTAACAGAAAAAGGTGCTGAATGTATCTATATTAAGATAATCTCAGACGATATATTACATTTGAAACAAACTCCATGTTAACCAGGAGGTTTTTCTTGTTTTTGTTTTACAAGATTCACGATATCTTCAATGTTGTATTTGCCTAAAAACTGTCCCAGATGTTCTTCAGCACCTAGAAAAATAGAAAATAACACACTTTCCATATTTGCTCCAACAACACAATCCTCATTTACTTCCGGGCATTTCGGCTGTAATGCTCCTTCAGACGTAATCTTATATATTTCCCAAAGAGTAACTTCGCTAGGATTAGAGGTAAATATAAACCCACCACCAGTCCCTTCTCTTGATTCTATATAGTTGTATTTACGCAATAAACCTAATACCTTTCGAATTTGAACTGGATGCACAGAAGCGCTTTCTGCTATAGCACTACTTGATGACATACCATCCGGAAGCAGTGAAAGGAACGTTAAACTATGGACGGCCAGTGTGAAATCACTATTCATTATTTGTCCTCCTAAATTGTACTGAACGATGTCCCAAACTCGATTCTAAATCCATTTACTTAAACCGATGTGTAATAACTCTTTCTTTCTGTGAGTAGAGAAATGGAACACAATGGAACACAATGGAACACAATGGAACACATCTGTAATCATAATTGTTACAGTATAATGTGTCAAATGAATTATTTTCCTGTAAGCCTGATGTCCAGCTAAGTTCATTGTCAATCCATCGGTATATACGTTCCATAGGGCAAATAGTAAAATTCTGACACCCTAAAATATACAAAAAGGATCCAATTCTAATGAATTAGACCCTTTGTTTTCAGTCTGGCATTTATTTCTGTAATAATGCCTGAACCTCATCATAATGAAGTTCATGTGACTCAGCAACTGCTTTATAAGTTACATATCCATCTAATGTATTTATCCCTTTACGTAAAGCCACATTTTCCAAACAAGCTTTCACATAACCTTTGTTTGCTAACTGCAATGCATAAGGAACTGTTACGTTTGTTAATCCAATTGTAGATGTCCGCGGAACAGCTCCTGGCATATTTGCTACTGCATAATGTTGAACACCATGTTTGGTATACGTTGGATTATCGTGCGTCGTAATTCGGTCAGTTGTTTCAAAGATTCCACCTTGATCGATTGCTACGTCCACAATCACAGACCCCTCAGACATATCCATTACCATTTCTTCGGTAACCAGTCGTGGAGCTTTTGCACCAGGAATTAGAACTGCACCTATTACAAGATCAGATTCAGCAACTGCTTCTTTTATATTCAAAGGATTAGACATTAATGTATTAATTGATGATCCAAAAATATCGTCTAACTCTCTTAAACGTTCAGGGCTAAGATCAACAATTGTTACATCTGCTCCTAGGCCGATTGCTATTTTGGCAGCATTAGTACCAACGACACCGCCACCTATCACGGTTACTTTTCCACGCTGTACACCAGGGATGCCAGCAAGAAGTATGCCTTTTCCGCCTTTAGACTTTTCTAAAAACTGTGCACCAATTTGTGCTGCCATACGTCCCGCAACCTCACTCATTGGTGTTAATAGTGGAAGTGATCTGTTTTCTAGTTGGACTGTTTCATACGCAATACCAATTACCTTTTTATCGATAAGTGCTTTCGTTAATTTTGGTTCTGCTGCCAAATGTAGATATGTAAATAAAATTAGACCTTCATAAAAATAATCGTATTCTTCTTGGAGTGGTTCTTTAACTTTCATAACCATTTCTTGAGCCCAGGCTTCTTTTGCAGTTGCAACAATATACGCACCTGCTTCCTGATATTGTTCGTCAATAAACCCTGAACCGAGACCAGCACCTGTTTCGACAAACACATCATGTCCGGCTGTTTTTAACGTTAATACTCCGGCTGGTGTCATGGCTATTCTATTTTCATTATTTTTAATCTCTCTTGGAACTCCAATTTTCATTCCGTGCACACTCCCTGCTTGGTTCTTTATTTTTTAATAAATTATGATTAAATAAGAGCACTCTTATTGTATCAAAAATACAATAATTAGAACATGAAAAAATAAACGCTTTCATATAAATAGGATTAACACAGAAATTGACCCACCCACTTTATATGGGTGGATCATATTTCATCTTGAAAGTGATTTTTTGGGTCTATCTGGGAAGCATCAGAGCTTTTTAACTCTTTCGGTTATTGTAGTGATGGATAGCTTTATTATTGTGCAATTGATCTTCTACAACACCACTCTGATAACTCTCAAATAATTGGTTCTGAACAGTCGCAATGCCTTTTTTATCTTCACGCAATGTTTGTGTTTGTTTCTTTCCCAATAGTATCACCTCCATGATTAGTTTGTCCATAAAGTGATTACAATTGTACCTTAATTTTTTCCATTTAATCGATGGTTTTAGAACACCTTATTTAATTAATTAAGCCATGGATTATCTTTTTTAAGATTAGGGTACATAATAAGTAAAAGAAAGGGGGAACTGAAAAATGGATTTTGAATACAAAGATATTGTTGTCGCTGTCGATGGATCAGATGCCTCTGAAATAGCTTTCAAAAAATCGTTAGATATTGCTAAACGAAATAATGCTAGGCTTATCTTAGCTCATGTTGTAGATTCTAGAACATTCGCCACAGCGGAAGCATATGACAGGACATTAGCAGAAAGAGCAGAAGATTATGCACAGGAACTTGTTGATGGTTATATGGCGAAAGCGAAGGCGGCCGGAGTCAGTGATATAGTCAGATGCATTGAATATGGATCTCCGAAAGTCAAAGTTGCTAAGGAGATTGCTCCAAGCTTTCAAGCTGATTTAATTATCTGTGGTGCCACTGGTATGAATGCAGTGGAACGGTTCTTCATCGGTAGTGTATCTGAAAATATTACACGCTATGCGCAATGTGATGTTTTAGTCGTAAGATAAAAATAATAACGCCCAATCAGGCGTTATTATTTTGGTTGAATATCTTTTTTTATTTCGTGAACCACATGGGAAAGCTCTGGTAAAATTAGTCTTTCCATTGCTAAACGCACTGCTCCAGATGAGCCAGGCATCGAAAATATTGCAGTATGATTTGATACCCCTGCAATAGCTCTTGATAACATGGCTGCTGAACCTATATCATCTGCATAACTTTGCGCACGAAACAGTTCCCCAAAGCCTGGAATTTCTTTATCGAATAGTGGTTTAATGGTTTCAATTGTCATATCACGATTAGCTATGCCTGTTCCCCCATTAGTTAAAATAACATCGATATCCGGATTTTCCCGGCCAGCATCAATCATATGTTTAATCGCCGTTTTTTCATCGGTGATGATTTCCATAATCTCAACTTGATGATTGGCTTCTTCTAATAATTCAACGATTAATTTTCCACTTTTATCTGTTCTATCGTTACGCGTATCACTTATAGTTACGACCATGCACTTTACTATTATTTCTTTTGACTTATGGTCATCTACTGACATGATTCCACCCCTTACGTATTACATACTTCATTAACCATCTATTTGGTTAATCGTACCGTATCTCTAGCAATCATGACTTCCTCGTTGGTCGGAATCACAATTACCTAAATTCAAGGGTGAGAAATGGCGAAATGCCTTGATATAACTGAGTTTATTCTATGTAATTAAATTTATTATATCAAATCCCTCTTGGTTACTCAAGGATTTTCACACTACCTAATCCTGTATATTTTAAACCTGTTTTAAACAATCTCTATTTCCTTTTCCACCTTTTAAACAAGTTTAAAAACGGCTTTATGAAACCTTGTCATTATTTGCAGGTTGTTTAATTAATTCATAACCTTCATTTTTCATTCTGACATTCAGATAATATACTTGTTTAATGAGTTCACCTAATCCTACTAAAAATATTCCCGATACAAGTCCACCTGATAACCAAATAAAAAATGTAGAAAATATTAATTCCTTTCCATAAGCAGTATCTACACTAGAAAAAATAAAACCAAATATTAAACCACAGATAACAATTATCCAACCAACTGTCATAAGTGTCATAGCGATAAGATTCTTTTCCAAATAATTATTACTATTGTCTACAAATTCTTCCTCCATTTTTAAATCCCCTTTTTCCACATAATTTGACATATAATTAAATAGTCCTGCTTAATTATATCTATATTATGTATTTTTTACCACTTTTTATAATGAGCAAAATATACCATAGGGGTTATGATTTGTTTATTTATATGTAGTATAGAAGTTGGTTGAACTTTCTACCTATTATAAAGGAGACTTTCTTAACATCTTTAAAACCACCCAAACAAAAAAACACCCTACACATTTTGTGTAAGGCTTTACCCAATTTTAAATTTAATTCCATGTTTTTTACATTCCGACTCTAATTTGCTTTTACGAATATCTGACAACGTATACCAAATAATCGTAGGATGATGCTTGAACTGATCAAATATCACGTTGCTTAATTCCTTATACTTTTTGATTTTATCTATATTTGTACGCATTGTTTGCAAATTATCAATCTCAACAAAATGAAATTCACCATTCTTTCTATATGTTGCATCTGGAACAATTCTATTTTCTCCCCAAGTTACAGGCTTCTCATTTTTCCAATCATTGGGCATCCCCAATTTAATATATAAGTCATTTCTCATTAGTGTATGTTTAATTTGACCTTTCTTTAAATCACCTTGATTTGAACCAATTCTTTCTTTTCCCCTATTACTCATATAATATATTTTTTGTTCCATGCGATAACTCAATAACAATTTATCTTTTTCCATCTCATTTAATATTCGATGTGCATTTCTATCACCTGCTAAATTCTCCATCACTTGTAATTGTTTGCGTGTAGCAAAATTAAACTTATCCAAATGTAACAGTATCTTTTCGTGTCTCTGGTTCTTCTTCACTTGTTGCACTAACATTTTCCCACCCCTTTAGTCTTTCCCACATATCTTTATTGCTTATATATGGTGTTTGAACAATAGTATCCTTAACCGTTTTATATATCGCCTGACCTGCATATTCTAATTTTTCAGCACCACTTTGATCTATTGCCACTCCACTCTGAATAGATGTACTTAATTTAAATGAAACTTTTGCCAAAGAGTTAGCTTTAATCTGGTTATCTAATATTTCTGCTGTTGGATATTGGGTAGCAAATATTAATTTATAGCCTAATTGCCCCGATACTCTTGCAATATAACTGAGTATCCTTTGACAATTTTTAGTGTACAATTTATCATCATCTGACATACTTTTATTGGTCATTAATTCCCCTGCTTCATCAATGATAATAAATTTACGTGTCGGCATCTTGGCTTCTTTTGCATTTTCTGCATAAATCTTTTTAAAGTCTTTCATATCTTGCTTAATAGCCTTTTCAACCATTGACAATGCATCAGATGACTCCTTATAATCCCCTGCTACCACCTTCACCTGTTTTAGATTGGAATAACGATGAAACGCTAAACCGCCCTTTAAATCAAGTATATAAAACTCCACCCCATTAGGATTATTCTCAATTAAATGTGTCATAAGTGATTTCATAAATACGGTTTTTCCCCAAGTCGTAGCACCTGCAATAGTCATGTGAGGGATTTTATCAAAATTATGATATATAACACCTTCTTGGCTCATACCAACTGGAATAGTCCATCCACCCTTAGACTCAAATAAATTGTATGGGTAGCTCTTTTCTAATTTGTGTTTATATACTCTTACATGCAATTTACCGTCAAAATAAACTTGTGTAGGCTTATCCAATGTCTTTTGTAATATTGGTTGTAGTTTAGGATCATCAATTAATCCATATGGCACATTGTAAACATATTCAGTAAACGATTCTTTCTTAATTGTTTTGAGGATAGAAGGTGTGTGGTCTTTGACTTTGTAGTTTATATTGTTGAAGGTATGACTTATTTTGCTTTCTTCTTTTCCAGATATCCTAACCGATGCTAATAACAATGAACATACTCCCAGTGAAATTCCAACTGATTCAAGGATCATTATTTTCACTCCTTAAAAAAAGAATAATTTACTCACTTTATCAAATAAATACCATGCTCCACCTGCAATTATTGCCCCCGTAAAGATATACAGATAGTGTTTTTTCACCTTAATCTTTTCTTTTTTATCTAGATAAGACAAACCTACTAAAACAACTCCAAATACTGTCATAAATATAAATCCAAACCACCCAAATATTAATGTACTTCCACTCATGATGTAACCTTCCTTCCTGTATTCATTCTTTTATTCAAGCCATGAAGAGCAATATGAATATTCAAGTGTTAGTAGTATCATAAGTTAAGAGTATGTGTACAAGTATATTATTTCCGTATCATAAAGGAATGGAAAGAGCGTAGTGAAGGGAATGAGTGGGCGAATTTGAAAGTTGAAATGTGCTAGAATGTGCTAGTGAATATTCATTTGCCTATGCGCTTGTAATATAATTGTATGTAGACAAGAAATTAAATTGCCTGTACTAGGTAATTTAATTTCCAAGAAGGATATTTATAATGTTTGTTGAATTATTTAAACTAGGTGATGACATGGAAATTCAATTGAAGTCTAATATTGAAGAATTAATTATAAATAGTGGATTAAAAAAGAAGTTTGTTGCTTTAAAATTAAATGTTAGTGTAAAACAATTAAGGAATTATGAAACTGATCATAGTTTAATACCAATTGATAAAGCTTTTATTTTAGCTGAATTATTAAATCGTAAAGTGGATGACCTTTATACTTTTGATGATGAATAAGCTGAAATTATTAAAATTCGTTTTTTTGACAATACTATCTTGAAATACGTGAGGTGTATTGCCATCGACATAAAAATTATTGAGTATATGGTGTTTTTCGGCTTGCTGTTGTTTGGAGTAATAATTGCTGTTCGTTTCAAGCACCCTCAAGAAGAAACAACATACATTCCAGATATAAATAAATGCGAATCACCAATAGAAAAACGGGTATATAACGGACTCTTACAACATGACTTACATGCTACACCACAATATAGACAGGGGAAGTATCGTATTGATCTAGCTTTCCCTAGTTCTATGCTTGCCATTGAGTGTGACGGTAAAGCTTATCATTCTACACCAGAACAGAAAAAGCATGACAGGGAAAAAGATAAGTATTTAAAAAGTAAAGGTTGGAAAGTTTTGAGGTTTTCGGAAGGAAAATATACAGGGATTTAGCAGGGGTAGTTTTAAAAATAAAAGATAATCTAAGCTAAGACAAAAAAATCCCCACACAGTTTTAATGTGCAGGGGAGGGTGTTTATATTTAAACACACCGCCATCATATAAAGGTTATTTGTTAAGATTCAGGAATTAAACTTATATCATAAACACCAGATAAAATTTTGGGTAGCAAATCCAAAACATATTCCTGAAAATCTTTACTGTAATTTTCTACATCATTTAAACTGCAAAAATATGTCTCAACTTCACCAAGAAAAGTAAGATAAATTTCCCCATTTATTTTTTCCGTTGCCACTAATTTATACTTTTTATGAGTAGCATGTGGAGGTATTTCCCATTCCAAATTTTATCAGCCCCTTACATCTCAAAAACTAAAGATAAATCTATTTATTTCCCCTTGTTCTGTTATAACCGTTGTTATAAGAATCATAGGTTGTAATTGTATGTCTTTCTAGTGCATTTAACGAATTAAAACCGCTATTTTCGAGGGTAATCATCTTAATTGTCCAATTATCCCCGTACTTGTAATCAGCATATACATCTCCATTACCTTTACCTGTAAAATGACTGTTCACTCGATTTAAAACTTGTTTTCCTTGCCCTATGTAAAACAAATCTTTAGATTTATTATGTAATATGTACACTCCTGCAAAATTATAATTATTCGTATATTTAGGTTTCCCTCTACCACCAAAACTTCTATTTCTCATTTCAAAATATTCTTCGGGTGTCAGTTCTAGAGTATTGTTAGCTAAACCAGTTATTTGCTCTCTTATTATTTTCTTTTCGTGGGCATCGAGCCAAAACTTTAAACTAATAATTATTAATGTTACAATAGGTATCAAAAATATAAATTCCATATAACTCCCCTTTTTCAATTGAGTACATTTCAATTATCCCTTGTAAAAGCCAATAATAATTTTCTTTCTTTTCACTTTATAAACGTTTTGCCCTACTTCTCAACTACTTAAAAATTCTAAGAAGAATTGAATTTCTCCACAGTAAATTATTATACTCATTATCATGTTCCACTAAAATTAGTTGCCTTTCAAGCCAAAAGTGAAATGAATCTAGATCCAATTCATTATTTTCATACTTTCTTATTAGAGTTTCCATTTCTTTTAGTCGTTGAGTGTCATTCTTATTTAACATGTAGTACCCTTCTTTAACATACAATAATTCATTAAGTTTACCCTGAATTTCTTCAAAAGTTTGTCCATGTGAAGAGTAATGTATTATCATTTTAATCATTGATTTAATCTGTAATAGAGCATCATTCTTGCTTGCATCACTTAATGAAATAAATGTATATATTAATAGTTGATATCCAACATAAATTGCTCCTAAGTCGGCTATAAATTGAAAAGTTAATATTTCATTATGCCATGCAAAGAATGAACCATATTCAAATTTTGAATATGCACACATTACTACAAATAAGAATAATGAAATCTCAAACAAGTAAACAAGACTTTGTGTAGTTTTCTTTTTCAAATAATTTCACTCCCTACAATAACCAAAAACTATAAAACATTTAATTCAATTATATCATCAAATGGGATTGTTGTAGTTTCATCTGCATTTTCCAAATGTACATTTTTATTTAATGGGTTGATTTTTAACAATTTTCCTTTTACGTTATGGAAATCATGGTTTGCAAAGTACTTCATATCAACTGTTAATTCATTGTGAAAAGCACAATGAATTTTCATGCCAATATCATTGATTTCTTGTTCATCTAGAATTGGCTTTTCTTTATATTCTTGCTCTTTCCAGTATTGTTTAAGCATCTCGATTTGTTCTGGCATCATGATTGATGTCCATTTTTTCGTTCCTCTATCATTCATAATTTTATACCCTCCAATTAGAACTAATGTTCGTATTATAACACAAAAAAATGAAGAGTATACAAATAAAAAAGCCTTCCACTAAATGATTAAAATAATAATAATTATTTAGTGGAAGGCTTTTTTTGTTTCATTTATTACATAACACTATCTATAATAAATTATCATTCTGAGTTTCAAGTTTAACTTCTTCTTTGTTTTCTTTTGTAACAATAATCTCATTAACTTTTTTAATTTCAAGATCGCTTCCCTTATCCTTTAACACTAATAAATATTTTTTAATAAATGATGGTAATGGAACATCCATCTGTCCTAAATTTTCAAGTATAGATAAGCCTTCCATTCCTATGTAAAATGACAATACTGCTGATTTAGCTACAGGCATTCCTGCAAACATGGCTATATCAATCATATTGGCAATTATTAATACAACAAATATCATTGCTTTTCGAATCATACCCTGTGACATATTTCTGCTTCTTAACGCTTTATCATAAAATCCTTTGGTTATTCCAGTTAGGATATCTAATACAATTAACACTAAAAGTACAGCAAAAAGTGGACTCCATGCACCAAAAAGAAACGTCAAAGGAACACCAATTAAAGTAGTTCCAATTCCTAGCTTCAACATCATCTTTTTCCTTCCCTTCATATTTTTTTCTCCTTTTATGCAATTACTTATTGCATTTGTTCTAAAATATCAATATCACATTTAAATATTGCTTTTTGTTCTACATCATCTTTATCTAGAGCAAATGCCTTACCTATTCCTGCATTTGCATCTGTCCATACTGAATCTAAGACTCCATCTTTGTTATACTTTTTCCAGATGAAACCAGAGTTTGGTATGGTACTTGTTATATCGTCTTTCCCTCTATATACCTTTGCAGTAATTACCGTATTAATGTTGCCATTTCTAAATGTTGTTCCCTTAGATGATGAAATCTCGATTTTATAAACTATATTATTTTCAACTTCATCTATATTTGCCTGTGCTGAATCAGCAGTATTTTGTGCTTGTCTTGCATCTAAAATTGCTTGATTCCAAGACTGTTCTTTTTGATTTATTTTGCTTTGCAATTTTTTTATCATAGCATTAGATGTAATTTGAATTGGTATATAATCACCCAACACTACTGAATCATTTGAAGGGTCAGTTTCACTTCTATCCAGTTTCATAATTCTTGCTTCTAAAACAATCATAGGGGTAAATGATTTGTCTTGTATTCGGATTGTGTCGCCAAGTCTTACAGATTCATGGGAATATCCAGTTATCTTTTCAAGCAATACTACATTCACATTGTAGGTAAGTTTTGGCTTAGATAATTCTTTTAATTTTTTAAGAGTATTGTTATACAATTGTATTTGTGTAGTCGCTTCTTCATCTTTGTAGACACCAAATAAATGCCTGCCATTTTTATTAAATTGTTGAAAGGCTTCCATATCTGCAATGAAGTCATTTGATTTAATGTATCTTTTATTTTCTGGTGGAACATAAGAATCAAAAGTAAGTAAAGTACCTTCTGTATCACCTTTTCCTACACCAATTAATGCAGTTACAAGTGTTCTAGAATCTTCTATTTTTTCGAGTCCCGTTATATCTTTTTCATATGTGAACATCTTACCAGTGTTCTGACCTCTTTGATCTAACACATGGATGTATTTTTCAGTTATTTGTGTGCCATTGAAAATGACTCCATATTCTAATTCAGCACCATATTCTTTAATTACCATGTGTAATGCTTCCAATGAAGTTATATATTCTTCAATGATAAAATCCTTAACTCCGATGAAATCTACCCTACCAAGTTTCCAATCTGTATTTTGCAATACATATCCGATGGCTTGTTCAATTGTGTAAGAGTTCATAATAATAGGTCTAGAGATATGAGCATTTAAATCCGACACTGCTGAATTTTCACAGTATAATTTTTTGAAAGTTGCTTTGCCTTCTTTGGACTGAATGATTTCTTTGATTTGAAATAATTGTTTTTTCTTGTCTAAATCTGTATAAATAATATATCCCTCAACCTCTAATAAAGAGGATGAAGGATGATTTGAAGGTACTGTAAATTCATATAGACTCAAAGAATTTTCAAGTGCTTCTGAATGGTTATCTTCAAAATAGGGACACGCTTTTGGCATATCATTTGATAAGATTCCCACAGCTATTTGTTTTGTATCTAATATTGTTAACATAAATTTACAGCCACCTTTCTTTGAATTTAATTGTTCCATGCTCCGTAATTGCAGGCATGACAGCTATTCCATTTATGCCTTTTTCAAATTTGATGAATCCACTGGAAGGGTCAAAATCCTTATAGAATGGTTCACCATTTTTATGAATCATACCTGTTTCGGTATATATATCTAAGGTATCTCCTGTATTGAATATCAATGGAACTTCGTTTTCCAATAATGGGTCAAATGAGTGTACCTCTAAATCATAAAATTTAAGTGTACTCTGTGGTGTGTGCGTACCATAAGCACCTATATGTATTTGTACCTGTGCTAATTCTTCTGGCGCAATATTATTCACATCTACAAAATAAGTAGTCAACCCTCTTTGATGGATTTGACCATTTGCAGTTAAGGTGGAAAAATGTGCCCTCCATTTGTTCCCGATTCTTTCCATTTCCATATACCCATACCCAAAATCTTGCCAAGCACCTGCGTATTCACCATATGTGTTAACAAAATAATGGTCTTCACCTGCATAAAAATCTCCAACTCTGGCTTCTGCTTTGTTGTAATAGCCATTAACAGAATTATCAACCATTGTAATCTTTCCAAGCTTTTTACCATTTATATCAAGCAAGTAAACTTCTACCCTACCAACTTGTTTAGGATTAGTACCTTCAATGCCGATTCTTGCTTTAATCTTGAAATCTTGTATAGGATTAGGTAATGCTTTGATTGCACTAGCACCGTGCCATTGATTACCTGTACCATAATCTGGTGTCAGTACTCCATCTACGTCTTTTCTTCTTTGGATAAATGATTGTCCAACACTTTCAAATGTGCCATAAACAACTCCACCATCAACAGTGTTAGCAGTTGTCCACCCAAATGTATCTGTCATGTCATCATTTAAAACAACTGGATTGGTATCTTTGACAATGTTTTCTACACTTGATGGATGCCCAAACATCATGATTTCTTTATCTGTAGCAATTACAAATGAGCTTGTAGGCTCTGTAAACTCTAGATGGATCTCTGGGTACGTTTCAACTCCACCTTTGTTACCAATTAACAGCGCATCTGTAGTCGTTGGATTAAAGTCATAAACAAGTTCTTCTCCATAAATAAAAGGTTCTGCCACAAATGTGATAGAACCTTGACCTACTCTTAAAATTTCTTCTAATTCTGAGTCGCCTGTTATTTTTGCCATGTAGTGTTTATCTGGCTCATCTAATACAACTAGTTTAGCCATTTCTTCTGTATATAAATATTCGGCAAATGCTCTAGCCTTAACTCTTAAATCTGCTTGACTTTCTGCAATAATAGTAAAATCTATTTCTATTTCTCTTTCTTCCAATGCGTTACCAAAATCATAAACACCATTTCTACCTTCTACCTTTAAAGTAGTTCGTTCAACAGGTGGCATAATGGATAATGCTACTCTGTTTATTTTTATGTATGTTGGTAAATCTTGACCATTGAACTTAATTGCCATAATCCACCACACCTCCTGCTCTATTCATATTATTTTCTTCACGCTTAATTTCTTTAGTTAATTTTTTAATGTCAGCTTCTTCTCGAATTGTTGCATGGATGGTAATATTGTTATTGATAGTGTTCCCTCCACCATTTCTATTGCCTTCTTCACCCATCATTCCTGCAATTGCTTGTGCAAATGGTTTCATTCTAGATTTATTAGACAAAGGCACAATGGCTTCATCTCCACCATTCTCACCCATGCCTACAATTGTTCCACCATTTGTTCCTTTGACAATTGCTCCAGATTGGTGCCAACTGACCCCAAGCTTCGGTACACTTAATCCAGGGGGTACTAAATCTAATTTTCCTGTCAACGTAAATTTAGGCATTTTTGGCATACTAATTTTAGGTATCTTCAATTTCATTCCACTGAAGAAACCTTTGATCTTGTCTATGATGCCCTTTATCAAATCTTTTGCTTTGCTGATTGGTTTAGACATTAAATTAGTTAATGCCCCGAAAACCGAACTAGTCTTAGACTTGATGGCTGACCATGTAGAGCTAATTTTGGACTTAATACTACCTACCACTGAGCTAATGACGCTTTTGCAAGCGTTAAAGACTGAGCTAATCACGCTTTTTATGCCATTGAAGACCGAACTAGTTATTGACTTTATACTATTCCAAATATCCTGAATTGTATTCTTTATACCGTTTACGATTCTCGATATGATATTCTTTATTGCCCCGAATACCGATGATATGATATTTCTTATGCCATTTATCACAGATGATAGAAAATTCTTAATACCAGTCCATACCGATTTACAGACACTGGCAATGCCTTGAAATAATGCAGATAAGAAATTCTTAATACCATTCCAAATTGATTTAGATACCGATGCTATGCTTTGGAAAAGTGATATCAAAAAATTCTTAATGCCATTGAATACTGACATAGCAACACTTTTTATCCACTTCCAAGAATTAGCCAAGAATTTAGAAACTGAATCCCAATTCTTCCATAAAACTACAAATATTGCGACTACTGCAATTACTGCCAAGATTATTAATGTAAATGGGTTCATCAACATTGTAATATTTAGTAAAGCAAATACTGTTCTTACAGCCATAATCGCTTTTTTCACATTATTGAATACTGTGATTGCTGTTATTATCATACTTACAATGCCTGATAGTACGCTAAATCCTGCAAATGCAGTGACAACACCAATAATAATACCTTTTAGTAATCCTAAATTATTTAATAAGTATGTACCTGCTTGACTGATTAAATTTAATGCACTTTGAACAAGTGTTGAATTATTCAGCCATGACAAAAATGATTGTGCCACACTTAAAATAGTACTTCCCAATGGTGCTAATGCTACTAATAAACTTCCAATAAATGTGACTAGTCCACCAATGATCCCTAAGACAAGTGGAGCATTTTCTTTTACATAATTAATGAAGTTTTGGAAACCTTGTGAACTAGCTAACCCTGCTGACCACTCTTGAAATCTCTGAGTTAGTCCAACTAAACCGTCTTGCATAAGCATCGACAATGGACTAAAAGCCATTAATAAATTTGCAATACCCATGAATACATTTCCGAATATTAAACCTAAACTAGTCACATTTTTACCTGCTGTTTCACCTAGCCAAGTGAAGAAATTCTTCATTCCTTCACTTTCCAACCCTTGACCTAGCTTCTCAACCAATCCACCTACGGCAGTCATTGTCGCTGATATTGCAGGTTGCATCTTTAATATTATTTGTTCTAAAACTTTTAATGAATCGGTAAAGATACTAACAACTGGCGCTTCGAATTGCTTAATGAATCCACCCCAAAATGATTTAAAATCCTGCAATCCTGTTAAGGCTATTTTTTGTTGACTGCTTAAACTTGCCATAGCATCTGCTTGTTTTTGCATAGCTATTGCTCTAGCTTCTGGTGTCTCAGCACTATCAATCTCTTTTTGTATTTCTGACAATTCTTTTGATACTGTAAAAACATCGCCTAAAACGCCAACAGCTACTGCACCAAATCCTACGACTCCAGCACCTGCGCTTGCAAATGTTGAACCTAGAGCTAAAGCACCTGCGCTTGCTACTGCTAATGCAGGAACTATAGCAGGAATGGAAGCCAACAATGTACCTTTGATAATACCTCCAATATTTCTCAGAGCACCATTAATCCTGTGTCCCATACCATCAAAGTTGTCAGCAATTCCATTAGTCTTATTTCTAACATCATTTTCCATACTGGTCATTTGTTTTTTAATAGATTTGGTTGCATCGTTCATTTGAGATTGAACCTGCTTCATCGCTAACTTGAAGTCTTTAATATCAGCACCAAGTGAAGCCATAATTTCTTGTTGCGACATATATTCACCTCATTTCCTTTAAATTTTCACTAAAAAAAAGAGTAGCAATTAAGCTACTCTCCAAATATTTCATCTAATTCTGCAAATCCTTTTTGCTTCTCTTCTTTTGTTGTCGTTCCTACATTTACACCTTTGTTTTTATCGAATAGTGGAATATCTTTACCTTTTTTGGCTGAAATATATCCAACTCTAAAGGCATAAGAAATCATCTCGTAGTGTTGTTGTTGTTCATCAAAATGATTATCAGTTAATAGTCCTAATTCAAAAGGTTGCATTTCGTCCATAACAGATTCATATTCTGCCACAGAGCATAATTTAAGTGTGCCTACAACCAATTTAAATATTTCCTCTTCATCTATGTAGTTGTTACTTTTTAGAGGGCATCGCGGTCTTGCCAAATGAACCCTGCATAGCTTCACTCATTTTCTTAGCCAAGTATTCCATACCATGATTTCCAATAGCTTCGTCCATCAAATCTCCAACTTGTTCATATGTGAGTTCTTTATCTTCCCACTTCAGTCCTACATAAATCATAGTTCTAAGGTCTTCCATACTGAAATCATCTTCATCCATTGAAGCTAATGATTTACCCATTTCTTTTTCTAATTCGATCATCGCATTCATGCCATATTTTAAATTTCTCATTTTATCCATCTCAACTTGTACAATTTTCTTCATTTTATATTCCACCTTATTTTTTATAATTAAAAATGTAATATTTAGTGCTACCAAATATTATTAAACTGTTATTTTAGTAAGTGCGCCTGTACCTGTGAAGCTAACACTAAATGTTGCCATATCGTCATATGCAAATTCCAATGGGAAATCCGAAATGATTGAAAATCCTTCATATTTGTCACCATTTGGCATAGCAATTTGTGCTTTGATTTTTGTGTCATTCATATAGGCATCTTCTAATTTGCCATAAGCAACATCATCAGCAACTAACAGTCCTTCAGCTTCAATGCTCCACTCTTTAAATCCTGCTTCAAATTCTTTCCAACCTTGTGAATCCTTAGAAGTAGTTTCCATTTGCTCAGCACTACGATTCAAGTTTGCTCCACGCTGACCTGCAACTTTTGTCCATACAGGAAGTTCCACTGTGCCTGTATTAGCCATCAGTAAAACGTCAATTCCTCTTACTTGTGTCATCTATATTGACCTCTTTTCATTTATTTTCTTGTTAATGTGATTTCAAGCTGATTAATCCCGTGAAAAATGGTGTCCTCAACCTTTTGTTCTTTGATTGTTGTTTGCATTTCAAGAGTAATCATATCCACAAAAAAACCACTCACCACTAAGCCATTGAGAAGTGTTTGAGATACAAAATCATTCATGACTTTGCTTTCAGAACTGCTATCTCCTTTTGACCAAATGTGAACGGTTATGTTATGTACGGTTCTTATATTTGTTTTCGTGTTGCTAGTTGTGAGAATCTCATCACCTATCACGATATAAGGGAAAGGTGTCTTAGGTGGGACAATCTCATAAACTGAATAACTACCATTTTTTAATGTAGTGTAGACAGCTTTTTGTAATTCCAATGAAGCAATTGCCATCCTAATCACCTATTCCTTTTATTACTCGTCTTAATTCTGCTTCAAACTTTGGCTTATATTTCAGATAAGATGGAAATAAATATGGCTGTGCTACTTGCTCAGATGTGCCAAATTCCACGTATACCGCATAGTGAACTGAAGTTCCAATGGTGGCTTTGTATCCTCTACCCGATATGTCAAATACTGTAGAAATGCTTCTTCTCAAATGTCCCGTTTCAACAGGTGTATTCCTTTTTGCATCAGCTTCGATTTTGTAGGCATATTCTTGTACAACATCTTTTATCTGATTTCCAACCCTATCTGGTATCTTATCCATCCATTTGTTCCACTTTTTGAGTCCTCTAATTTTAGCCATTTAAATGACTTCCACTAGAAGCATTCTAATTTTTTCAAAGTCAGAGTACTGCAATATTTTGTATGTAATCTCATCCATTTGTAGTTGTACAAACTCATTTGGAATATAATCCTTTGTAAATATTTTCATGGCTGTAGTAGAAACCACACCATATTCCTTCAACATAATTTCAACTTCTACAGGTGTAGAAAATACTTGGATAGAATCAACAACATCATTACTAACTGTCCATCCACCCATTCCATCCTCAACTCGTACTTCACCTAATACATCCATTGTTTTATTAAATTTCATTGTGCTATCACCTACAAAAACTTAACTTTATTATTTTTGGATTTGTAAGCATCCATGTACTGTTTGTATGGTGTGAAAATATCTGTTTGAAAGGAAGTTCCAAGAGAAGATATTTGTTCTTGACTTAAACCTTCTGAGCCTAATCTATTAAATCGACTTATTGTGCATTCAACTACAATAAATTCTAATTCTGGTGGTAGAAAATCTACATTACAATAAGTGCTTACAGCACTCACCATATTTTTAATAAGTTCATCTAATAAGATTTCCATACCAGTAACATCTAATATATTTTGTATTCTTATTCTTAAATCTGGATACATGCGCCTTCACCTACTTTTTCTTATTTACTTTTTTAGGTGTAGTTTGTTTTTCTTCTTCAACCTGTGCTTCTTTTTCTTCATCCAATTCTGCTTGCGCTTGTTTTTCAGCTTCTTGTTCTGCTAATTCTTTTGCTTCTTTTTCAGCTTTAAGTTGCTTCAATCTGTAATGCAAAATCATCCTATCACCTTCTTATAAAAAATAGGGGTGTTATTCAAGTGAATAACCACCCCACTTAATCTATTAAATTAAACTATTGTCAAAGTAATTTTGATAGCTTTTGAAGCATCACGTAAATGAGTAGCAAAATGTGAATCTGCTGTGATAACAGTTGCCTTAGCAAGAATGTCTCTGTCAGTTTCTACTTCTACATCTTTCTTCAAATACAATGCAACAGCTTCTGGCTTAACGATGTATGCTTGACCTGCTGGTACTCGATTAGAAACTACAACATCTGCTTCGAATAATTTGCCATTTACAAAGTTAGGGTCTTTACGAACATTACCAATTTGTGCAGGGTTAACAAGAAGTGTTCTTTCTCCATCTTGATCTTCACCAAATAATTCCATAGCATTTAGGTAAACGTCACCATTTACTACTGCACCAGATTCTGCTTTGACAAGGGTTGCGCTTGCTAGAGCTTCGAACATTTTTTTCTCGATTCCACCTGCAATACTTGCTAGTAATTGCTTTTCTGCTTCTCCAATTGGGTCTCCAAATCCAGAATTAACTGCTTCGTCTGTTAGATTGAAACCTTCTCCAACTTTGATAACTTGAACATCTACAGAACCTTGATTTAATAGTTTAGGGTCAATTGCAACTCCTTCACCAATAACTGAAGCGTCACCAACATATGTATAGCTAGGCACTGAGATAGTTGAACCTGCTTGACCTTCAAAACTTTGTACATAAGACAATTGATATAATTTAATTGCATCCCCTAATTTTGCTGATAATGCATCTGCAAATAATTCTGGGTTAATTAGATTTGCTTTTTTCGTTTGTGCCATAATAATATTGCTCCTTTAAATTTTCCTTTTTATTTTGTGTGTATTTATTTGGTTGTATCTATTTGGTAGCATTAAATAGTACACTTTTTTTATCCTTTTAATTGCTCGTACAATGCAGGGTCTTCTGCATGAATTTCCATTCTTTCTTTGTATCCTAATTTTCCAAATTGTTCTTTGGTAATCGTTTTACCTTGCGTAGTTGCGGATTTAGGTGTAGTTCCTTGTAATTTCTCATTGACAGCTTTCTCAATTGCCGATTCCCATTGACCTTTGAATGATGCAATGTTTTCTTTGATCTTGTCAGCAGTATCTGCCATCACATAACCACTAAAATCTGTTGGCAATCCTAATGCAGATAATTCTTTAACTGTTTGTAGTTCAAGTTTTTCTCTGATAAATTGCTTTCTTTCTGTTTCAAATGTTTCTTTTTGCTTATCAAATTCAAGTTGTAATCTTTCAGATTCAGATAGTTTACCTAACTTTTCAGCTTCATCTTTTTCTTGCTCAAGTTTAGCTTCATATTCTAACTTCCACTTTTCTTGTGCTGTTTGAAGTGCTTTTGTAGTTTTACGATCTGTTTCTGCTTGAATCAATTTATCTACTTCTTCTTGAGTAAAAGTTTTTGGCTTATCTTTGTCTTCTTCTACATAATCCTCAACAATGTTGCCGTTCTCATCTACCCATACTTCTTTACCATCAATTAATTTTTTTTCCATAATTAATACTCTCCACTTCTGCCCTCACAGTTGAATTAACCCCTGTCAGTTCAAGTTTTTTGATATTCTTATTAAACAAATTAAAAAAAGCATCCTTTACAAAAGGACACTTTATTTCTTCACATATTTGTCGAACCAGTCATTATAATTCATATCAGCAGGAATTTTGTAATTCTTGCCATCTTCACCTCTTGCGATTCTTGTAGAACCTTTCAAGTCATCTTTATCAAAATATGGTGCTTCACAAGTACGACAATTTGGATGAAACGGACTAGCCGTAACCCCTACTGCATAATCTTCAACATTGTAAACTTTTCCGTCTTTCTTTCTACAAATAGTTGAAGTTTTCATATCTAATGTTGCTATAATATAATACTGGTCTACTACTTTACTTTTTTTATATCCTTCATTGGTAGATTTGCTTATTGTGTAGGCTGTTTCAGTCCGAATTAAACGTAAAGCATTCTTATAATTAGAATCCATTTCATTTCTTAAACGTCTAGCCATTTGTTGTACGGACTCACCTTTGATCAAGCCTTGGATGATAGTTTGTCTCAGTTCCTTAACTAGCTTATCTTTATTGTCCCAAATCCTACTACTAAACATATCGCCACTCCACGGCATTGTGATAGCCTGTTGAACTACAGCGTCATTCAATAATTCAAATGAAACCCCTACCCCTAAACCAACTTGTAGAGCATAAATTGATTGGTAATAGTTCATTTCATAGAGTCCTGCCAACCACAATTCCATTGTCATTTGTTGAGCAAAACCCATCTGCAATAACCTTCCATCAATTTGTCCCATCAATGCTTGTAATCGATTTACTCTAATCAATTTTTGCAACTTCTCATATTCTGCAATTAATGTAGGGTCATTGGATTGTCTAATTTGTGGAAGCATTCTAGCCAATTTAGTCTTATAAATATCAATTTCAGATTGTGTTAGTTGCTTCATTGCATCTTGATAACTCAATTTATTGTCAGTAGCATACTGTGTATATAAATCAGATGCCATTTGTCGAACATCATCTAATGCAATTTTATATTGGGATGCTAATTCCTTTTCAACACTTTTAAGTTTTTTCCAATGTTTATCTGTTCTTTCTTCTGCACGTTTAATCCAGTATTCTTGATTATTTAAGTTACGATATTGTTTGTCAGCCATTTTTATTCAGCTTCTACAATATCAGTTTCAACATCATCAGAGAAATTCTCATACATCGTATCAACTTTTTCTGCTTCGATTCTTGCCATCTCTTTTGCAGGGTCAACATTTGGAAGCATAGATAATAATGTTTCATGCGAGACTACCCCAACCAATTTAGAAACTGTATCAGCAATATGATTTAAGTTAGAAGGTAAATTTCTTGAGAAGTGTTGCTCAATATCTGTATACAAGAATTGACCACCCTGTACATTTAAGATGTTGGTGATAAGTTTAATTCTTTGTTCGTTACTTCTTTTAAAGTTTCTTTCTTTAATAGAAACATAGTTTTCGAGGGAAAATAATTTATATTTCAAACTTTCACCAGATGTTGCACTCCCAAATGTAGAATCTGAGATATCTGGAATAGCTGACATAGCATGAATATCATTTTTTAATCTGTCTTTAAATGCTTCAACTTCCATGTTCTGTGTGCCTTTTACTAACCAATCTGCTTTGCCTTTTTCATTCAACAACATGACTCTGTTTTCTTTCATTTGAGCAATGTCAGATTGCTCTGTGCCATCCATACCTGTCAAAATCAAATAAGCATCTGCAAAGTATTCTAATGAATTGGATGTATCACTAACTGCCAAATCATAACAATTTACCAAATCTAACACTTTTTCGAAATCACCTGTCATTTCATCGTTGTTTTTATAACAAACTACAGGTACTTCTTTAAAATAGTGTGGATGCTCATTATTTAATTTTAAGACATCTTCACTCTGATTGTAATAAGAAACAGTTGTAGCCGTATACACTTCAATATTTGTTACAGCTTTTTCTGTTATGTAATTATGAGTATCATAAAATCTGACTGCACATAATGGTTTTGTTTCAATTGAATTATCATAGATCATAAATACTTCTTTTGAATCAAGCATGGCAAATCTGATTTCATTTAGTTCATTCATATACATTAATTCATAAGCAATTCCAGTAATGGATAGTTGTTTACCTAACTTTGAATTATGAGATTGCTCAGAATTTCTATCATAAACAAGCTGTAATTTTTCCATTAAATTTTGATTGTCAGATGAATAAGTTACAGGTTTGCCTAAAAAATATCCCTGTACGATATCAACTATGTATGAGCCATAAGGAGTTACCACCTTATTATTTGGTTTTGATTTGTCTGACATAACTCTATTTTTAATATCTGATTGACCTATGTAATAATTATTTAAGCGTGTAAGCCTTTTTACTTCTTTCATTTTATAGCGATTAATTAATGAAAGAATAAGTTCTTGTGAGATATCCTCAACAGAACTAACTTTATATTGTTCCATAGTTTTTACTCCTTTATTTTGTTTCTATAAACCAAATAATGATTTATCTAGAAATTGAATGCCTTTACCCTTTGAATATTGTTCGAGGGAATATCTAAGCGCATCCAGTATGTGATTAAAATTATCAATTGGTTTGTTTGTGTATAGCCCTGTAGATTTATCTTTCTTGTATGAGTAGTTCTCTAACTCATCAATGGTGTGTTTACAGGATGGGTGTACAATAATCTCAAATTGTTCAATAAACTGGATACCTGCCATGATACTTCCTGCACCTTTTCTGGCCGATTTAATTCTAGAGATACCATAACCCTTAATTTCAGCAATAGATTTTTGTTCTGCTGAATCTGCAATAATCATTTCTTTTGCATAACCCATTTCAGTTATCTTGTCAGCAATTTGGTTATTAAGTAGCCCGTGCTCGTACATTTCATCAAATATGTATAGTTTCCGATTCTCAAGATCAACAAGTGAAGCTATGAATGTGGAAGCATCTGCTTTATAGCCAAAATCCATCCCATATGCTGATTTAATACCAGTATTGTTTTGTACAATTTCATGCACTTTAAATTCTTCTATTCTCCAATTGTCATATACCTTTTTGCCTTGAGTTCCCCAATTGCCTAAACCATATACTTCATACTTCATTGGGTTTCTGATTCTCATTTCTTCAAGAGATGCAATATATTCAGCATCCAGAAAACGATTATCTTTGTATGTAGTTTTAAGAACAAATGAATCCTCCATTGGATTATCAAAAAACTCTTTTTTCAGCCACGACAATGAAGATACAGGGTTAAATGATAGATAGAATTTTTTCTTGGTTGCCCCACCTCTTAAACGTAATAAAAGTTGTTGCCAAATTTCATAAGATATGTCGCTTGCTTCTTCAATCCAACATGCATCAATTCCACTTATTGATAAGAGTTTTGATTCATCATCTGTTCCTTTAAAAATAATTACTGAGCCATTTGGAAAAGTAATATTTAATGTGGTCTTGGATACTTTTACATGTTCGATGAGTTTCATATTTTCTAATACTGCTAGAAATTCTGCGTGAACTGAATCTCTGATTGAAGCAAAAGTTTCTCTGACAACTAATAATTTTTGTTTCTTCCTGAATAAATCAATAACTAATTTGGTTGCAATGAAACGGGATTTTCCTGAGCCTGCTGATCCATAAAAAACTTGAATACGCTCATCTCTGTTTAGGTATGGGATATAAACTTTATTAAAATAGGATGCATCAATATTTAGTTTTAGTTTTTTAGCCATTTGTGTGATCCTTTCTATAAATTTGTACGACAAAAAAACACCTCATCACATTTGATGGGTGTTGTGGGTGATTTTATTTAGTTGTGTTATTTGGGATTGTGTTGGGGTGTGGAATAGTCTGTTGACAAGGGATAAAGTGAAAATAGGCTGGGATATTTTGGTGGTATACCTACATAATTTCACAAAAAAAAGTAGGGTATGCCCCTATTTTATAATTGTCAGAATACTTTATTCAATAATTTTTATTTATTTCTTTGTACAACTTCCCTTGTGATATACCAACTTGACTACAAATTTCTTTTATAGAATACTCTTTTGAATCATACATTCTTAATGCAACATTTACTTTATCATTATCCATCTTTGGTCTACCAAGTTTTACACCTCTTGTTTGTGCTGAAGCTAAACCTTCCTTCACTCTCTCCACTGTTAGGTTTCTTTCTAACTCAGAAATCACCATCATCATTTGTAACATTGCTTTTCCTGTTGGTGTTGTTGTATCCATATTCTCTTTAAGTGATACAAACTTAACACCCATTTTATCTAACTCTTCAACTGTATTAAGTATGTCAATGGTCTTTCTACCTAGTCTGCTGATTGATTCAACAACCACTGTATCACCTGCTCTAACAACTTCCATAAGGGCATTCAAACCCTCCCTATCCTTCTTAGTACCAGTGTACTTCTCTTGTATCAGTTTATCGTATCCCACAGCTTTAAGCGCATCTAACTGTCTGTGTAATTCCTGTACCTTTGTACTAACCCTTGCATAAGCTATCCGCATGTTATCACTCCTTTGATAAAGTGTAACAGAAGGACACACTTTATGTAAAGGGTATTATGTAATATTTTATGTAATAGTTTTATGTAACACACAAAAGGCTCTACATAAGCAATGTGTTTTGAGTTAAAATATTACATTATTCACTAGTATTATGTAACCATTTATCTACGTCTATAATGTACGTTATATTATACTTCTCTTGACAATGGATATTTCACCAGATAAAATCAAACTTTTATTCAGTGTCTTCTTCTAATCCATCCAAAGAAATTTCAACATCCAATGAAGCATTCATATCAACTTTATCTGTAAACATTGCTCTGGTTTTGCCTAACAATTCCAATGCTCTTAACCGATCATTAGGCTTAACTGAGGGATTAGTTGCTATTCTTGCAATCTCAGTAATGATTTCCGATGACTCTAATAGCATGTTTAATTCTAACTCTTCTCGTCTCTTCTCTAAATAATCGATGACCTTCACATTCTTCAAGAGCTTACTTCCTAAAGTATAACAAGTTGACATCTTATATTCTTTACCATCCACTTCAAATGCTGTCTTGTAAGCCATTCCTGCATTGTTTCCATTAACTAAATAATTATCAACAAATGCTTTCTGTTTGTCATTCAACTCTCCAATTCTAGCCATTTTACCAACTCCTTTACTAACATTTTTTATTCTTTACCACCTGTTCTCAATCCGTTCTCAATTATATAGAATCATTCTCAATTAACTTCCTCAACAACCACAAATGGACTTCTAACCTTACATGTCTTGCAACTAAAAATCCTACAGCCATATCTCTTATCCTCACAGCCACAATCAAAATCCTTATAATCGTAATCGTATCTATCCATCAACATAAATAATTTATGAACATCCTCATCAATATCATCCACATTATATTTTTTGTAATCAGATTCTTTATTAATCTTTTTCTTTTCCACAATCAACTGAACTCTTTCTTCTATAATCTGCTGTCCCAAAACCCTAATATCCTTATCCATTTTCTTATCCAAATTAATCACTCCATCTTATATTTTATAATCCATCTTTCATAATCAACACAACTATCCACATCCAAGAAGCAGGCGGTCTAAAATTAAACCCACACACTACCCAATCCATTCTGATCAATTCCATTTACCAACAAAAACTTATGTAACTGCACTAACTGCTCTTTCTTTTCAAAGCTATCTGCATCCAACAACAAAAAACTAACATTAATCTTCCCTACAACAAACTTTTCCTTTAAGACATAATTTCCATTCACGATCTCAGTAGACTTGGAATTAAACATGTCATAACAAATATCCACATGTCCCTGCAATCCTCTTGTGTATTTCAACATCTTTCCATTTTTCCTAATTCCAATATCTCTATCTTTCTTTTCATCTCTATACTTTCTAGCATTCTTGGTATCCACAAACACATGACAATATAAAACTTTATCTTCTTCTACACTTGCTACAACACAATCAATTCCAGCCATATCCAACCAATCATTTGAACCAACAAGATATCCCTGTTCTTTCAATATGATAATCAGTCCAACCTCTACCAAATTACTAGCATATGTATTTCTTAATCTACCAAGGCAAGCCATTTTCAACTGTTTATTCCATTCAAAAAAATGTCTTACAATAGGTTTTACATCAACTTTACTTATCGTAAATACTCGCCCTTTTTCTTTGCCATCTTTTGTGAACCACTGCCTGCACCGTATAATTCCAACATCCATATATTCTTGCATTGTGGGAAGTCGCTCTAATCTTTCCACTAATTCTTCAAATAAATTAGCCACATCACCAAATTGTACTAACTTCTCTAACTCAAAATATCTTTCACCAATAATTTCTACTGCCTTATATTCTTTCTTTTCCAGTAATTCAATAAAACTTGTCCTTGACATTCCATAATCTATCATTTGTAATCAATCATTTGTAAACATCCAATTATTTAATTATTATTTTTAGGGAGGGGGTATTAAAAAAAAGCTATATCCAATAGCTTCCAACCCCTCTTATCTTCTACTATGTATTATTTATGGTCTTTATTATTTGCTGACCAAATTTTTAAAACTCTACTCAATTCATCTGTTACCTCGAAAATCCAAAACGTCTTATTATTTTCATGTACACTTTTTGATATATGTTTAATGCCATGTGCCTTTATAAAACGTAACAAGTTAATACTGAAGCACCGAAAATATTCTGTTTTCATAATTCTTTCTCCTTTTGATAACGTTCCTTTATAAAGACACACAAAATGCCTTTCCTATATATAGATACTGGTCAATTTATTCATAATTTTTTTCTATTCAATAATCTCTTTAGTCTTATTTTTCATACCATAAGCATTAACTTCAATAAATTCAGTCTTTGATTCTTTAAACTCAACCCACTCTTCAACTCTCAATAAATCACCATTGCTTCCATCTTCATTTAACTCGTACACATAACATGGACTTTCGATCATTTCTTTACGCTTCTTTTTCTTTGCCTTATTTTCTTGATGCTTTTCTTCATTTCTTTCTATCTTCTTACTTTTTACGTCCATATGAACCAGATATTCAATTCTCTTTTCTACCAATCCAACAATCTTATACAACACTTGATTTGTTATCTTAGTTTGCACAGCCCGATTATTATAAACTTGAACAACCCCTTTAATCTCATCACCCATAACATTGTCATATACCATATTCATCACCTTACTTTTATCTAAATTATCAACAATCCAATCACTAACTCTTTTATTCATTCCCACACTGTCACCATCCACAATTTCCATCATTTCTCTCCACAACTTCAACTCACTATCTCTTGCCATCTCCAATTGTGTTTTCTCACCCATCATTGATTCCAACTCCCATTTCCTTAAAACTCGCTTGCTTATGCGTTCCAGATATGCAGTCATATTATTTTGACTAACTCCAGTAACTTCTGCGATATCATTTTTTGTATATCCATCCTTTTGATGCTGACAGCTTCTTAACTTATCCAAAAACTCAATTTGTGATTTCAACAATATATTTTCTCTGTTTTCTGCATACCATTGACCAAAATGATTCTTATGGTAGCCGTCTTTTACAGCAAAAAAGTTTTGATCTTCACCAATGATTTCGTCTATATTTCCATCACCATCAATTAACAATTGGTCAAGGCTTGTAAAATTGAACTTCATAGCAACATGAATTTTCTTGCCATTTTCTCTTTTTGTTGTCATTTTTGCATCATCATTTACAACGCTTGTTATTTGCTTGTGAACGGCAATTTTTATTGCTGTAATCATTTGAGCAATAACCTTTTTATTTGTTCCATCAATGACACCCTGCCAATTAGAATCATCTCTAATTTCAAATCTTTCAATTGCTTTCCACGTCAAAACTATGCAGTCATTATAAAAGTCACTAAAACTTTTTTTCATTTGGTATTTCTTATATAGCTTCTTATAAAATAAATCCAACACTTTATTATGACAAACCACTTTTACATCAATCATTTTTCCAATTGTTGACGAATCGTATTTATGCACCATCTGCTCAAAAATACTATTAAAATATTCCTCTTTTAATTGACTTTCAGTTTTCATTTTGTTCCCCATATTAATCATCCATTTTCTCATTTTATTATTTTTAATACTCTGTAATTTAAAATTGCACATAAAAAAAGGAGTTAGCTAATTCGCCATCTCCTTGTATTTCTCCAACAATAATTTTATGTAATTCATTCTTTCCTCAACCATATCAACAATCTTATATAAAACTTTATTACTAATTACATCGTTATTTCTAATATCTAAAATAGAATCTACATCCAATTCATAAAGAATTTCGAATACAAAATCATTGTCAATGTTTTCTTTTATCCATGTACTTAAATCTTCATCATTATCAATGACTGCATAAAACTCAGTCCAAAATGTCAACTCTTTGCAGTGCATCATTTCTCTCAATGTTTGATGCTCAATTTTGTCATAAACTTCAAGAATACGTTCTCTTATTTTTCCTTTGTTGTTCTGTATAGCACTTTCTGTGTAAGGTTGACATTCACTTGGCAAATTAGAATAAGGGGTGGTATATTGACAATTTCTATCTTCCCTCTGGAAGAATTTCATGATGCCTAAATACCTAATTTGCCCCTCAGTTAAGATGTTTTTATATTCCTTAGAAAAGAAATCCAAGAAGTGTGAGTTAGCGTAACCATCACTTATATAAAACAAATTATCTTTATCGCTCAACTTTTCGATTAATGAAAAGTCTTCTCCATCTAGAATAAAATCAATACTTTGTTTTATCGGTTTCACCCATCTAATTTCACCATTTTTTTTGACAGCATAACTATTTTTAATTTGATTAACATAATTTTTAATGTCTGTTTTAATGGCTTTGTTAATATTGTCATGCAATATGTAGTTAGAATGCGATCTAATATTTGAAACCTCTGACCAAGAAAAGTCCTTATCATTTGGTTCAAATGTCATAACTGTCTTAGTAATTGACAAAAAAATTTCACTTAGAAAATCATCGTATTCGTTATTAAAAAGAAAACCTTTTTTACTCCATAACGCCCCAATAAAACTTCTTGATTTTTGTGTAGTAGCATCATAAGTTTTTCCTTTTTTTGTGAAATACTCTTCAATGAATCGCACTTTATATAATGTACTACCTTCATCCACTTTTATAATTGGTTCTGGTTCTTTTTCAACTACTGGTACGGGAAAATTCTCTGGTAAAATCTCAATTTCATTCTGAATGTGGTTGCCATTTTCATCAATACAAACATGCCCCCATCTTGCACCTGTATTAATTCTTGATATTACTGTTTTTGCAACTCCAAACTTTTTAGCAATTTCTTGTTGTCTAATCCCGAACAATAAACTTCGCTTGATCTCCACCACATCTTCAGTTTTTAATTTTGCCATGGATTTATTCATCATCCTTGACATTATTAAATTGATTAACAAATTCTGTGACTTCATGGTCATCCTTATCAAATTCCAGTTTTATGATAAGGAATGGGTATTTTCCACTTAACATTTGTGCATATGTTTTCATTAAATCAATGTCAATTTTTAGCATTTCTGCATTACTTAGAAATTCATTTTTGTCAAATTCATTATTGATAGGATCATTTTTTTCATCTACATCATTATCCATTTCTTCTTCTTCATCACTATCAAACTCAATGTTTCCTGCTTCATCTAATACCATTACAGATTCAATATAATTTGGGTCAATGGTAATTTTTATACCGTCCCTTGATACACCTTTGATATGATTTCCTTTGTCAACGTTAATAAAAAATGAAACCATTTCTAATTCGTTCCATTCAAATTCTACAGGTCGTCCATCCATCATTCTAATTAGCACTGTTTTCTTTTCCATTTGTATTGCTCCTTTATTTAGAATTACTTTTAAACTATATATTTACTTTCATTTAATGATTTTTTTGCATACACAAATAGGACGATGTAAAAACACCGCCCCAATTCATGTAACTATTAGGAGAAAAAATTCATAATGCACAAAGAAATGTCATTAGAACTTTTTAGCTATTCCATTTCTTTATTGACACTGGAAAGCTATTTGGCACCCATCCTGTGGGCGATAATGTCATGAAAATATTTATCCTTTTATTCTAGTCCTTGTATTCGTCCTTTTATTCCAGTCAAGGAAAGGCTTGCTTTCTTGCCCTTCATAATACAATACATGTATTCAAATAACGGACACTTTTTATACTATGTTTTTATAAGCTTTCCATATGTCACGCCAATTCAAATTTACCTTGTCGCTTATTCTTTTCAACGTTTTTCTCAAATTATCTTCTTTCATTTCCATTAACTCTGCCATGTATTTTATATTTAACCTTGGTGTACTATCTACATTCCACCAAAACGAATCCACATTCTTGTTCTCAATTTCTTCAACAACAATTCTATGTAACTTCAACAAAAATTCTCTTTGGCCTTTGGTTAATCCATCATCAAACCAACCATCATTTACATTCTTTAAACTTTTACCCAAAATAATCATCCATGCTTGATTTTCTGCATCATCATCAAATTTAGGATTTATATAAAAACTATTTTTACCTTTTACAATTCTCTTTGTGCCATTTTCTAACATCTGTAACTCAATATATTTTGACTGAATTGCTTTGTTAATAAAAGAAACGATCTCCTTATCTTCTCTATACGCATCAACTTCTGATAAGCCATGTTCCAGAGCCTTCACTAAAAGTGGTAACAACTCATTTTTCGTTCTTTCGAAATCCTCTTCAAACTCCCAACTATTCTGGCTACGTCCTCTAAACTTCTTACATAGATAAAACAATTCACATACCCGTGCACCATAATATTTCTTTATCTTCTTTCTGTTATTCCATATCGATCTAAAATTATAATCACGTAATTCATCTATATCTACACCTAGCCAAAGGTTCTTACTTAAATCATCAATCCAACTACTTTCATTGTCATTATTCCAACTATTTTCATCATAAAAATCATGGTTTTCTTTTTCATGAAATAAATCTTTGTAATCTCTTTTATCTTCATCACTTGCTTCATATATATTTCTTTGGTTTCGTGCCTTGAAGCAGTCCTTCATTAAAATTGCTCGGATTTTTATTGCTATATAGACTAATGGGTCAACATTTTCTGGTGCCTCTTTTTCATATGCATATTGCATTAAATCCTCATTTACTAAAACTAAAACGTGACTTATTATTTCATTGGATTCCCCTGTTTGAAAATCCTTAATTTGCTGTTTCATATCCTTCATTTTTATCATCCATTCTCTTATTTTATAATATTGGTAATAATTCGATTATTAAAATTCCGCATGAAAATAGAATAACCTTTTGTGTAATGGCTACTCTTTGCGTTTTGGTTATGTTTTTGTGTTTGTTTGGGTTTAAATAATAGTGGGGTGAGTGTTAATCCATTAAGATAGCTGAAATGTCATCTTTATCTTTTTTCTTCTTATATGATGGCTGAAATTCCGTTTCAAAATAACTATCATCCATTGACTCAAAATGTGCATTCATTTTTGCTTCATTCATTTTTCTTCTTGACTCTTTATCATCAATATTTTCTTTAGCTTGTTTCATTAACTTTTCAATTTGTTTTTTACCTTTTTCAGATTTAGATATTGCCTTAATTCTTCCATCACATAACATAATAAATTCTGCATATTCATCATTTGTTTCCGCTTTAACTTTTGCATGGTGGTAAATTTCACAATCATTGTCATCTAAAAATACTTTACTGTCTTTCCATTGACCAATATCAAAATTAAATTCCCGTTCCTGTTTCTTTGACTTTGGTTGTTCAAATAATTCAATACTCTCATCATTTACATCAATCATTTCTTTTTTCTTTGTCTGGGCGGTCTTTTTGGAATGATCAATCTCATTCACGTAATATGTATTTGTTTCTTGTTTCTTTTGTGTTCCATCTTCATTTTCTATGTAGTTCCCAACTTGCACATAAATAATATTGTTGTCAATTGCTTCTTTAATGGTTGTTTTTGCCCACTTTTCTGTCATACCTAACATTTTTGCCCATTGAGAATATGAATATTTGGCTCCTTTATTCCACTTCCCAACTAAATAATAAATAAATGTATCTCTCATTGTTTTAAACTCCATGAACTTTCTATTGTGCATTTTCATAAAGCCATCTTTTTCAAGTTCTTCATTGACTGAGATTGAAATAATATCACCATTTTTAATTTCATTTATGTTAGTTTCACCTTCTAAGACGAACACTTTTTTATTTATTAATGAGTTGAAACCATCTTTCACGGCTTTTAAATTCCTTTGTTTAGCATTATTAAATTTCACTAACAATAGCTGACTAATAAAATCCACACTTGTTATAATTGAGTTATCAATCAATTTGTTATTTATAACCGTACAGTAAAGATAAAATTCTTCTTCATTTAAATAGAAGTCGCTATCAATATTACAGAAATTATTATAAGCCTTAATAAATTGTTCATTACTAAAATTTCTTTTCACCATTTTAATTTCAATCCTCTGTTTAATTTAGTTTGTTTAATTTAATACCAATTTCATTTTGTTAAAGGCTTCTTTTGACTTTGATCTTGGTTTTGTTCTTTTATAAGCGCAAGCGAAAATACTTACTAGGTGCGCTAGCACCGCATCCCCTCTGTATGTATGTTTATTCTGTATATGTCTATTCTGTATACTGTGTATTATTTGTATCAATCTGATACACTTAGTTCCATAATCAAGGAATTAACTGTATGAATTTGATACACTTAATTCCAGTTTTAAGAACTATCTGTATGAATTTGATACACTTAATTCCACGCATACTCATTAATTAATTTTGTTAATTCATCACTATTTTCATATAAAGAAAATTTCCTACCTGTTTTTGGATCAATTGCTGTAGTGATAAATCTTAATCCGTTTTTGTATAGAAAATATGATAAACTTTTATCGTAGCAAAAGAAAAAGTCTTTTTTACTCATTATGCTTACCCCTTTAAATTCGCTTATCCTTTTTGATACTACCCTAGTCCATATGAAGCTATTTTTTGTCCTCTCATGGACTAGGGTAGTGTACTTTATTCTGCTATTTCCCTAAGAATTTCATTTTCAATATCAATTTCACTATTTACTTTTTTAGTTTTACTTAGCCTGTCAATTTCAATATGTAATGGTTTGTTTTTTTGAAACCTTTGTACCTCTTCTCCCGACTCTTCACATAATGATGTATAATAATAAACTTGGTTTCCTGTTGGTTTTTGATTGGCAAATTTGGAAAACCCATCAACAATTTTTTTATGTAGTAGCGCTTTAAACTCTTCAATGGATTCATAATTAACAGTTAGATTTTTTGCTCTTTGCACAAAAAAATTATAATTTAATTGCACTGCTAATTCATCGATAACCTCATCATCTTCTACATTATCCCAACCATTAGAGAAGACATATTCCCTGCACAATCGATTGGCTTCTGTACCGATATTTACTTTCCATCCTTTTTTGATTGCCTTGTAAATATCAATTTTTTCATTAGCATATTCTTTCCTTTCATCTAAAAATGGTTGGAGTTTCTTGTTTAGTTTTTCTAACTTCTCCTTGCCCTCCTTTATCTGACTTTTCCATATTTCTATAACTTGTTCATCTGCTTCATGACTATAGTTTTTAATACAAAATTCACCTGTCTTAATTGATTGTTCGTATCCATTAATTTCTTTATTTATAAGCCTAATTTCTTCTTCTAATTTTAGTAATTGTTCAACTATGTTTTTCTCTTCCATCTAATTCTTTCCCCTTAATTAATTATTTTTTATGTACTGCTTATACATTTTCTTTTTCTCTGGACTCAATTCACACTTATTATTTTCATATTGTGATAGCAAAGCTACTGTACATTCAATGTATTCAGCAATTTCTCTAAGTCTGATACCTTTTCCACGTCTTTGAAATAATAATTCTTCAAATTCAGTGGTTCCATTTTCATCTTTCATTTCAACTCACCTCCCATTTAAAAAAATTAAGTGCATATCAAAAAAATATGAATCTGTCAACCTATAACACTATTATATCATGTATTTGTTAATTAGTTAAAAAACATCTTGCATTATTTACTATTTTATGTTAATGAAGATTTTTTTGTTTAGTCCTCTCACAGAATTAGTGCTTATCTCCATAGGTTTTGTGCGCTTTTGTATAAAATGCCTTAAATTATTTAAACAAAATAAAAAACCTAGAGTATTTTTCTAGGTTTTGGGATGGTGTTTATTGCTTAATATTATATTTATTATTAACCTTTTCAACAAAAGCATTTCTGACTTTTTCCGTTTCAGGAAGAGTTTGTATTACCCATAACCTACCTTCACCAACCATGCTTTCATCTTTCTGTTTTAGTCCATCTATGATGGTTGTTGTTCCCCTTCCTACCAACATTACATTTGTAATTAAATCAGAATGGTTCTTTTTAAACTCTTCAGGAACGCTTTCAAACTCCTTCTCAAGGTCTAATATGTCTACAAAACTATAAAAGGAGTCACTAATTTCATTAAGTTTTGGTAAAACTAAATCATACCTCTCTTCAAAACTTAACTCATCCTTCTTTTGTAAAATCGCTTCGACTTCATTCAAATTATTAATAAGCAAAGTATAGTATTCATCTACCTGCATTATATACTCTAACTCTTTACTTTCTGCTATACTTTGATCACTTTCTACCTCTTTATCTGGTTCAACGACCTCATCCTCTTGCTCATCAACAGCCACTTCCTCTTCTGAAACTTCAGCTTTGTCCTGTGAATTTGTATCTTTATCCTTAGATGAAGATGCTTCCTTATCGTTACAGCCAACCAAAACTAAAAATAAGCATAATACTATAGCCACATTTTTCATGCTCAACCATTCTCATCCCCTTTTGAAAAGAATCACATTTTATGATATATGCCACAATTGCCTAATAGTTGTTAAGAAAATAGGAAAAAACACCTAAACATTTTGTCCTAGGTGGGGGTGGGTGAAATTATATTTTTATTATTTAGCTGGCTTAATCTCATTTGCGGGAATTAAGTTAATCTTTATCGAATTTACCAAGTAACCATATAAGCATCAATAATGTTATACAACTAAAACCAAGAATAAAAACAATGTAATAGCTATATAAAAATTCCATAATCCTACCCCTTGTAAAATTTCTAGGTTTTTCTATTCTTTGTTTTTTATATTTTTAATTAACGATGATCTTAATACATAGGTGTTAGCAACTGAAATAATAGCACCTAAAACTGTAACTGTAGCAAGGTCAGTCATACGTTGCTTTCTTCTCTTATTCATCTTCATATTAACCCCCTCAACAGAATTTTTTATTATTTTGCCTTAGGTTAAGTTAACTATACGAGGGTTCACTAGTCGATTTATGGAAGGAATGGGGATCATTTCCAGACGTCCTAGTCGAGATTAGAAAATTTATCGGTATTTTTTTTGACAGTATGATAGCCCATACACCCAAGCAAGCTGGGTGTTATCCTGATCTTTCTATATATAAATACAGTCCGCAGATTTTAGAATGACGGGACAACAGGCACACCATAGATTGCAGACAGTCGAGGTATACTTAATAATTATAAAGACACCCATTTAGACATCTTCATGTATTAAATTCTTAAGTATATGCAATATACTCCGCAGATTTTGGGTAGATAGGACAATAGACATATCAAGGATTGTGGAGGGGTCTAGGTGTGTAGATAATTATTTACGCACTCATTTACATAAGTGCAACAATTATATAGACCACTTTTACATGAAAATTTAACTAGTCCTAGGAGTCATTTAGAGCGTGTTTGAGGTGTTTTAATTTTGGGGTAGGGATAGTGTTTGGAGTAGTATTAAATAGTAAAAAACCCCATACCAGTTAAGGTTTTGGGGTTGATTTTGTTGTGTTTCATCTGTCCTATGAATATCTTTTATGGATTGCCTTAGCCCATTTTATAATAAGTTCTTCAGGAAACTTTTCAAGAAACTCCTCTTTAAAATCATCCCATATTTTTTGGTTATGGATTATTTTCACTTAAATCTCTCCTTTCATAGAATCAAAAAATGTTTTACACATTTCATCATCCTCTGAGTTTATTTAAATAAAGTTTGCACTTTTATAAATTTGATAGGACAACAGTGATAACATGGGTTTTAGCCAATTAGGACATTCCAAATTAGACATGGGTATTAGGAACACTATTTTCTTTTCCTGTTCGTCCTTGTTTTAGTTTTCTTTTCTAATAAATTAATTGGTGTATATTGTTCATGTTGACTTTTTATTGTATCATCCAGTACATGGGCGTATCTTATTGTAGTTGAACTGTCTGCGTGATCAAGAATTAATTGCAATACACGTAATGAACCATTTTGTTCAAGAAACATTTTTGATGCTGAATGTCGGAATATATGAGGATGAACCCTCGTTTCAACACCTGACCGTTCAACCATTTCACGCAAGTGTTTTCTAAATGTTCCAGGTGTTAATCTTGTCCCAAATACACTTAAAAACAGATATTCCGATTCAAATTCTTCTGTTTCCTCAATTAATTCTTCAATTAACTTCATAGATTGTTTCGACAATGGGATTTCTCGAATACGCTTATTTTTTGTCTGTTGAAAGGTTACGGTACTATGTTCATAATCAATATCTGATTTTTTCAAACTTAAAACCTCATTAATTCTCCCAAAACTGTCAAGCATCGTATGGCAAGCAACATAATCCCTAAATTCTGTATAAATGTCTTTCTTCATCGATTTAAATAGTTTACTGATATCATTTACAGTTAATGTTTCAATCTTCTTTTGTTGAAATTTCATCTTCTTAATTGATGCAAAGATATTATCAGTTATTCCTTCCTCTTCTAATACTCTAAATGTTGCCTTAGCATAAGTGATATACGTATTTACACTAGATATAGATACACCTTTATTTTTCATATGATTTCTACGATGTGGATTTTTAAGGAAAGGTGTTTTTTCGTTTAACTGCCAATAGACGAAATCCCGTGCATCTTCAACTGTTAAGGTAGAAATATCCATCTTCTCATCAAAAAATCTATCCATGTCATTAAAAAACTTTTCGTAATTCTCAATGGAGCTTTTCGACAAGCCTTCCAATTTCTTCAATTTGATGACTAAATTTCTGGCATCGTCAATTGTGTACGTTTTTTTCTTTCTTGGACTACTATATTTTTTCATTTTCCTATTTTGTGGTCTTTCCATTAAAAGTGACCCTCTTTCCATGATATTTTACATAGAAAGAACTCTTGGTTACACCACGGAAAAATCGTCAAAATTAGCATGTTTCCAGTTTCATCCATCACCTCATAAACATTGATATGACGGTGTTTACTGTGTTAATCGTACCGTATCTCTAGCAATCATGACTTCCTCGTTGGTCGGAATCACAATTACCTTTACTGGAGAATGTGGATAGTTAATAAATGTTTCTTTGCCGCGGATTCTGTTCAGTGAAGGATCCCAATAAACACCCATAAATTCCAGTCCTGTTAAGACCTTTTCTCGGATGACATCACTATTTTCGCCAACACCTGCTGTGAAAATAATTGCATCTACACCAGACATTCGGGCTGCATAAGAACCTAAATATTTATGGATTCTTGATGCAAAAACTTCCAAAGCAAGCTCAGCACGATCATTTGATTCTGCTTGCTGCTCAATATCTCGTAAATCACTTGAAAATCCTGATAATGCGAGCATTCCACTTTTATTATTCAATACGTTCAGAACCTCTACAGCAGTTTGGCCAGTTTTATTCATAATGTACGGAATCAATGCAGGATCGATATTTCCAGATCTAGTTCCCATTGTAACACCAGCTAGTGGAGTGAATCCCATTGATGTATCAATTGATTTCCCATGCTGGATGGCAGCAATACTTGCCCCGTTACCTAAGTGACAGGAAATAAGTCGTAGTTGCTTAAGTGGAATACCAAGCATTTCTGATGCGCGTTCAGACACATATTTATGTGAAGCTCCGTGAAATCCATATTTACGTATTCCATATTTTTCATAATACTCATATGGCAAACTATATAAGTATGATTTCTCTTCCATTGTTTGATGGAAAGCTGTATCAAAAACAGCCACCATAGGAACTTGTGGCAAAAATTCCTGAAATGCACGAATTCCTGTTAAGTTTGCCGGATTGTGTAATGGCGCCAGCTCCGATACGTCATTAATTTCCTTCATCACTTCTTCTGTTATCACTACGGAATCAGTAAAACGTTCCCCGCCATGAACAACGCGATGACCAATTGCTTGGATATCATCCAATGATTGTATAATACCCAACGAGGTTAATTTTTCTGTTAGCCGTCTGACTGCATCTTCATGGTCTGGAATATCGACAACTATTTTATCTTTTTTACCATCTAATTCAATTGTAACTATTGAATTAGCAATACCTATTCGTTCAACCAACCCTTTTGTCAGCACTTTTTCATCTGGCATTTGAATCAATTGAAATTTTAATGAAGAACTTCCAGCATTAATTGCTAATATTGTTTGCATCATTCACAACTCCCTTCCTTATTTCTCATTGCTTAAATAAGAAGCAAACCAGGTATTCATTTGCCCTAAAATATCTTCCATTGCTTTTGTATTCTTAAGAGAAGGTAGTTTTACTAGCAATGGCTGTTTAGGTGCTTCCGAATGTTCACCCTTCTTTTGAAGTATTAAGATACTTTTCGCATTGTTTTTCGATTTAAATGTACTTTCTGGTAAATGTAAAACACCTACAATGTGCGCGTGCTCATGTAGAAATGCCCGTAGTTTGTCCGCTTGGTCACTTTCGAATAGGAACTCTGGGACAATGAAAATTAAATATCCATTCTCTTGCACATAGTTGAGGCCCTGTTCAATAAACAAGTGATGTGAATAAGAATGACCTTCGTCTGCTTGCAATTCAAATTGATTTGCGTTTACGTCATCTGGATAATAACCGACAGGTAAATCCGACACAACAACATCTACAGGATCTAGTAAAAATGGACGCAAGCTATCTTGATGGAAAAAGTCAATTGACAGCTGTTGTAGATTTGCAGTTAAAACGGATAATTTTATTAACGTTTGATCAATCTCACTTCCATATCCTGTCGTTTCTTTTCCCAAGTGACGAATGACCGTTGCTACTAAATTACCAGTTCCACTTGCTGGATCAAAAACTCGCACTTTATCGGTAGAACGCATCACCTTACCAGCAAGATAACCTACCAAAAGCGCAATAGTGTCTGGAGTCATGACATGTTGCTGCTGTGTGGATCCTTTCATACCTTTTAGTATTGCAAGCTGCGTCGCTTTTCGAATTTCATCTGATGGATAAGAAGATAAATCAATTTGCTTTAGTTGATCTTGTATGTTCGTTGTTAATAACGAGTCTGAATCATCAAGAAAGTCCTGTTCCAATAAGCTCTCTAATGTTATCGCTAAACAATCAAGATAAGGCTCATCTTTATGTTGCTGAATCATATCAGTAGTTTTGTCAATCCATTCAAAAAATAGTTCAGTAGTAGTTTTACTCATTGTATTTCCTCCGTTTTTAGAAAAACTCACCATTCGTCTCGTCTTTAATAGCGAATGGCAAAGTTTTATACTTTCCTTCAGTGCAAGCTAATAAGCGTATCTATTGTATCAAACAGAAAGCCCGTATGTACAAAAATATGATATTCAACAAAAAACCCCTCACTCGTTACGAGCAAGAGGTATGTTAATTATATTGTTATTTAGCTTCTTGTACTGCTCCAATTGCCTTCTCATAATCGGGATGGTTACTAACTTCTTGTACATATTCAACATACCTGACTGTATTGCCTGAATCAACGACAAATATTGCCCTAGCAAGTAACCTTAACTCTTGAATAAGCACACCATACTTTTCACCGAAATCTGCAGTACGATGATCAGATAGAATGTCCAAGTTTTCCACACCATTTTCAGCGCGCCAGCGTTTTTGTGCAAAAGGTAGATCCATACTAATCGTTAGTACATGTGCATTTGCAATTTCGTCAGCCTCTTGATTAAAACGATTTGTTTGCTTAGAACATACGCCAGTGTCAATTGATGGTACTACACTTATTAATTTTACTTTCCCTTTATAATTATTTAATGTAATATCCTCTAAATCGTTAGACAAAACAGTGAAATTTGGTGCCTTGTCCCCTACTTTAATTTCTGATCCTAAAAGGGTTACAGGGTTTTGTTGGAATGTAACATTTGCCATTATTTCATTCCTCCTATCTTTCCGCTTCATTTTTTCTATCAATACTATCTATTATAACAGGGAAAATTTTACAAACCAATATTTTTTATATAGAATAATTTTTATTTGATTGTTGATTTTGTTGTTGGTTATTTTGATTATGTTGCTCATTGTTTTGGTTGTTTTGGCGGTCTTGGTTGTTTTTATTCTTATTACCTTGTGATGATTCCTTTAGCATCTGCTGAATCTTATCAACTACTTGTGGAGCGAAATCGATCATTTTTTCAAAAATATGTGTGTTTTCATCTAAATGAACCATTTTAATACCTTGTCCACTTACAATTAAAAAAGCCACCGGGGTGATTGAAACTCCACCACCACTACCTCCACCAAAAGGTAATTCAACTTCTGAATCACTTTGACCCCCAGACGATTTTGGCTGGAACTCACTTCCACCTGCTGCAAATCCAAACCCTACCTTGGAAACCGGAATAATGATACTTCCATCTGGTGATTCAACTGGATCACCAATAATTGTATTGACTTCAATCATATCTTTTATATTTTCCATCGCTGTTGTCATTAATCCTTGAATTGGATGTTCACTCATTTAAATCTTCCTTTCACCTAAATTAATCTTATTTTTTTCCAGTTTTGAAATTGAACGAAAAACTTTTAATCCGCCTAAGATTGCTTGACCAAGTCGAATTGAAATTTTCATGTTCATTTGGGTATTTAATATAGATTGCTGAAAACAAGGTCTAACAGTTACATGTAATGGACAGACAACATGACTAGTTTCTCTAATGAAAGCTAACATAAATCCTTTAACAGACCATACGCCTCCAGATACCATTCCTGTACTACTAGCTTCTCCAGCTCCTACATTTGTATGCCAATAGAATTTGTGTATAGATATTTTTTTTAACATCCAAAAAATACTTGGAATTGATTCTCTCAACATTTTTAAAAAGGATTTCCCCTCTTGTACTAGATCTGATAGTCTATTGTTGCTTTTTATTAATTCAAGTATAGAATGTTCTTTGTCCTCATCAGACTCCATGTTTTTTCTATATAAAGGAATCTTTAAAAAGTAAATATGTATAGAACCATGTTGTTTATTATCATTTACATAGGAAAAATTAGCGGTTACATATATTTTTGAAAACAACAACACAATAATTAGTACAAAAATACTTATTAGCCAAACCATTTGCGATAACACCCCAAGTCAAATGACTATTTAATCTAGTATTTTACTACTTTTGAATTTTATACAAACAACTATGGATGGGATTCAGAATTTGGAAATGATAAAATGAATATAGGAAATACAGAAGAGGAGGCTAACTTAGCATGACACATCGTAGAAATATATATTTTTATTATCCCAATGAAGAAGAATTAAGTTATAAATTACAGCCATTGTTCGACTTAGCAAAAAAAAATGACTTTACTATTGTAGAGGATCCTGAAAATGCCAACATTATCGTAAGTATTGGCGGGGATGGGGCCTTTTTACAATCAGTACGAAAAACAGGCTTTCGTCAGGATTGCTTATACACAGGTATAACTCGATCTAATGAGGCTGGGTTATATTGTGATTTTAACTTAGATAACTTTGATGAAATGCTTTATTCAATGATTCATGAGGAAATGGAAGTACGCCGCTTCCCTGTTATTGATGTAGATATTAATGGTGAAACTGGATTTAATTGTTTGAATGAGATGAGTATCAGATCTACAATCATCAAAACAATCGTAATAGATGTGAAAATTGATACGAAACATTTTGAAACTTTTCGTGGTGACGGACTGATCGTAGCAACACCAACAGGTAGTACAGGTTACAATAAATCAACAAGTGGATCAGTGGTTGATCCACGAATTCCATGTTTTCAGGTTTCAGAACTGGCATCGTTAAACAATAATCGTTATCGAACACTTGGATCATCCTTTGTTTTGGATAAAGATCGTAAACTCACGCTGGATATTATTCAAGATGGAAATAATTACCCTCTTATTGGTATGGATAATGAAGCATATCCAGTTCGCCAAGTGAAAAGGATTACAGTGACACTGAGTGACAAAGTAATCAAAACAGTTAAATTAAAAAACAATTCCTATTGGGATCGAGTAAAAAGAACGTTTTTATAGGAAGAATAGCTCAGGGCACCTTGAAAGACACGAATAAGAAGCAAAAAATCCTTACTAATTTAATAGTAAGGATTTTTTTCATAAACAATTTCGCCATTGATAACCGTCATTGCTATGTCAATTGCATGAATATGTTCAGGATCAACTTGAAAGATATCTTCTTCTAAGATTGTGAAATCTGCATCATATCCTTCCTTTAATCGCCCACGAGAATCTTCTTGGTTTATTGCATAGGCACTACCATGTGTATAGATACGAATTGCTTCATAGACAGATAACGATTCTTCAGGGTAATAAACCTTGCCGTCAAAAGAAGCCTTACGTAAAATGGCTGCCTGAATCCCAAGCAAAGGACTTACTTCTTCTATTGGTGCATCAGAGCTTCCAGCACAGTGAACATTCTGATCAATCATCGTTTTCCATGCATAAGCAAGCCCTAATCTGTCCTTCCCTAATCGATCAATCGCCCAAGGGAAATCTGAGGTTACAAATTGAGGTTGTATATCGACCGCGACAGGTAACATTTTTAATAGTTCCAGTGCCCGTTCATTTAGAATTTGGCCATGAATTAGTCGATCTCGCCGACCATTCGTTAGTGGATTTCGATTCAGAATTGTTAGTACTTCCTCTGCAGCACGGTCACCTATCGCATGAACCGCTACAGGTAGACTATGACTTCGTGCTTTCTTGATTACTTTTTCCAGGTTTTCTATACTTAGAATTGCCACACCTTTGTTACCAGGATCATCGCTGTAATCTTCTGTTAACCATGCAGTCCGTCCTCCGATAGCACCATCAGCAAAAACTTTAACTGCTCCTAATTCCACGTATTCCGTACCGTCTAACCAACCGAGTTTTTGATCAAACATATCTTGGAGAACTTCATGATGAACCAATAAGTGTGCTTTAAACTTTTTATTGACACCATCTATTCCATCAATGAAGGCTTGATACGTTTTATCGAAGCTACCATAATAACTTAAATCCTCACTATGCCCGCCAACTAACCCCTTTGATACCAAGTCGTCTACAGCGATCTCAATTACTTTTTGTAAATAATCTTTGGAAACACTAGGTAATGACTTTTTGATCAATTCTTGAGCTGTATCTAAAAAGTAGCCAGTTATATTAGCATTATCATCTCGGACTATTATTCCACCCTGTGGATCAGGTGTATCTTTTTGAACATTGGATAATTCAATTGCCTGCGAATTAGCTAAAAGGGCATGACGGCACACACGTGTGAGCATAAGTGGATTACTAGGGCAAATTTCATCCAACTCAGACCTATGTATAATAACAGGGTCCTTCCATTGGTTTTCATTCCATCCCTCACCAATTAACCATTCACCATCTGATAAATTTGCAGTTCGATTCCTTAATGTTTCCTTTACTTCTTCCGCAGATTTCAACTGTGATAAATCAAGCCTTAGAAGCTTTTCTCCGTGCATTAATATATGTAAATGGCTATCAATGAATCCAGGTAGCATCGTTTTACCCTGCAGGTTAATTTCGTTTTCGATGCTAGTAAAATAAGCATGATACAATTTTTCGTATGTACCAACTGCGACGATTTTGTCATTTTCTGTATAGACTGCCTCAACCGCGTCTCCTTCATGTTGCATCGTATAGATTTGACCACCGAACCATAAGTCTCCCACTAAACATCCCCCGTTTCTTATATGTTTACCTTTACGTATTTAGTTAATAATTTATCACGTTATCGTACTAAATAAAAGAAAATAATATAAGCTACCTCATGGATATGAGGTAGCTCGTTTAGCCATTAATTATTATATTGTTTAATTACTTTCCACCAAATTGTTGCTCAGCCATTTGTACAAGGCGTTTTGTGATTTCTCCTCCAACTGAACCGTTTGAACGAGAAGTTGTATCAGCACCAAGGCTTACTCCAAATTCTTGAGCGATTTCATATTTCATTTGATCAAGAGCTTGTTGTACACCAGGTACTACTAATTGGTTTGAATTGTTGCTAGCCATGTCAATTCACCTCCTTGATATAACTTTATAGTGCGTCATAAGAAGATAAATCATTCATGAAAAAATCTGGTAGATGTTGTAATAAAAATTAAAATAAATCCTGGTACTCTTCTTTATTACTTTTCTTCGTTATTTTAATAACCTCTGTTTCTTCAACCGCTTCTTGAATTAACGCATTAAAATTGATTGTTGATTCAAAATAGCTTACTTTTTCCCGCTTTGGTTTTGTTTTAGGTGCTGTTGGAACAAATATGGTACAACAATCCTCAAATGGACGAATCGAAATGTCATAAGTGTTTATTTTCCTTGAAATATCAATTATATCCAGCTTATCCATAGTGATTAGCGGTCTGATGACTGGATAGTTTGTCACTTCGTTTATACAGTTCATACTGTCCATTGTTTGACTTGCTACTTGCCCAAGGCTTTCGCCTGTTGTCATAGAAAGTATGGATTCCTTCTGACAAATCGCTTCACTTATGCGCAGCATCATTCTTCGCATAATTGTCATTGAATACCGATCAGGCATTTTTTGGAACACTAATTGCTGCAGTTTTGTAAAGGGTACAATATGCAATCTGATGGACGAACCGTAATTTGTTAGTTCGGATGCTAAGTCCACTACTTTTTGCTTTGCGCGTTCACTTGTAAAAGGCGGGGAATGAAAATGAACCGCTTCAATAGCAACGCCGCGTTTCATAGCTAAGTAGCCTGCAACCGGACTATCAATACCGCCAGACAATAGTAACAATGACTTACCGGAAGTTCCAACAGGAAAGCCACCAGCACCTTTTATTACGTCACAAGTAATATAAGTAGCCTCTGTTCGAATTTCTATTTTCAAGTCTAAATCTGGGTGATGAACATTTACTGTATGCTCATTTGAATTTATTAGTAGGTGAGCTCCAACTTCTTTATTAAATTCCTGTGATCGAATAGGAAAGGTTTTATCTATTCGTTTCACACTAATTTTAAACGTTTTTGTTCCGATACTGTTATTTAACGCATACAATGCTGCATCTTTTATCTGTTGTTCCTCATTTGGGACTTTTACGGCTAAGCTTAAACTCTGAATTCCAAATACCTCTTTGCATTTGTCCATTACCGGTGTTGGATTTTGTCCATTTAAGTGGACAAACATCCGTCCCTGAGTACGTTTCACCTTAACTTGTGGAAAATCTGTTAGTATGTTTCGCAAATTATCCTGCAGCTTACTATAAAACTTCTTTCTATTTTTACCCTTTAAAGCCATTTCACCATAGCGAATTAATATATGATCAAATTCCATGTTTATCTACCCCACTACTTTTTTCAATTGCTTTATTGCTTTTTCCAGTTCGATGATAAATGTATCCAATTCTTCCTTTGTTGTATCATAGGACATGCTGGCTCTAAGTCCAGATATCGTGCGTTCATCGTCTAATCCTAATGCTGCCAATACTCTACTTTCTTCATTTAGCTTTGAAGAGCATGCTGATTTTGTGGAAATAAAAATTTCCTTTTCTCCAAGTGCATGAATCAAGACTTCTGGTTTAAGTCCTATAACAGAAAAATTAATGATATGTGGTGCAGCTAGCTTAGAAGTATTGATTACGAGACCATCTATTTCAGTTAACCGTCGCATCGTATAATCACGTAATTCCAATAAAGCACCTTTATGTTGCATTTTGCGTTCATCGATCAATCTTATAGCTTTAACCATTGCAACCGCACCTGCTAAGTTCTCAGTTCCAGACCGGATTGATCTTTCCTGACTCCCTCCATGAAAAAGTGGAAATAACTTTGTGCGATTTGATATATAGAGGATACCTGTCCCATTAAGGCCATGTATTTTGTGACCTGACATGGTACATAAGTCAATTCCACTGTTAGCTAAATTTAAAGGAACTTTACCTAAACCTTGTACATGATCAACATGAAAAAATAATTTAGGATGTTTTTTTGCAAGCTCTCCAATTTCCTGGATAGGCTGAATAGAGCCAATTTCATTATTAACGTGCATAATACTTATTAGTATTGTATCTTGTCTAATCGCATTCGATACATCGTCTACAGATACTACTCCTTCACCATTAACTGGTACATAGGTAATTTCGTATCCCATAGCCTCCAGTGTTCGACATGTGTCATAAACAGAAGGGTGTTCAATCCGCGAAGTAATAATATGTTTTCCGCGTTGCCTATGCTGTATTGCTATCCCTTTAATAGCCATATTATTTCCTTCTGTTCCACCAGAAGTAAATATTATCTCATCCTTTGCTACATGGAAGATTTGCGCTGCTTGTTCTTTCGCCTTTAGCAGCAGTTTTTCAGCTTCCCCGCCTAATTGATGGATAGATGATGGGTTAGCAAAAAACTTTTCTGAAACCTGTTTGTAACTTTGTAGAACGGATGGATGGGGCTTGGTTGTTGCACTATTATCTAAATAAATCATATGTCCATCTCCCATCTGTTTCTTATACTTCTATACGCATTAAACACTAATGAAGGCTGACTTAAGAACAAGGACAATTCCCCGTTTCATAAGACAGCCTTTGTTATTTTTCTTGTGTTATTGCTGCTAATAATTCATCAATCGAAACTCGATTATGCTTCCAATCCATTTTCAAGTCATTCACGTTAACTATTTCTTGAGCCTGTACAGTATCTTGTTTATTTTTATATATAATCTGCTCTTTGTCAACTTGTTCTATTTGATGTAATGCATGCATAGTTACCGGAACAGAATTTTCATTGGTGAATAAAAGAAAAATCGCAATTCCCCATATTCCAATGGAAATGAAGACTAACAGTGTCAGTGTAGCCTTTTTAATGATGCTCATACTAACTAGAAACCTCTTGATATTCCTCAATACGTTTTAGTGATCCTGGTTCCACTTCTTCAACTGCTTTTGCGGCATGCTCTAATGATAACTCGTATTCATATGATCTAAATAGCCGTTCAGATTCCGCAAGTTTTGCAGCTAAAAGAGGATATCTACTACGATACCTGTTTGCATATTGGATAACCTGTTCTGTTAAATGTGCCTGTTCCAAAATGAAATCTGTTTGCTCTGTGGCATGATCAACACTTTTATTTGCTTCAGCTATAGCATGTTGCACTGTAGCCATATCAAGTGGCTTTGATTCTAGTGCTTTTAAAACAAGGTCATTTTTTTCACTAGTAGCTTCCAGCAAATTCCATATAAAAATTGGTACACCAGGTACATTACTTTTCTTCAACTTACGAATCATGGTGTATACCTGGTTTTTCATTTCTTTTAATTTTTCTTTTGCTTCTAATTCATCTTTTCGCAGATTATGGATAAACTTTATAAAATCTTCATGTTGTTGCGTCAAGGATTCTATTTGCTGTAAATTAGCATCTAGCTTATCGCGTATCTGCAAATGTGATACATCCTGATCCTCTAAGTCTTCTGACAGTTCAACCAATTGTTTTTTTAGGAGTGTAATTGTTTTTTCTAGTATTAAGTATTTCTCCATATCACTATCTTCAAAGTAATACGTTTGTTTCAACATATCTACTTCCGCTTTAGTATCGAAAAATTTTGTATCTATATCATCCAGTTTTTGACGATACATTGGTATTTTGGTTTCTATGTAACTTTTAGCTATTGCTTCATTTTCTAGTAATTGATACATATCTTTTATTCGTTCATCAATTTCCGAAATTGTTTCTTTGGCAGTAATTACCTTCCCTTTTTCAACGGCACTGACACAATCCAACAAACGTCCTTGATAGTTTCGAATTTCCTTTTCAAGTCCCAGGTGTTCAACACGGTAACCGCTATTTTTCATATCTTTTATTCCGGAAATTAAATCATCTAATTGATTGGGAAGTGTATCCTTACAGGCTTTATATAAATCTGGAAACTCATCCATTTCAACTTGCAGATTTTCTATTTGGAGCTTTAAATGATCCACAAGTTGCTGTGCTTCAAGGTAATCTCCCGATTCAGTTAATTCACGATACTTTCGAAGATTTTCTTCTATTTCATCAAGTTCTACGTCAAAGCGTGCTTCCGCTTTACCGTATTGATAACGTGTTTGTGACAAGTTCTTTCTTAACCCTTTAATTTCAGGTTCTAACCCTTTTATTTCTTTTCTGCTTGTTTCTTCAGACGTTATCAGTTCATCCAACTCAAGTAACATTTTTTCAATATCTTTCTCTATTGATTGTAAGGTTTGTTCAACTTTTCGTAACGTTTTCTTTGCTGCAGGAAAACGATAGCGATCTGCGGCTTCTTCTGCATCAAACAAATATTCTTCTATATCAGGAAGTTGCTTCGTCACAATGTACTCCCAGTGTTCTTTCCATGACTCAAATTTTTCTTGTGTTTCACCTGACAGATTTAACTTTTTAATTTGTGCGAGCTGTAATGCGATATTACGATTCATAATGTCCATTTTCCAGCTTTCTTGCCGATCAACAACATCATATATCTTTTTGCGTAAAATAAGTCCGACTATAATTAATGCAATAACAATGAGTACGATTCCAATGATATATGCCATTTAATGCCTCCTAACTATATTCCTGTATAAGAGGATGTTCTTTTTTACACTTTTAAAAAAATAGAAGCTTTTATTGGAATAAAGTATAAAAAAATCTAAGGCTTTCGCCATTAGTTCTTGACGTTAGGCCAAGATTTCCTAAGATTCTCTCCAAGAACAGGTACCGTCTAAGTTTAAAATATAAAGCTAATTCTGAGATTATTATACTAATGATACCATGTAAATAGCATTTTTGGCTAAAAAATTACAAATAAATTGGCGTTTATACATATTTTTCACTGATTTACGTAATGAACTGTTTCTGAAGTGATAAAATCTAACCATTTATGAATAACTTTTGTGTAGTTCTGCGCAAATAAATCATGTGATGTTTTGCCAGCCACCTGATTTTTCCACTCATTTTGTAAAACATAAGGCGTAATCAACATTCCTTTTAATTGCATGAGCAAAAATTGGTTTTCCGTATTACCTTTATAATTTTTAGGTAAACTTTCAAAAAACGTATTGTTTATAAAGTAATTTTCTTTAGCCAAGTACGTTACGGCCATCTCCCGTACAAATATGGAGTCGATCGACAGCTCTCGATGGATAAAACAAGAAAATTGATGATTATTTTGTTTATATTGTATAATAGTATCTATTAATAATTTCAGTTTAACTAAAGGTATTTCCGTTTCCGCTTCTGTAAGTGTTTCTTCCATTTTGGTTAGGTATGTTTCATAATAGTTCGTCACGGCATGTTCTAATAAGCCTTGTTTACCTTTAAAGTAATAGCTAATTAGTGACACATTTACAGAGGCCTTATCTGCTATATCCCTAACTGAAGTACCATGGAAGCCCTTTTGGAAAAATAAAGCTGACGCAGCATCTATCACTTTTTGCTTGGTTGGATTCTTTTTCATCGAATTTCAACTCCTTATAGTTATTTTACGACAGAGTAAGCTTTAATCCTGCAATTTCTTCTCGACAATTAACGCAGGGGGCAAGTCGAATCTTATCAAATGAAAGGAAGATGTATATGTTTCAAACAAGTAGTTACTCCGGAGATCGTGTAAAGGATTACGAATTACTGATACAGCAGACAAAAGCATTATTAGATGGTGAACCTGATCACATCGCAAATTTATCGAATGCTTCAGCACTTTTAAATCAATTTCTAGAAAATGTGAATTGGGTAGGATTTTATATATATAAAGATAACGAATTGGTTTTAGGTCCATTCCAAGGACTTCCTGCCTGTATTCGAATTCCAAATGGTAAAGGTGTGTGTGGGACTGCTGTTGAAACAAAAGAAACCCAAGTAGTTGCTGATGTTAACACATTTCCTGGGCATATTGCATGTGATAGTGCCAGCCAATCAGAAATTGTCGTACCTTTAGTTGTGAACGATGAAATCTATGGTGTATTAGATATCGACAGTCCTAGTACCAATCGATTTGACGAAACAGATAAAAAATATATTGAGAAGTTCGCTGCAATTGTACAATCCTTCTTAAATTAATAGAATGCTTTCCAAAACAATCCAATGTTTTGGAAAGCATTCTTTTTTAATTACACTAATTTCGAATTACGTGTTTCAATTACTTCTTTTACTACACAATTCTTGCCAGTTTTCTTAGCTTCATATAATGCTTTGTCTGCACGTATAAACAATTCTTTCGCATCTACTTTTGTTGTGGAATTCCAGGTAGCAACCCCGCTGGATAATGTCACCTTAGGATCTGTAAAACTTTCAGTCTGCTTTCTTATTTGGGTAGCGATATAAACTCCTTCATCAATCGTTGCATTGGATAAATAAATTGCAAGCTCTTCTCCTCCCCAACGTGCTGGAACATCATTGTCACCTGTATGTGCACGTATAATAGAAGCAATTTGAATAATCACTTCATCCCCAATATGATGACCAAACGTATCATTTATTCCTTTAAAGTCATCAATATCAACAATGATAAGTGTACCCTTCTCATCCGTTTTTAAATGTTTTTGAATTTCTTCTTCTAAATGATTACGCGAATATAGTTGTGTCAAATAATCCGTTATTGCTACTGCTTTCAATTTTTCATTTAATATAGAGTTTGTCAATGCCAACGTGAAATGTTGGACTAGTGATTGCATCAGTTTAAAGTTATCAAAAGAGAAAGCATATTTATTTTGATGAATAATAATGATTACTCCATGAATAGTTCCAGCATGCAACATGGGAATGGCCATCATAGAAGAAAAAGGGAATTTTGTATCATCTGTAGTATAGTTTCCACTAATTATGGGTTCCTTTGTCTTCATTACTTGATTGAAAATAAAGTCTGCGTTCTCTTCACCCGCGCTTGTAAAAAAGTAATTTGTACTTCCAGATAAAACATTTATCATATGATGTTTCGTCTCTCCTGTATAGATAAATCCAACCTGTGTTGCGCCACAAGCTTCTATTATTTTTTCACGAACGATAGTAGTTATCTGGGCAATTTTCAAGTTTGAATTCAAGGCGTGCGTTGCATCATTTATTAGTTTTAAATCCTCAACCAAATGCTTGGAATTCTGATATAGTGTAGCACTTTCAATTGCTCTTCCGGCCACAGTCGCAAGCTGTGCAAGAAACTCAATTTCCTTTTGCGGAAAATCTACCGAATTTGGTGTAATGATTTGTAAAACACCATAGACTCCTTGCTTTCCTCTTAATGGTGCGTACAGACAAGTCTTTTTATCTTTCAAACGATCTTCTAATTGAACTTCTCCCGTTATAAAAGCTTGTGTACTAACTCTCTTTGTTGCATCATCACTATACTCTATCATTTTAATAGGTAAGGTTGATTCTTCCTCAAAGTCTTGCGATAGCAAAATATGATAATCAAAGTTAGGATATAATTTATCCATTCCTTTTGTAATTTCTGTCAGAATGTTTTTTTTGGAGAAAACTGAGTAAAACTTAGTCGTAATATCAAACAAAAATGCATTTCTTCCTTCATTTTCCTTACTCATTTTATGGTGATTAACTATATTTAGCAGATTTACTAATTCTTTTCTGATTATATCTAATGTTTCAGTAATAAATCGGTTACCGTTTTGTGAGTACGCTAAGAACAGGAAAGCATTTGGTTCAGTTTTAGATTGCAAGAAAAGAATGCGTGTTTTTAATTCACGCTTTCTTTTAAATATCATGTCCGCATTGTGATCACGCTTTTTTTGATTAAAATTGTTATCTATATTGATACCTTCAAATGGTTGTCTTTTTAATTCATTATGCTCATCGCCTGTTACGCGGTTATATGTTTGGTCCCAGTGATTATAAGAATAAATGGCAGCATATGAAACATCTAATAGAACTTGCAGTTGGATGGAAACCTTGTCCAATAACTGAACGTAAGAAGTGGTTTCTATATCTGAAATAAGTTGAAAAAAGATATTTCTCATACCTTCTTTTAGCTGATTTTGATTTATCATATGTGATCACCTATTATCAAATTAATTTTTAAATTTCGTTTTTTTATTAAGTGAACTTTTCAACTATTATATACTTATTATATAGTAAATAGGATTTTTTTCCTATATTTACGTATGTAAATACTTATTCTTTTTTACAAACGTATATGTAAAAATGATTGACTTCTATATTAGAAACTTATATACTATTCTTTGTGTAAAATAAAAAGGTAGCCTTTGTGAACCAACGCTTGTTATCATCTTGTTCCTCAAATGAGGTGTATCGTGTAACTCTCTGCTGCTGGAGCGATGGTACATGAAAACAAAATGAGCATGCGGATAGGAACACGGTCGCTTATTTTATGCAAATAAAATAATGAAGGAGGAAATGTCCTATGTCACGTTATACTGGATCAATCTGGAAAAAATCACGTCGTCTTGGCATTTCATTAACTGGAACTGGTAAGGAATTAGACAAACGTCCTTACGCTCCCGGTCAACATGGACCAAACCAAAGAAAGAAAATCTCTGAGTACGGCTTGCAACAACAAGAGAAGCAAAAACTACGCTTCATGTACGGTTTGAACGAACGTCAATTCCGTAATTTGTTTGGCCAAGCAGGTAAACAAAAAGGTATTCATGGTGAAAACTTCATGATTCTTCTTGAATCACGTTTAGATAACCTTGTATACCGTGCAGGTCTTGCGCGCACACGCAGCCAAGCACGTCAGCTTGTAAACCACGGCCATGTAACTGTAGATGGCCGACGTGTTGATATTCCGTCATACCGCCTAAAACCAAGTCAAGTATTTGGTTTACGTGAAAAGTCACAAAAGCTTGACATTGTTCGAGAGGCAATCGAAGTTAATAACTTTGTTCCTGATTATCTATCATTTGATGCAGATAAAATGGAAGGAAGTTACACGCGTTACCCAGAGCGTACTGAACTTCCAGCTGAAATTAATGAAGCACTTATCGTTGAGTTCTACTCTCGTTAAGAAGCACTTAAAAAGCAAGGTCCATTACAACATGGACCTTGCTTTTTTATTTTGGCTGTTTTCGTATAGTTTGTTGCTCATACCACCGAAGTCGATATAAAATGCGACGTAATTTACCGTTACGGAAATAAACTGCGATGTAACAGCAACGTGATTTCCGCTGCGGGCAGTCTGTATGATATAAGCAACCAAGTAAATTGAAATTGTTAAGCAGAACCCTAGTGAAGGAAATCCACGGAGACTCCTGCGGGAAGCAAGAGATCGGCGAGCCCCCGCAGGACGGCAGTCCGAGGAGGCTCGACACTCGCCCGCGGAAAGCGAAGTGGATTTCCGGAACGGTTGTCCAACCACCAAACAAAGTACTTACGTCGCAGTATATAGACTTTGTGTCAAAAACAACTATCTTTTAGAAAACAGCCTTTATTTATAACTGATTAAATAATACTTTTTCTTTCCCCTACGTATAATCGTAAATGTATCTTCAATGCGATCCTCTTGCTTTACCAAATGTTTAAGATCCTGGTTTCTTTCCCCATTGATGTAAATAGCACCATTACCAATGTCTTCTCTGGCCTGTCTTTTTGATGATGATATTTTCGCTTCAACAAGTAAATCAATTAAACCAATATCCTCTTTATTCGTGTTATATGTTGGTACATCTTTGAAGCCCTGTTCGATTTCCTGTTTTGACAAAGATTTTAAATCCCCACTAAATAAGGATGCAGATATTTTTTGTGCTTGATCAACAGCTGATTGGCCATGAACAACTCTTGTAATTTCTTCGGCTAATCGTTTTTGCGCTAAACGCTCTTCCGGTTTATTTTGTACTGCATGAACTAATGAGTCCACTTCTTCTTGCTTTAAAAATGTGAAGTATTGAATGAATTTAATGACATCCCGATCGTCAGCGTTAACCCAAAATTGATAAAATTCATATGGTGTCGTTTTCTCAGGATCCAGCCAAATAGCTCCACCAGCAGTTTTTCCAAATTTGGTGCCATCAGCTTTTGTAATCAAAGGGACAGTCAATCCAAATACTTTTGTTTCTTCATCTAAATTCTCACGCGAACGACGAATCAATTCCATTCCAGCCGTAATATTTCCCCACTGATCACTTCCACCAATTTGTAATGTACAGTTCTCTTGTTCATAAAGTTTTAGGTAATCAAGCGATTGTAAAATCATGTAACTAAATTCAGTAAATGAAATTCCTTGCTCTATTCGAGCTGAAACGGATTCTTTTGCAAGCATGTAATTAATACCAAAGTGCTTCCCGGCATCTCGCAAGAAATCGATCACCGTCATACTTGATAGCCAATCATGATTGTTTCTGGCCACTGCAGCATTTTCTCCATTGTCAAAATCCAGCAAATTAGCTAATTGCTGCTTAATTTTTTCACTATAACCTTTTACAACCTCGTCCTCATTTAATGAACGTTCAGATGAGCGTCCGCTGGGATCACCAATCATACCAGTTCCACCACCCACTAATGCTATCGGACGGTGCCCTGCTTTTTGAAACCTTTTTAACATATAAATCGGTAAAAGATGACCAATATGTAAACTATCGGCAGTTGGATCAAACCCACAGTATAACGTTACTTGGTTTTTTTCTAAATGTTTTGCTAGTCCTTCATTATCAGTAATCTGATGAATCAAACCGCGTTTTTCTAGATCTTGTAATACAGTCATTTTCTTCACTCTCCTGTTATTCTTTCTTAAAGTTTAACATATAAAAAACTCCCCCCTTCAGTTAGAAGGGACGAGTTTATTCGCGGTACCACCCTTGTTGCATAGAAATGCCACTTTGGGTTTTTTAACGATGGGGGTTTCACCGTTTCTAATAAGTAGAAAAAGCTCCAGATAGTATTTCGCCTGCAAATGTATGTTAGCTTCCACCTCCGCTAACTCTCTTTAAAAGGGATTTGCAAAACTACTTCGATCCTTCGTTGCATTTACGTATATAATTAGTATTATTATTTATTGTAACCATATTAAACAAAAAATTGCAATATAATCCTTAAAATCAACTTTTGTTTTAGTTGACTTGAACAATATGATTCATCTTATGAAATAAAGTTACCATAAATCAAATTATTTTAGAAGAATTATTATTTTTACTAGATAGCTAGTATGGTATAATATGGTGTGAATATTTAGGAGGGCTAAATATGAATATGGACAAATTCAAAAAACTAATACATGAATCGTATCAAAAAATAAAAACCTTATGGAATGAAGGGAAAATTCAACGCTCTTCCAGGGTGACCTATGATGTCGCATGGAATATCATATTATTTTTCATCATTATAGGTGTTGTGGGATTCTTTTTTGCAGGCGGTGTTGGAGCTGGATATTTTGCTTCCTTAGTAAAAGATGAACCAATACGGAGCTTTGAGAGTATGGAAACGGATATTTACAACTATGAAGAAACATCGACGTTATATTTTGCAGAAGAAAAATACTTTGGTGACGTAAGATCTGAAATTATGCGTGAAGAGGTGAAACTTGAAAATGTTTCAGATACACTGATTCAAGCAGTTATAGCAACTGAGGATCGTAATTTTAATCAACATGAAGGTGTTGTACCTAAAGCGATTTTACGTGCAGTCGTTCAAGAAGCAACAAATGCAACTGTAAAAACAGGTGGTAGCACATTAACACAGCAATTGATTAAAAATCAAATCTTAACAAATGAGGTTTCATTTGAGCGTAAAGCAAAAGAAATTTTACTGGCATTACGATTAGAACGCTTTTTTGATAAAGATGAAATTTTGGAAGCATATCTTAATATTGTACCTTATGGTAGAGAAGCATCTGGAAGAAATATTGCAGGTATTCAGACTGCAGCACAAGGAATTTTTGGTATAGATGCTAAAGATGTAAACCTTCCTCAAGCTGCCTATTTAGCTGGGCTTCCGCAAAGTCCATCCTATTACACACCATTTAAAAATAGTGGTGGATTAAAAGAAGCAGGAGCGCTAGAGCCCGGAATAGACCGGATGAAAACAGTATTAAATCGCATGTATGAAGCTGAACAAATTACAAAAGAAGCGTATGAAAAAGCTTTGAATTATGATATTGTAGCTGATTTTACGCTTGAATCGAAAACTCCAATGGATAACTATCAATATCTTATGTACGAAGCAGAAAAACGAGCAGTGAACATACTTGCTGAACAAATTGCTTCAGAAGATGGATATACATTAGAAGATTTACAAAATGATGAAAAGCTAAATGAAGAATATTTAATTCGTGCAGATCGAGCGTTACGTAAAAATGGTTATGAGGTTCACACAACTATCGATAAGGAAACTTATGTTGCGTTTCAGAAAATCGTTAAAAACTATAAAAATTATGGGCCTGATAGAACATATACAGTCATAGATGAGGAAACTGGAGAAGAAGTAGAAGTAGTGGAACCAGTTCAAACAGCTGGAATGTTAATTGATAACAATACCGGGAGAATTATTAGTTTCGTCGGTGGCCGTGGCTATTCACCTGAAAACACCTTCAACTATGCGACTAATGCAGAACGTTCGAATGGTAGTACAATGAAGCCGTTGCTTGATTACGGGCCTGCTTTTGAAACAGGGATAGTACAGCCTGGGACCGCTTTAGCAGACGTAAGAACATATTATGGTGACTACTCACCAGATAACTATTCTGGTAACTTCAATGGTATTGTTTCTGCACGAAAAGCTCTTGCAGAATCGTTTAACGTACCTGCTATAGCGGTATATAGTAAACTAATGAACAAGGGAATTGGTCAAGAATACTTGGAAAAAATGGGCATTTCAACAATACAAGATGCAGAATATAGCAATCTTGTATTAGGTATCGGCGCTACAACACGCGGAGTTACTATTGAAGAGAACGTAAATGCCTATAATACATTTGCCAATGGTGGAGAATTTGTCGATGCCTATATGATTGATAAAATAACCACGAATGACGGTAAAGTAATTTATGAGCATAAAGCAAAGCCAGTAAAAGTGTTCTCACCGCAAACAGCGTATTTAACGTTGGATGTATTGCGTGATGTACTGGATTATGGTACTGCTACCTATTTACAGTCACAGTTGAACACCGCATCATCTGTTGATTGGGCTGGAAAATCTGGTACCTCAGAGAATTGGCATGATTACTGGTTTATTGGAACCAATCCAAATGTAACGATGGGAACTTGGATTGGTTATGACACACCATATAGCCTAGACGAATGTGATAACTGTGCACCATACAACGAGCGAAACATGAAGCTTTGGGCAAAACTAGTGAACAAAGCAACAGAAATTAACCCTGAATTAATGGCTCCTGAAGCTAATTTTGAACGTCCAGATGGAATTGTTGAGAGAAGCTATTGTGCGATATCTGGAAAGCTTCCATCGGACCTTTGTAGTAAAGCAGGATTGGTTTACAGTGATTTATTCAATGCTAAATATGTACCAACTGAAACGGATGATAGTTTGATTACTGGTTCATATGTGATTGTAGATGGTAAAGCTGTTATTGCTGGATCTAAAACACCACAAGAATTCGTAAACGGTAATGGTTTAACATTTAATCCTGAATTCTTAAAGAAAAATAATTATGACAGACTAAATGATTTAACGAAGCTATTTCCAGCAAGAGATCGCGCGAAGTGGGAAAAAATTGGTGTACCAAGTGGTGAAGTTGGTTCCACTATCGAGGATGACGGTAAAGCACCTGCAACTCCGTCCTCCATTAAAAAGTCTGGTGGCAATCTAACTTGGAATGATTCAAGTAGTAAAGATGTGGTTGGTTACAGGATCTTTCGCGCATCAAAACCAGATGGCACATTTTCATTAATCGGAAATACAACATCAACTAGTTTTGGCGTAAGCGATGGCAGAGCAGTATATCGCATAAAAGCAGTAGATTACTTTGGAATGGAATCAAAGGCCTCTAAAGAAGTTGTGGTAGGAGATTTTTCAAAACCAAAACCAGAGCCAAAACCTGAACCGAAACCTAAGCCTAAAGATCCAAAGCCGGAAAAACCTAAAGATCCAAAAGAACCCAAAAAACCTAAAGATGAAGAAGACCCACCTGTAGATCCAGAGGATGGTGGTAATGGACCAGTTACACCACCAGTGGAACCGCCAGCGCAAGATGATGGCGAGCCTGAAACTGAAGCTGGAACTGATAATAAACCTAAGGAAGAATAAATATTTTTTAACCAGCCTGTTCGGGGTAATCTCCCTACAGGCTGGTTTTTTAACTTGGGTATCAACATCCCATACAGGATTTTTCAGTTTATTACTAAAAATACATGCTCTTATCCTGTATAATAGAAAATAATGAAAGCTAACATAATTTTTCACCTAAAGAAAGTGGATAGTTTTCAAAGGTTTAAAGTATAAGCAAAACTTCGCCATTCAGCTATATGGGGTGAATGCCGAGTTTTTCTAATGAGTAGGCGGTGACAATATGAATCATGTTAAATCCCATCAATCATTAACACACGACACTATCTATGAACAACTAACACTCGAAGGTCCACTACCTTCATCAGAACTCGAAAAATATCACTTCCATGAACAATTAACTGCGTTTCGTACAGCGCCCAAACAATTCAAGGCTGTTCTTAACATTGCAGATTTTCCGGAAGGTCGAATTATCATTGCTCGCACACAAGAAACAATTGTTGGCTATGTCACCTATTTACATCCTGATCCGCTTGAGCGGTGGTCAGAATTTAACATGGAGGATTTAATTGAGCTTGGTGCGATTGAAGTTATACCAAAATACCGTGGTTCAAAGGTTGCTTCTGGTCTATTAAAAGTGTCTATGATGGATGACTTTATGCAAAATTACATCGTGATTTCAACCGAGTATTATTGGCATTGGGACCTAGACGGGACAAAACTAAGTATATGGGATTATCGAAAAGTTATGGAAAAAATGATGGCTGCTGGAGGTCTCCTTCCTGCACCAACAGATGATCCTGAAATTATCTCTCACCCCGCCAATTGTTTAATGGTGAAAATTGGTGAGAATGTTACAGAAGAATCGATTAAGCAATTTGATAAACTCCGATTTTTACAGCGTCATCACTATAGAAAAATGAGGGAGGGGTTATAGGTGCTGGTTGAAGAAATAATGAATACAAATGTGATCACCTTACCACCTACTGCAACAATTGCTAAGGCTGCTAAAGTGTTACAAGAAGAAAGAATTAGACACATTCCAATTATTGATGGTGAAACACACGTAATTGGAATTGTTTCGGATCGAGATGTTCGGGATGCTAGTCCATCTATCTTTTACCAAAAATCTAAAGAGACGATTCTACAAAATGAAATTCAAACAATTATGAGTCATCCAGTTGTTACGGTACATCCTCTTGACTTTGTTGAGGAAGTCGCTGGTATCTTTTATGATGAAGAATTTGCTTGTGTACCAGTAGTACGTGATAACAAATTGGTTGGTATGGTAACAGAAAAAGATATGTTATATACGCTCATACACATAACTGGTACAAATGTGCAGAGTTCACACATAGAAGTGAAAGTTCCACACAAGCCTGGAATTTTACCTGAGGTAGCATCTGTTTTCGGGAAGCGAAAAGCAAATATTACATCTGTTTTGGTCTATCCGTATAAAAACGATCCGAATTATAAAGTGCTTGTCTTTCGTATACAAACCATGAATCCTATGCCTGTAATTGAAGATTTACGAAAAGCTGGCTTTGAATTGATGTGGCCAAATAACATTACGGGGCCAAAGTCATGACTTGCGATGCGTCATTTGTTTTTTCAGATGCTATGTTACAGTATCATTTTCACGCAGAACACCCTTTTAACCAAAAACGTGTCATCCTTACCAAAGATTTACTGGTCGCATCAAATACATTACGTGATGACGAAATCCTTGCACCGCGAAAAGCTACGGAGGAAGAACTGGCATTGTTCCATGACCCGGCATACATACAGGCTATACAAAAAGCCAGTACCGGACTGCTCAAGGGAGACGAAGGACTGGAATTCGGAATTGGCACGGAAGATACCCCTATTTTTAAAAACATGCATGATGCATCAAGTTATTTAGTTGGCGGTACATTAACAGCTGTTGATGCCGTATTAGAAGGCAAGGTTGATCATGCACTAAATCTTGGTGGTGGTTTACATCATGGATTTAAACGCAGGGCTGCAGGATTCTGCATTTATAATGATGGTGCAGTTGCGATAAAATACATTCGAGAAAAGTATAATCTAAAGGTACTGTATGTTGATACGGATGCACATCATGGAGACGGTGTTCAATGGGCTTTCTATGAGGATCCTAATGTATGCACCTTTTCCATCCATGAAACCGGCCGATACCTTTTCCCTGGAACAGGTAATATAAATGAACGAGGCATCAAAAAGGGACATGGTTATTCGTTTAATCTGCCGGTTGATGCCTTCACTGAAGATGAATCATTCACACAGTTATATGAAACCGCTTTTAGAGAAATTGCAGATTACTTCCAGCCTGATATTATCATTACACAAAATGGGGCAGATGCACACTGCTATGACCCATTAACCCATTTATGCGGAACGATGGACATTTACGAGAAAATACCGGCACTTGCCCATGAATTGGCACACCAATATTCTGGTGGTAAGTGGATCGCATTAGGTGGAGGCGGCTATGATACATGGCGCGTCGTTCCACGTGCTTGGGCTCAGGTTTGGAATGTGATGCGTAATGGCGACCATTTAATCGGTGATCTACCAAAAGAATGGATCACCAAGTGGCAACCAGAATCTCCTGTTGAACTACCTATAAGTTGGCAAGATAGCAAAAACATCGTTCCCACAATTCCGCGTAGGGAAGAAATTAATGAGAAAAACTATAAAATGCTGCTTAGCGCATTAAAATATACAAAAAAAACGAGAAGGTGATATCACCTTCTCGTTTTATGAATTAGCTGCTAGTCCTGGTCGTTTTCTAAAATAACGATTTCAACACGTCTATTCTTGCTCATACCTTCTGGGCTATCATTTGAGACTAGTGGTTTTGTATCACTATAACCAACAATTGAAAATCGTGATTGATCAAAGTCATTTGCCTCCACTAAATAACGAACAACACTACTTGCCCTTGCACCCGATAATTCCCAGTTAGAAGGATATCGAAAACTGGACATTGGTTTACTATCCGTGTGACCTTCTACTTTTATCTCGTTTGGTATTTTCGTTAATAGTGATCCAATCTTAGTTAAAAAAGGTTCACCAGATGTAAGGACCTCAGCTTTACCAGAATCAAATAGAATAAGTTCCTGCAGTACCAAAACAACACCACGTTCATTCCTGCTAGCAGAGATAACGCTATTTAAATCATTTTTATTTAAATATTCGTCTACGTCCGCCATTAGCTTATTCAGTGTATCTTCTTTTTCGACATTTTCATTGTCTCGATCTGTGATATTTGGTAACTGTGCAGGATTCTCAAATTCATTCGAATTTTTTCCACTTTCCAAATCACTTGTATTCTCTGTCGGGTTTTCCATTGGAACTGGAGAAGGATAAAAATCAAATATCATGCGATTTTTAAATGATTCTGATATAGCATCAAACTTTACTAAGTTAATTTGTGACATAGAAAAAAGTAGAATGAAAAAAACAAGAATCAGCGTTATCATGTCCGAATATGTAACCATCCATTTGGGGGCACCCGTTGACTTGTTACGCTTCAGTGGCCTACGCTTCATTTACGCTTTCCTCCACTAATGTGGATTCTTCGTTATTTTCATCACTTTTTTTAATTTCTTTCGATAAGAAAGCACTTAACTTTTCCTCAAGTATACGAGGATTTTGACCAGATTGAACTCCAATAACGCCTTCAATAATAATCTGTTTTATAAATACTTCTTCTTCTGTTTTTATTTCCAACTTATTTGTCATTGGAATAAACACTAGATTAGCTAAAACTGTACCATATAACGTTGTTAGTAATGCTACTGCCATACTGGGGCCAAGTGTACTAGGATCTTGTAAACTATTCAGCATGAGTACTAAACCTATTAGCGTTCCAATCATTCCCCACGCTGGTGCATATTCACCTGATTTTTCTATAATTGTACGCCCTTTATAATGCCTATCTTCCATTGCCGTAATTTCGGCATTCATGATATCACTAATTACTTCAGGTTCAATTCCGTCAACAGCTAGTAATATACCTTTTTTAATAAAAGGTTCATCAACTTCATCTAACTCATTCTCAAGCGCTAGAATACCTTCTCTCCTAGCGCGCTCTGATAACTTTATAAATAATTGAATAAGTTCTGGAAGCCGCTGATCATTTTGGTGAAATGCTTCTTTCATAACTTTTATCGTTAATTTAATTTGTTCCATCTTAAAATTAATCAACAGAGATGCAATAAGCCCACCAATTACAATGAAGATGGAAGCTACATCAAGGAACGAAATAAATCCCTCAGTCCCACCACTTGTTAAGATAGCCATCATAATCATGATAAATCCTAATGTTATGCCGATTGGAGTTAAGATATCTCTTTTTCTCATGTACTCTCTCCTAACGTGCTAAGTAAATCAAAATAGATTTACTACTTATATCGGCATAAGTTTTATTTTGTTGAGTTTCTCTCGACAATTCTATGAGGAAGAACAACTTTCTTTTCAGATATCTCCTCTTTGTTCATATATTTGGTTAATAAACGCATTGCAACAGCACCGATATCATACATTGGTTGAACAATAGTTGAAAGTGTTGGACGAACCATTGATGCAAGTCTTGTATTGTCAAAACCAAAAACCTCTAAATCTTCAGGTACGTTCAATCCTCTATCCTGTGCACCATGAATTACACCAAGAGCCATTTCATCTGATGAAACAAATATTGCTGTCGGCTTATTGTCTAATGTCAACAGTTGCTCAACTGCCTCAATACCTGAATCATACGTATAGTCACCTTTTATCATATATTCGTCATTTAGAGAAACACCAGCATCTTTATGCGCACGTTGATATCCTACATATTTTTGTTTATTGATAATGGTTTCATCTTGTGCCGCAATAAATGCGATTGCTCTATTTCCTTTATCAAGTAAGAACTTAGTTGCTTCGAATGCAGCTTGTTCGTAGTCAATGTTTACAGAAGGAATCGTATTTGTTTCATCATAGGTTGCCGCTAAAACTACTGGGACAGATGAACTTTTAAATTGCTCAACATGTTCATCTGTAATCGTTCCACCCATAAATAAAATACCATCTACCTGTTTTTCATACATCGTATTTATTAGTTGAAGCTCTTTGTCCTTATTCTGATCTGAGTTACTTAAGATAATATTATATTTATACATCGTCGCTATATCTTCAATACCTCTTGCAAGTTCAGCAAAAAAGATACTTGAAATATCTGGGATAATAGCCCCTACTGTTGTCGTTTTTTTACTTGCTAATCCACGCGCAACAGCATTCGGACGGTATCCCAAACTTTCTATCGTTGTCAGAACCTTTTTTCTTGTTGTAGGTTTTACATTCGGATTTCCATTTACTACTCGTGATACAGTTGCCATAGACACGTTTGCTTCTCTAGCTACGTCATATATCGTAATGTTCATATTTATTACCTCCTATGTATCGTCATCTTTTCATCTATAATACTCTACCAGTAAGTAAAACACAAAAATAATTATGACTGATCACATATGTAACCAGTCATAACTTCTAGAATTCACAAATTACCTGTACCTCTTTATATGGTTTCTAATTATCAGAAAGTGTGGTACATTCTTTAGTAATTAAACGAACTTTTTCATTAAACATCTTTAGTTTAATACGATAGCCTAATTTTTTCCAGTATTTGGGACGAACCTGGAGGAACCTTTTATGAATGAAAAACTATTTGCACTTGATATCGGAACAAGATCAGTAACAGGTATTTTGTTACAACAGAACGAATCTACATTTACTATCATTGACTATTATACCATTGAACATAAAGAACGATCGATGCATGATGGACAAATCCATAACGTTATCGCTGTATCAAAGGTAATCCAGCAAGTAAAAGAACATTTAGAAGAGCAACATGGTAAACTAACATCTGTTAGTGTTGCAGCAGCAGGACGTTCACTTAAAACAACCCAGACTGAAGCCAAAGTGCAAATCAACCAGCAGCCTATTTTAGATAAACAAACAATTAAACACTTAGAACTAAGTGCAGTACAATTAGCTCAACAAAAACTGATAAGTGAAAGAAAAAGTGACCATGACACGAACTATTATTGTGTTGGATATTCTGTCCTCCACTATAAGCTAGATAGCGAATTAATTGGGTCGCTAATCGACCAGAATGGTGAAGAAGCTAGTGTTGAAATTATTGCAACCTTTCTACCAAAAGTAGTTGTTGAATCATTATTAGCCGCATTGTCGCGTGCTAGTTTAGAAATGAATGCATTAACACTTGAACCTATTTCTGCCATCCATGTTTTGATACCGGAATCCATGCGTAAACTAAATATTGCACTAGTCGATATTGGTGCAGGTACAAGTGATATTGCTATTACAGATCAAGGAACTGTTGCCGCATATGGAATGGTACCTATTGCTGGAGACGAAATCACTGAATCTATCAGCGAAACCTATTTACTAGATTTCCCTGTTGCCGAACAAACAAAACGAGATATCGTAACAAATGGTGAGGCAATAGTTAAAGATATACTAGGATTTGAGTCAACCGTTACATATGAAACCTTAACTAAGGATATTGAAGATACAATCGATAAGCTCGCTCAATCGATAGCTAATGAAATTATTCATCTTAATTCTAGACCTACAAAGGCCGTTATGCTTATCGGTGGTGGTAGTTTAACACCTGAAATTACTACCTTGCTAGCGAACAAACTGCAGCTATCTCAAAACCGAGTAGCTGTAAGAGGAATGGATGCAATTCAAAATGTAACAAACGCTAGCATTCTACCATCTGGCCCAGATTATATTACTTCTATTGGAATCGCGATTGCAGCGGAAGAAAATCCTGTCCATTATAGTAGTGTAACAGTAAACAATCGCATTATTCGGATGTTCGAAATGAAAAAGTTATCAATTGGTGATTGTTTGGTTCAGGCAGGAGTTGAAATCAATAAATACTATGGCAAACCCGGTATTGCGTCCATTATTACAGTAGATGGAAAACAGATTACATTGCCAGGCGGATATGGAGAAGCCCCTAGAATCTATTTAAATAATAAAGAGGCTAGTGTACATACTGAAATACAAAATCAAGATCATATTTTAATAGAAAAAGGTGACGACGGTGTTACACCTCATGTAACAATTGAACAGGTAATCAGCGACATCCCAACAATGACCATTCAATTTAATAAGCAAACAATAACAATCAATCCTGTATTTCATGTTAATAATCACAAGGAATCGAAAAATTATGTTCTTAAGGATAATGATAAACTACGGATTACACACATAAGAACCATACAAGATTTTCTTACAGATGCAAGTTCAGAAAAACTTCAAATGGTACAACCATTCACTGTATACCTAAACAACAAGGATTTTACCATCGATGCTGGTGAATCCCAGTTACATTTGAATAATAAAAAAGCTGGTTTGAATCAACAACTTAAGAATGGTGACTTGTTAACTGTGCTAAGTGCTAGCGAACCAACAGTTAGGGATATGTTAGCACAACGAAACGAACAAATGATGGTATCTATTCAAATCACCTTTAATGGTACTCCTATTTTAATGCAACAAAAAAGGCTACGTATTGTTAGGGATAATCAAGAATTAAATGAGGATATTCCGTTAAAATCAGGTGATCAAATTGAATTAAAGAAACAAACGATAGAACCTTTTATTTTTCAAGATATATTCCGCTATGTGGATATTGACTTAACAAAGATAGAGAGCGATTTTCAACTTTATAAAAATGATAAAATTACATCATTCGATGAAATAATTGAGGTTGGAGATCGATTGCAAATTGATTCAAAAAAGGGTAAGAGCTTTGAATAAGCTCTTACCCTTTTTGTTTTTATTTTTTCTCTAACTCTTCTGCTGCTTCCTCGATAGCTTCTGCCACTTCTTCAGCCGCTTCTTCAGCCTCGTCTTCTTTATTTCTTTTGTCTTGAATTTTATTTTGAACCGTTTTAGTTAGATCTTGCGTCTTCTCTGAAAAATTCTTTGTCATTTGGGAAGTTGAATCTACTGCTTTACTTTTTAACTCTGATCCTTTTACATATGCTTTATCTTTTAAATCGGAGCCTTTTTCATATGCTACGTTTTTCCACTCACTAGCACGTCCTCTTACATCACTTGCACCCTGATTTAAATTGCCGCGAAGATCCTTACCAGATTTTGGAGCAAATAAAAGTGCAACTGCTGCACCAACGATTCCACCAATTAATGTTCCTATCATAAAATCCTTACTATTAATGTTCTGGTTCTGATTCTCCTGATTTCCCATTTAAATTCCTCCTGTTTTTATTATTTATTTTTTTTCTTTTTCCACAAGTCCACCATAGCTGATCCCCATTTTACTGCTTCTGAAGCTTTTTCTTGATTTTGTTCTGCTGTAACAGCAACTTTTGTTGAAATTCTTTTCAACGACTGATTAAAGTCTTTAACAGTTTCCCCAATACCTTTTACACCTTCAAAAAGTCCACTTAATTTGGATGACTTTTGATTGACATCATCAGCCAAACGATTCGTTTTATTTAATAATGCTGTAGTTTCTGTCGTAATTCCCTGTAATTGCTTTTCTAAATCCTCTACAGTATCAGCAACATTGTTTAATGTGCGTTGTGTTGCTTTTAAGGTCCTTGCTAGATAAATTACAAGTACGGCAAATGCTATAGCAACAATAATAGCCGCAATATACAACAAATTTTCCATATACTAGTTCAACTCCTTACTTTATGTAATTTGTATTTTGACTCAAGTTTTGTTTATAGAGTTACTATTATTAGTAATACCCCTCTTTTGTATACATAAACATAACCACATTATCCCAATTATATCATGAAAAAAGTAGTTCTTCTAGAATTAGTATATAATCTTGTCCACTTTTTCGACAAATGCAAAAAAGAGCCTACACTTTGTAGACTCTCTTATAATATTAGGCATTTTTTCTTTTAACTACAGGATCAGCAGAATTTATATATTCCTCATAGGCTTGTTGGAATTTTTGTATATCTCCAGCACCCATAAATAATAAAACACTATCATCGTGTTCTGCTAAAATACCTGTCTTACCTATATCAAGTGTTGTACTATTTTCAATTAATTTTTGCAAATCATTAATCGTAAGCTTTCCAGAATCCTCACGCGCTGAACCAAAAATATCACATAAATAAACATAATCTGCTAAATTTAAGCTATCCGCAAATTCTTGTAAAAATGTTTTAGTTCGCGTAAACGTATGTGGCTGAAAAATAGCTACAACTGATTTAGTTGGATATTTCTTTCTAGCTGCATCAATGGTAGCTGTGATTTCACGAGGATGATGTGCATAATCATCTACTAAAACTTGATTTGCTACCTTCTTTTCAGTAAAACGACGCTTTACACCTTTAAATGTGCTTAAAGCCTTTATGTTCTCTGCTTGCATTCCTTCATAATGACAAATGGCAATTACAGAAAGTGCATTTAATATATTGTGATCCCCATGCATTGGTATCGTAAACGTATCATAGTAGGTATTACGAACAAACACATCAAATTCGGTCCCAGACTCCGTCTCAACCATATTCTGTGCTTGAAAATCATTTGTTTCTGATAATCCATAATAAACAACTGGTACTTTTGCCTGAATTTCTTGTAATTGTTCATCATCGCCACATGCAATTATTCCTTTTTTTACACGATCAGACATTGATTGAAAAGCGTCAAAGACATCTTCAATACTCGTAAAATAATCAGGATGATCAAAGTCAATATTTGTCATTACTGCATAATCTGGTTCATATTCCAAGAAATGTCGTCTGTATTCACATGCTTCAAACACGAAATACTCACTATCTACATGTCCTTTACCCGTTCCATCCCCAATTAAATAAGAAATTGGATACGTCTCTCCTAATACATGAGCTAATAGCCCGGTTGTTGAGGTTTTGCCATGAGCACCTGCAATTGCAATACTCGTATACTGCTTTAACCATTCTCCTAAGAATTCATGGTATCTAAAAAAAGTTAGACCACGTTCCTTAGCCTTTTTGATTTCAGGATGATCATCAGAAAAGGCATTCCCAGCAATAATCGTAAACTCATCTTTGATGTTATCTTCTGAAAAAGGAAGTATCGGAATGTTTTTTTCTTCTAATGCATCTTGAGTATAGAAACGTTTATCAACATCAGAACCTTGCACATTTTCTCCCGAATCGCTTAGAATTTGTGCGAGTGCACTCATTCCCGTTCCTTTAATACCAACAAAATGGTAAGTTGTCATAAAAAAGAACCTCCAAATAAATATATAAAAAAATCCGCTTAGCTTACAAAAATTTGATATTCCATTATTATAGCAAAACATGACCATTAGTAAAATAGAATGTTTATGTCATGCCAATATTTTATGGTTCCTGCTAACCTATTTACAGTATTCTACTTGCTCTAAACGTGGATTTGGGCGATATCTTCTTCCTTCCTTTGCAGAAGGAGTACCGTTTAGTAAAACATTATCTCCAGTAAAGCCAATTGTAATTTTGAGTAAGCTGGCACCAACCCCGTACATGTCTACTGGCACACCTAGTTTTTCAAAATACGTTATACGTTTTTCTTTAAAGCCACCACTAACCATTATATTAACATGTGGATATCCATCTTCATCTAAAGCTTTTCGTAGTGCGAAAATAAGCTCAGGACTTACCCCTCTAGGATCAAAGGTTCCCATTAAATGATGGTTTCTAAGGAAATACTTATCTACTAGTGTCCGTGACGTGTCAACACGAACTCCTTTTAAATCTTCCCCAAAAACCCTCGCCACTTTTAATGCATCCGTTATCACATCATTATTATAATCAACTAGTGCAACAAGATCATCTTCAGGATATACTTCATGATAAGCATGTGAAGCCGCTACTACATCGCCACGGAACATTTGGATCATAGCATGTGGCATTGTTCCCATACCCATCTTTCCCCACCATTCATTCATTGCATGTGTAGCTTGAGCTGTTGATCCACCAATAAAAGCAGCATAACCGTCTCCTGCTTGTTGGGTAAAGTGATCATCACGATCCCCCATGAAAATAACTGGCTTTTGTTTTCCTGATGTTCGCGCTGCTTTTACGACATTATATACATTCGTTGCTACTGATGTTCTTCTGGCTAGAATTCCATCAACTATTCCTTCTAAAAAACCAAAGTCTTGATAAGGCCCTGAGACGGTTAGCACCGTTTCATATGGGCTAATCTTATCTCCATCTTTTAAGGAATGAATTTCTAGCTTTTCAGGATTATTGGCAAATGTATGTATTAGCGCTATTGCTTCATCACTTCCGCACAATACTGCTTCTTCTTTTTGAAAGAATTGCATGGTTATATAATTGTGCGGTAATTTTTTCTCGGCAATTTCTTTTGTTTTCAAGAAATAAACAGCAGAAAACCAGCCTTCACTAATCCGGTCATCAAATTTAAATGTTTTATTTGTTAATCGTTTAATTTTGCCATTTAATTTTTGTTCAATTTCCTTCATGTCATTGTTTCTCCTTATAGATAAGATCATTTATACCCTATCATATTAAACAAATTCACAATCTACAAGCAAAAACGCATAGACGAACATTTTTGCTTGCTTCTATTTTTTACTTCGTAGCATCCAATTGTTGTGACGAAAGTAATACTTCTCTTGGTTTACTGCCGTTTTGCTCAGAAATTATACCACGCGTTTCCATTGTGTCCATTAGCCTCGCTGCTCGATTGTAGCCTATCTTAAAATGGCGCTGTAATAATGAGGTACTCGCCCCATTCTGTTTCATTACAAACGTGATTGCATCTGATAATAAACCATCTGCTTCCTCTTCATCAACCATGACTTGTTCAAGCAGTTGTTCTTGTTCAAACAAATAGTTTGGTGGAGCAATTGACCGAATATGTCTCGTTACTCGTTCGATTTCTTCATCAGATACAAAAGCTCCTTGTAACCGAACACTTTTTCCAGATCCATTCTCAACAAATAACATATCACCCTTACCAAGTAATTTTTCAGCGCCATTTGTATCAATAATCGTTCTTGAATCTACTTGTGACGAAACACTAAACGCAATCCTTGTTGGGATATTTGCTTTAATCAGACCTGTTATGACATCAACAGAAGGTCGTTGTGTCGCGACTAACAAGTGCATTCCACATGCACGGGCTTTTTGTGCAATACGGCAAATGGAATCTTCAACATCCTGTGGTGCAGCCATCATCAAATCAGCTAACTCATCAATGACAATGACAAGAAATGGCATTTTTTCTTCTGAACGTCCTTGTTTTATTACTTTTTGATTGAATCGTTCAATATCTCTAACCCCTTCATGTACAAACTTCTCATAACGCTCTTCCATTTCGTTTACTGCCCACTTCAAAGCAATGGTTGCAGCCTTTACATCTGTAATGACAGGAGAAACGAGATGTGGAATTTCGTTAAATGGCGCTAGTTCAACCATCTTTGGATCGATTAATAAGAATTTAACATCCTCATGGCTAGCTTTATACAATAAACTAATTAAGATTGTATTGATGCAGACGCTTTTTCCAGACCCTGTTGCCCCTGCAATAAGACCGTGAGGCATCTTTTGGATATTGGTTACCATTGGTGTACCTTCAATATTTAGTCCTAATCCAACTGTTAAAGGTGAGCTACTGTCTTGAAAAGCATTTGTTTCAAAAATTTCCTGTAGCCCTACCGTTTGTGGTGTTTGATTTGGGATTTCAATGCCAATTGTGTTCTTTCCAGGTATTGGTGCTTCAATTCGTATATCACGTGCGGCCATATTCAATTTTAAATCATCACTAAGATTTTTCACCTTACTTACCTTCACACCAATCTCTGGTTGTACCTCAAAACGTGTAACAGCAGGCCCTTGGGTTGCATTTACAACCTTTGCCCGGACATTAAAGTGTTTTAACGTTTTTTCTAAAAGCTCTTGTTGATCTCTTACCCAAATCTGGTCTTGATTATCTCTATAAGTGGGGTCGTTCAACAAATAATTTGGGACATCAAATGCCCGTATAGGTTGTTCAGGCTTTTCATATTTTACTGACTCTACAGGTTTTACAGGCCCCATAGAACTGAACTTTTCACGGATATCATGCTTTCGTTTATCATTTGATGACATCATGACATTAAATGGTAAACTTCCCTGTTGTTTTCCATTATTTGTAATCGGATTTCGTTTTTTCTTATCCTTCATTCGCTTTTTTGTTTCTGTTGATTGGGTAGCCTTTTCCACTTGGGAAGGCTTATTTTGAATAACTTCTTCCGTCTTGACTTGTTCATCATTCAGCGATTCATAAGTTTTCTCTGGAGCAATTTCAGTAACGTTTGACTCTTTTGACTCGATAGCTTCTGGTTTTTCCATAGTAGTGTCTTTTTTTATTTCTTCCTCGTACTGTTTACGGATGAATGCTGGTACATTTTCAACCTCTTTATCCTTTTTTTGTTGCTGATAGCCATGGATAGGCGAGGCAACCTGGGTAGGTTGAAATGGTCCCCGATCTTGCTCACCACGTTGTTTCTGCTCATAATTAGATTTATCTTTCTGCTCATTCGTTGACCCATGTTTCTTCTGGATCCTTTGCTCTCGTCTGTAATCATCACTACTTCTTCGTTGAAAAGCGGGAATATCCACCGGTTTTGATTGTTCCCCTTTATCCGGTATTACAGGGAAACGAAATGCTTTATTTTCTGGATATTGGTACATTACTTTCGTTTCTAACTTATCCTTGTTTTGGATACTATGTTTCGAATGTTTCTGTTTATCTACTACTTCTTCTTCTTCTTCAACTTCCGTATAAAAAAGGTCCATTAGTTTATCTTTCCATTGGCCCCACATATCTTTCACTCATTTCTATAAAAATCATTGTCATCTCTATTTTAGCAGTATTTCTTGAAAATAAAAACAACCTATGTCATCAAAAGTGACTTAGGTTGCTCCTATTAAAAATTAAATGCTTCTCCAATTGTGTAACTATCATCAAGTACATAGATACCTTTTTCAGCTGGCGCATCTGGAAGTCCTAATTCTTTTTGTGAGCATATCATACCGTTCGATGGTACCCCACGTAATTTTGTCGGTCGAATCTTAAGTCCACTTGGCATAACAGCCCCAACCTTGGCTACTACTACCTTTTGATTCACATCAACATTCGGTGCACCACATACAATCTGCAAGGAATTTTTGCCAATATCTACCTGACAAACATTTAATTTATCTGCATCTTCATGTGGTATCTTTTCTTTTACATAACCTATTACAAAGGTTGGGCTCAAATCCCAATCTACTGCATCATGTAAATTATTTTCCTCAAAAAGATTTTTGATCTTATCATGCATTTCCTCAGTAAGCGTAACCTTCCCGGTGCTTTCAATACTAAAATGTTTAGAGGCTTGAAAAATATTGTAGCCAAGAATGGTTCCATGTTCATCTGTTATTTTCGTAATATCACCAAATGCCGCGTGGCTTATCTTGTATCTATCTCCATCTTCAAATGGAATAAGCAGTACATCGCCAATTCCCTTTGGATTATAAAAAACATCCATCACGTTCACCCTTCCTTACTTTTTTTCTGGTCGATTTTTTGCAAGAATAAATACAGGATCTAGTGTTTTATCATCATAGATAAACGATAATGATGTAATCGGTATTCTACCTTCAGCAAAAAATTTCATTGTCATTTGTGCTAATATATCATAACCCGTTTTGTTCTGTATGTCAGCAAAAATTAAAACATCTTGATGCGGAACAGCTACCGCTAATTCCCCTTTACAATTTGCCTTCATCTCTTCTAAGAAAGCTTCATTTAAAATACGACTAGCATCATAGCCATCCTGGTGTGCAACAAAATAAAAATCGTTATCTGCAACACGATCTTGTTTCATATCTATTTTTAGGGAACGAAGATTAAACGATGCGATTTCATGTAATCGTTCCGGTGTAAAATTCTCTTTTTCTAGTAAAGGCTGATCAATCAAACGATACGACTTGCCAAGGTCTAATGCATAATAAATGCGTGTCTCTGCTGTATGATCCTTACAAATTAACTTGTTTCCAGCTTTTGTTTCAGTCGGAAAAGATGTAGCACGAATTACTGGATAAATGTGTTTTTCCATTCCAATTAATTGATGATCCTCATTCATAATCCGCAATGCTTCTGTTACATGTTCAGTTAACTCTTTAATAGCCTCATCGCCACGTTCATTATACTTTGCGACCACATTTGGAATCGTAATAGACATACCTTTTTTTGTCGTTTTCCATTCCACACGAAACATATCTTTATCACGATTATATGAGGTGTTATATTCCGAATTCGATAAACGTTCCTCTAATATTTTTTTCATCTTCAGACTTGTCATTTTCATGTTGGTGCCTCCTCGAAGGTATTATGCTGGTAAACCTTCTATAAATTCAATAATTTCTTCTTGGGTTTTACGATCCTTGCTTACAAACCTGCCAGCTTCTTGACCATTTATAAATGCAATAAAGCTTGGAATTCCAAAAACGTCATACGCTTGACATAATTCTATAAATTGATCGCGATCAATTAAAACAAATTTATATGTCGGATAGGCTTTTTCGATTTCAGGCAAGATTGGCTCAATCACTCGACAATCTGGACACCAATCCGCAGAAAATAATGCTATGACATTTTCACTTTTTATCCAATTAGTAAGTTGCTTTTCTGTTTCTAATGTTTCCATCATACTATCAGCCTCCGCTACTATCATAGCTTTGTTTCCCTATCGTTTCAAATATGATGGTTTGTTGAAAAACTCAAGACTTAAAATTTCCAATTGGCGGATATATTCCAAATAATTCCTAATGTTTAAAAACAAACTATTTCTTTTTGTCAGAGAAATCCCTTACTATATAGATGAAACTATAAATAAATTGGAGGGATATCTATGGATATAACGGTATATCTTGCAGGACAAATTCATGATGATTGGCGTGGAGAACTTAAAAAGAAAGCTATAGAAAAAAACCTTCCCCTTACATTTGTCGGTCCACAAACAAACCATGACCGTTCCGATAATGTAGGTGAAGATATTCTAGGAGAACAACCAGGAAATGTTTATAAAGATGACGCCGCTTCTAGCATTAATAATTTTCGTACAGAGGTTTTATTGCAAAAGTCAGATGTTGTGATCGCATTGTTTGGCGAACAATATAAACAATGGAACACAGCAATGGATGCAAGTACAGCACTGGCGCAAAATAAACCTACTATTATCGTTAGGCCAAGTTCTTTAATCCATCCATTAAAGGAACTATCCAACAGGGCAACTGTTACGGTAGAAACAGTCGATCAGGCACTTAAAGTCTTAAGTTATCTATATGAGTAATTTAAAAAGCAGCGGATGACTAATCTAACTGGTTCCGTTTCCTAGCGAAAAAACCTAATATACACTTAAAAATGATAGTGGAAATGTATGTCTAATTGCATCGCAAATTGCGGTGCTTTTTGTTATCTAAAAAAAATAGTCCGATCAATATGAACCAGGCTGTTTCCGTATTATTTTAATTGCTTTCCAAACACCTCGTTAGCTTTAACTGGCGGACATACAATCCCTTATTTAACATATATCAAAGTAAAATAGGGGTGTTCTTCGCAAATAAGGAACCTGGTGTCCGTTAACACATTAATATTGTTTGTTTTCTATAAATAAAGAATCTGATGTCCGCGAAAATAATTTTAGATATTCCTTTATGAATGCCAATTTGCATACGAAATTGTTGGGCTAAATGTGAATTGGCTTTAGTTATCTAACAAATTGGAGTACAAATTACCTTACATTTTTAATGTTTGTGATAGGAAACGGAAACCGTTATAACTATTCGCTGCTTTTTAGATTACTATCATGCCAATATTCCCATTGACCACGCAGCAATGTGACTACATGTAAAAACATGTCTTTTCTGGAAACCAGGTTATTGGTGAAGATACCAATTGCGCCTTCATTATGACGAACACCTTGTTTTTGTGCATAAGAATCCATGACGTCCCCCAGTTCTATTCCATCTCTTAAAGGTTCACTTATTTCTTTTGGTAATAAAATTCGAGCACCACTAGCGGTATGTACCTGTTGTTTTAAGTCAATCATTGCCCCCCAGTTACATAAAAATAACTGACCATCTATATCCATTACACCGCCTTCAAGTCCAATTCCCATTGCATCAGGATTCATTGTTATACAATCTTTTGCACGGTTAATGGCTCCTGTCCTTGTTTCTTCATCTGAAAATGGCTGTGCAGAAACAGAAGACTCAGCCGAATAGCTTAATACTTGATCAGATGGAAATACTTCTTTAACTGCTTCGGTTTTTGTTTTGTTCATGGAACCGATAATTATTTTCATGATATCAACCCGTTTCTTAAAAGTTAAATTGCCACAACACAAATAGGAAGTGGCAATTTTATTTTTAACTATTTTTACGAATTTGTTCAACTGTGTTTTTATCTGTTGTCTTTACTAATTTAACAAGTAACTCTTTGGCTGAAGCATAATCATCTACATGAATTATGGATGAAGATGTATGAATGTAGCGGGAACAGATTCCGACAACTGCAGATGGTACTCCATCATTTGAAAGGTGCACACGTCCAGCGTCAGTACCACCTTGTGAGATAAAATATTGATACGGAATGTTATTAGACTCAGCAGTATCTAAGATGAAATCTTTAATTCCGCGGTGTGTAATCATTGTGCGGTCAAAAATACGTAATAAAGCACCTTTTCCCAGCTGACCAAATTCTTTTTTGTCTCCTGACATATCATTTGCGGGTGATGCATCAAGTGCATAGAAAATATCCGGTTGAATCATACTCGCTGCAACTTGCGCTCCACGCAATCCGACCTCTTCTTGAACGGTAGCACCAGAATATAGTTGGTTAGGCAATGTTTCGTCTTTAAGTTCCTTTAAAAGTTCTACTGCAAGACCACAACCATAGCGATTGTCCCATGCTTTGGCAAGAATCTTTTTGTTGTTAGCCATTGGAGTAAACGGACATATTGGAACAGCAGCTTGTCCTGGTTTAACTCCGATCTTCTGCGCATCTTCTTTATCATCAGCACCAATATCGATTAACATGTTTTTCATTTCCATTGGTTTTTTACGTTGTTCTGGTGTTAAATTGTGGGGTGGGATAGAGCCAATCACTCCAATAACTGGTCCATTGTCTGTCATAATTTGTACACGTTGTGCAAGCATGACCTGGTTCCACCAGCCACCCAATGTTTGAAACCTGAGCATACCATTTTCCGTAATTTGAGTTATCATAAAACCAACTTCATCCATATGACCAGCAACCATGACCTTAGGACCTTCGCCATTTTTCACACCAAATACACCACCAAGATTATCCTGAATAATCTCATCTGAATACTTTTCTAGTTCACCTTTCATAAATTTGCGTACCAAATGTTCATTACCTGGTGCTCCTTGTAGTTCTGTAAGCGTTTTAAATAAATCCAATGTATCTTGCTTCATATAAAATCCCCCATTCTATATACTATGTACTACATACAGTATAACGGAAAACTTTGTTCAGTTTCCACCATGCAACACTTATGTTGTATTATTTTCTATTTATAAGCTTTTGCGTTATACTAACGTAAAGATAGTCAACAAATTGTATTCGTAATCAAACTAATGTATGAGGTGATTATAAAGTGAGTGTAAAAAAAGCAGCATTGGCAGCTGGATTAGGTGTAGCAGTGGGCTATTTGGCTAAACAGCAAATTGAACAATATCAGAAAATCACACCTGAAAAAGCATTGAAGCAAGCAAAAGAAACATTTAAAAAACAAGGTCCTATTAGTGGCTCATGGATCTATATGAAACCTGAAGAGGTTGAGAAAAACGGTCTTCTCTATCATGCTTATCGCGGCGGTGTAACACGTAGTATTGATGGCGAAAACAAACAGTATGAGTTTTATGTTGATGTAGAGACTGGAGCAGTTATTGGATCTGTACAAACTGCATAAAAGATAAGGATAGTGCAATCCATCACTGGCTTGCACTATTTTTTATTGTTTCAATAGACTTCGTACATTTTCCATCTTTTGGGACTCGCCTGTGTTGAAGTATCCAGTAAATGGACACCCAATTGTTTGTACGCGTTCTACAGCATTATTTATGGTAAACATCTCTGGTCTTAGACCAGCACGCACTTCCTCCCAATACAATGGTGTCGCAACCGTGGCCTCTTCTGTTTTTCTTGGGGAATAGGCGGCAATGATTGTTTTATCCTTAGCATGCTGAATATAATCGATGTACATCCTTCCATTCCGATTTTTCTTTAATCTTTCTGTGGTGAACAATGCCGGGTATTCTTTTTCGATAGTCATTGCAATAGCCTCAGTAAAAATTCCAGTCTCTTCATAGGTTAAACTATTTTTGGGGATCGGAATGTGAACCTGTATCCCTTTATTTCCTGATGTTTTGACAAAGGAAACTAGACTTAAATTATCAAGTAAATGTTTGAGTATATTTGCTGCTTGAATAGCAAGCGAAAATCGATCGCGATCAGGTGGATCTAAGTCAAATACAATTTCAATAGGGTTCGGATTGCCAACTGTTTGAAATGGTGTATGATATTCGATTGCGCCATGGTTTGCGAACCATAGAAGCGATTCCAGTTGATCACAAATGAAAAAAATTTCATCATCAATTGGTAAGCTTTTTATAAACGATGGTGCGTAGTCTGGAAGATGTTTTTGAAAGAAAAATTGCTCTCTCACTCCATCCGGGCTACGGATTACAGTTAGTATCCGGTCACGTAACAAAGGAAGCATATACGGTGCTATCTCTCGTAAATAGATAAGTAAATCCCCTTTGGTTTGTCCTTTTGCAGGCCAAAAGATTTTATTTGTATTGCTAGTTTCAATACTTGCCGGGATCATTGCCATATCAAGATTCATTTTATCATGCGTACAGTCTGCTGCAGAGTTATTTACTAATAACTTATTTATTGAAGGCTCTCGAAGCTCATTCTTAGCAAAATCAAGTGTATTTATTTCAGCACAAATTGCAGGTGGAAGCGTAAAACTACTCCCCTGTTTCTGACCTTTCGATGAAAATAGGTCGAGTAATGTGGTTAGTTCGTTATCGTCAACTCCATGCTTACACTTTCCCACCTCAACTAGATGGTCCCCTTCATAAACATTTACAGTGAAATAATCATTTTTTGTATCTAAAGATGTAAGAATCCCATCGAGTCTTCGCCAGTTTTTTATTTTAAACCAATCATTATGGTGTTTTCCGAAATTATAAAAACCTTTTTTTCGTTTAGCTATTACACCTTCACCTTTATAATCAAAAACGTTTCTCCATAAATCATCCCTGTTCTCAAAGGAAGGTATAAAACTTAATCGATTCAATCTTGTAATGCTACGATTAAACTTTGCAAATTCAAAAAAAGCAAGAAGTAGCTTTTTCCGTTCCGTATATGCTTTCTTCATCAACGAAGAATTTTCCTGTTGCAATAAATCAAATGCTAAAAACGTCGCAGGTCGTACCACAGAAGCCTTAATAATGGTTTCTTTTTTAGTTAGACGACCACGCTTTTGAATTTCTGAAAAGTTTGCCTGAAAGGGGTTGTTAATAATTGCCAATTCACCATCAATTTTTAATGGCAGGAGTTTAGTTATTGCGTCTTGATTCGCCAAACAAAACTCAATGATTTCAGGAAACTTATCTGTCATATCTATATCATTTCTACTTACTAACTTTATTTTTGTTTTCTCCCAATGCAAAAGACAACGAAATCCATCATACTTCACTTCATAAGCCCAATCATTTTCAGTAGGTATTTTTGTACGCGCAATCGGATGCATTAATTTCATCAAATGGTGCCCCCTTTTACTAATTAAAGTGGCTCATTTCACGAAAAATAACCACGGATAAAATAAAACAATCTCGGGAAAATAAAAGAAAAAGGAGTTTTTGTACATGCATACGATGTGGAAAGGCACTATCAGTTTTGGACTTGTAAATATCCCTGTAAAAATGCACGCTGCAACTGAAAACAAAGATATCAAGCTAAGACAGCTGCATAAAGAATGTCAGTCTCCTATAAAATATGAACGTACATGCCCCCATTGTGATCGCGAAGTAAAAAATGATGAAATAGTGAAGGCCTATGAATATGGAAAAGATAAGTTTGTCGTCTTAGATGAAGAAGATTTAGAAGCGTTGAAAAAAGAGCAAGCAGACAAAGCGGTTGAAATTGTAGACTTTGTTAAATTAGAAGAAATTGATCCAATTTATTTTGAAAAAAGCTATTTTTTATCCCCTAACGAGGGGGGCGGGAAAGCATACGGATTATTACGTTCTGCCTTAAAAGACACATCAAAGATCGGAATTGCAAAAATGATCATTAGATCGAAAGAACAGCTAGCAGTTATACGCGTTTATGAGAATACGTTGATTGTTGAAACCATTCATTACCCAGATGAAGTTCGACAAGTTAAAGACGTTCCTAATGTGCCTGAAGAGTCAAATACAGCAAAGAAAGAGTTGGATACAGCCAAAATGCTCATTGAACAACTTACAACTACATTCGAACCTGAAAAGTATAATGACGAATACCGAACTGCACTAATGGAATTAATTGAAGCCAAGAAAAATAATGAAGAGGTTGTAATTGGGGAAAATAAATCATCTAACACAGATGATAATGTTACAAATTTGATGGATGCATTAGAGGCTTCACTCGACAAAGCAAAGAAAAACAAACCAAAACCAAAGCCCGCCAAACCAAAAACCACCAAGTCAAAGAAAAAAGTAGCTAAGTAAAAAAGAAAAGCGTAGGCGACTGTTCAGTGTTGTACAAATAGATAGAACTGATGAAAAGTACGTCGAACTTTACGTACATTTCATCAGGTCTTTCTATTTGCTAACCGCTAGAAGCCGCAGCTAGATCAAGAAAAGCGTAGGCGACTGTTCAGCGACGTACAGTCTATGTCAATAAAACAAAAGCTATCCTTCATTCAGGATAGCTTTCCTTCTAGTTATAGTCGTACCTTTCCCGCTGTACTTCACCAATCTTTTTTCCTTCTCCATCAAACTGAATTGCACGATAATAGGCATCATGATAGAACGTATACCAAGCCTTTTTTGAATAGCCATAATCCATCCATTTTTCCTTTTGATGAACAGAAGTAACAGGATAATCATCATATGCCAAAGCCCACAGTTTATTTTGATGACCATGTGTAGGCATAATATCTGCCATATGAATAAACGAATCTTCGCCGTCCTCAAATAAAATGATGCAGTGACCGTTACTATGACCGCTAGTATGAATCATTTTTAATCCATCCGCAATCTGAATTTCTTTTTCAAAAGGCTTTACCTGATCCTCAATTGGCTTCCAGTTTTCTTCCCAATATGTATTAATCGATCGTATATTTGGGTTGCGCATTTCGTTCCATTCTACATCGGATGTGTAAATCGTAGCATTTTCAAATACCGGTTTATAACTATTATCCTCTGTAGGTTTCGTTAACCCACATGCATGATCAAAATGAAGATGTGTCATTAACATAGCGTCAATATCAGTGGTAGTCAATCCGAGCCCTGCTAACGATTGATCAATAGCCGATTCTTCAAGAACACCAAAGTTCCGTAGCTGTTTCTTAGTAAGTTTTCCATTACCCATACCAGAATCAATGACATAATTTTTACCATCTAGTTGTAACAATATTGGATCTGTTCGTAATTCGATTTGGTTTTTATCATTATGTGGGTATTTTCTACTCCATAATGCTTTTGGTACGACACCAAACATGGCACCACCATCAAGAAAATTTACTCCACCATTCAACCAAGTCAGTTTAGCTCTTCCAATTTGTAAAGTTTCCAACGATATAGCCCCCTCTATTAAGTAGTGTAGCGAAATATGTAAAAGTCTGCAAATTAGGAAGTCTGACTATCTCTCGATACTGCTAGTACCCACCAAATCAATAAAGGTTGAAATAGTAGCCGAATCCATAAAGCAATTTGGTCTGTTTGTTCAGACCAGGGCGCTGGGATTCCATAAATAGCCGCATAAATATTTGCTGGAAAAATAATTACTAAATAAATAGCCGTAAACCTACTAGCACTATTCCTGGTTTTAGGAATTACTAACAAAATAGCAAGTAACCACTCAACCAAGCCTGACGCAAAGACGATAGGTTTTTTAAAAGGAACAAACTCTGGAAACATATTTACAAATCCATCGACAAATATAAAATGGCTAACTCCTGCACCTATAAAAGCAATAATAAATATATATAACCCTATATTCTTAAAGAGTTTGATGTAGATCAAATCCTCCCAATACTACTATTGAAATTTTGCCTGACAACGATAAATAGGTTGTCCTTTACTTGAAAATTTCTCTTCATATTCCGTCATGACATTCATGGGATCGTCTAATTGATGAAGATCTAGACTAACTTCTTCCAATTTCAAACCATAGTTTGAGAAGCTCACGAGTGAATACTCAAATAATGAACGATTATCTGTCTTCATTATTAAATCACTGTGTTTTACCAAGATTCTTTCATACTTTGCTAAAAATGTATGATAGCTCAATCGTCTCTTTTCATGGCGGCTTTTTGGCCATGGATCTGAAAAGTTCAAATAGATTGTTGAAATTTCATTCTCTGCAAAAAGTTCTTCCAGATCATTTGCATTTTCGTTTAGTAGGATTACGTTTTCTTGGCCCGATTCCTTAACCTTTTGAGCTGCATCCACTATAATACTTTTTGCCATTTCGACACCAATAAAATTGATAGTGGGATATTGTTTAGCCATCCCTACAATAAATTGGCCTTTTCCAGTTCCGATTTCCAAGTGTATTGGATTTGTATTACCAAAAACTTCTTTCCATTTATCCTTTTTTTCTTTAGGGTTTACGATGACAAGATCACGATGTTCATTTAAAAAATCATCTGCCCATGGTTTATTACGTTGTCTCATAATCCTCGAATCCTCCAATTTTTACGAAATAAAAACACATATTACTGTCATTATATGTCAAGTATAGTATATAAAAGTTCGCACACGCTAATGAATGAGGTGAAATGAAAACATGTTAACAGTTAACGATCAACTAACGGTACTCCACGATATTTTAACCGAGCAATCCGAGGAAAGCTGCGCTGATATCAATGAATACAAACAAATTAAGCGTATCGTTCAAACATTAATGGCTAAAGAAAGCATCACGGATGAAGAATTGTTATCGCTTCTTCCTGAAATTTATAATTACGGTATACAAGGTGAACAAGCTCAAAACTTAGAGGAGCATGTAACAACAAATAAAAGCAATATTGAAACATGGACGACCTATATAAACCAATCAAGTTTGGAGTAGTTGACGAACATGTAAATTTAGTTCACGAATATCTTTTAGTCTATCTTGCCTTTTTTCAAGCTCTTTTCGCTGTGAGTGCCAGTTCACATAATAAAGAGCGTCCAGTAATAGATACCAGTACATTCGCTTAAGTAAGTTACAATCCTTTGCAATTCCATAATGAAACAACCATTCATCCCAGTCTTCTTTTGGAATATACCATTTCAGGATAAACCCAACATCAATAATTGGATCTGCTATCATCGCATTATCCCAATCAATTAAATACAAGTGACTCTCATTTGTCAGCAAAATGTTATTATGGTTTAAATCACCATGACAAACAACCTGTTTTTGATTTTCTGTCACAGGTAAGAGTTCCTCCAAAAAAACTAAAGAAGAAGATACTTCATCATCTAGTTCATTTAAATTATTTTGCATAATTTGTTGTTTTAAATTATGCAAACTTTCTCTAGGTGTGAATGGCTTTTTACCTAAGCGCATGAGCATATGTAATAGTTCAGATGACTGATGGATTTTTTGTAGCAAAGATGCAACTTCATGATGTTGCATTTCTATCGCATTAAGTTCACGTCCATCTAACCATTCTTGTGCTGTAATAACGTCACCATTTTCCAAACGTTTTGTCCAAACTAGTTTTGGAACAATTCCTTCCGCAGATAACACGGCTAAAAAAGGAGAAGAATTTCGCTTTAAAAAAAGCTTACGATCATTCTTTTTTGCAATATACGCCTCACCAGTAAGGCCTCCCGCTGATTTTATGTCCCACTCTTGTCCTAAAACCGCTTTAAGCCAATTCACATTCATACCTCAAATCTGAAAAAATTTAGTCCAGTCATGTATTTTAAAGCTAAATACAGAAAAAAACAACTAATAATTACTTATTGACTTTGTCCTAGACACTGAAATTGAACTAGGTTGGTTGTTCTCCGATTGAATCATAATTCATCGTTCATCGTAAACGTCGATTCATCTTCTTCCCATTCCTGCCTTTTGACGGATGTTGTCTGACAGTGCTTTAATAGTGTAGAAATCACTTTTAATTGTCTACTTTTCAATGGGGAAACCAGTTTTCTTTTTTCGTTAAACCATTGTTCATATTCAAATTTGCCGATAATTTTAGTATTATATGGTTCTGTATGAAATACAATTTGATTTGTTCTAGACAATACTATTTTTTTAATTGGGAAATCAATCTGTTGTGTTGCCAGAATACGTTTAATAATCTGCTCTGTTCGCTTAAGTGCAATTAGTGGACTGAGTATTTTGGATTTTTTTTCACTCGTTTCCAGTCCCCATGTACGGTCATCTCCAGCAAGTATTTTTACGTTTTCTGGTTCTTCCACTAAATAAATAATTTCCAACCCAATAGGGCTAATCAAAATAAGTTCACCATCAACGGGAGCATTTTTAATAGAAAATATAGGGTAATACATAATTAAATAAGTATCAGGGAAGCGTTGTAAAAAGTATTTTAACTTAGTATTACCCTCATATGACCTGTCAATAAACGAAACATCCATTACGGTGGATGACGCCCATTTTAATTGAAAAGGAAACAGTTTATCTAAAAAATACTGTTTTAATTCGTCTTCTGTCTTGGGAAGAAAATCATCATCCTTTTCATTATGCTCTTCATGTATTGAGTCCCTCTTAATAAAAGACTTCCATTTTGCAAAAGTAGATAACGTTTCATTTGATTCCAATTCTTCTGTTTCCTCTCGTGGATTATTCCACAGGTGATGAAGTTTTTGCCAATTTTCCTGTTTTAAACGAATATATTGACTCGGATAGCGGTAAGCATTCCACTCGTACCTAGACACATAATCCTGAATTTTAATAAGTTGGGCGATTTCAACCACCTCCGTTTAATGGAAAAGATTCAATTACTTCATATTTCGGATTTTTAGCTGGGTGAATCTGATAGAGATGTACGTGATCTATTTCAAATGGATAGGATTCATTGGCATAGCTACTTGTACATGTTTCGATTGACACTTTCAATGACTGATCCCTCCATTTCTTTGCAAGTGTAATATGTGCTCTAAACTTACGTGTTTCCTTATCAAAACCGCATAGTTCTGCGCAGGATTCCACCATTTCAACAAGTTGATTAAGTGCTTGAGTCTGATGAACATTTGCATACATAACACGTGGAGAAGAGGGTTTACCAAAAGTCCCAATTCCCTTTATATCTATCGTTAATGATGATAATTTTTCAAGCTTCTGCAATTCATTTATTAACCTCTTCACTGTGTCCATTTGAACGGAACCTAAAAATTTCAATGTGATGTGAAGATCATCGTCATGTGTCCATTGCTTGAAGGATAGTTCTTTTTTTAGATCTGACTGCCATTCAACTAATTTTTCTTTTATTTCTGAAGGAACAGGTATCGCAATAAAATAATGTGGATTCACTGTCATATGTCTATACCTCTCTCTTTATCATCGTATAAAATGAAGAGTTATTTAATGTTTTTTCACAATTTTAACTATTTTACTTTTAAAATGATTGGTTTCGTAATAAGATATAGATAACATCGTAAATTCCCTTGCACCACATGTTTAATGTCATCATTAAGGAGTGGTTTTTTGGAGTATTCATCATCTCGTATGTTAACGAGGATGAAAGCTATTTATTTCTACATTAAAGAATGTGGAATGGTTTCAACACCTGAGTTAGCGGAAGAATTTAATACGACTATGCGGACAATTCAACGTGATCTACATGTGTTGACTTACAATGGTCTTGTTAGTAGCCCAACAAGAGGTAAGTGGAAAATTACAGATAAAAAAGTAGCGAATTAAGAAATAAAACAATGCTGACGAATAATTCGTCAGCTGTTTTTTTGAGAAATTGAGATCAGTTCACCTTCTGTTAGTTCCCTAAATTGTCCAATTTTCAAGGTGGAGTCAAGCTCAAGAGTCCCCATTTTTAATCGTTTTAGATAGGTTACCTTATTACCCACTGCTGCAAACATTCTTTTGACTTGATGATATTTACCTTCTGTAATACTGACTTCAATTTCAGATTGTTCACCAGCAACGAGGATACAAAGTTTGGCTGGTTTTGTTTGATATCCATCCTCAAGTGTTACACCTTCAGAAAATCTTTTAACATCTTCAGTTGATACATGTCCTTCAATTTTTGCATAGTAAACTTTCGTAATATTTTTCTTCGGTGAAGTTAGCTGATGTCCGAGCTCACCGTCATTTGTAAGTAAGAGTAATCCCTCTGTATCTTTATCCAATCGCCCAACTGGAAAAGGTTCAAAGTTCTGATAGTCAGATGATAACAAATCGATTACCGTTTTTTCTGCCTTATCGACTGTAGCAGATACATATCCTGGTGGCTTATTCATCATTAAGTAAATATACTTCTGATAATGTACCGTATTTTCCCCTACCTGAATAATATCAGTTAATGGTTCTACATGCATTTTCCCGTCTTTTATAATTGTTTTATTTACGGAAACCTTTTTCAGCTTAAGCATATTTTTTACATCTTTTCGACTTCCATACCCCATATTTGCCAATAGTTTATCAAGACGCATTAATAAACCCTCCATTACCTTTTAAAAATTCGATCCAAGACACGAACTTTATTGCCCAATACGCGTTCGAGCAATGTTGAATGATAGGCAAACCATAAGTAAACACTACCACCAGACGTGACGCCTACTATAAGCATGATTACCGAGCCCCATCTAGACTCCTCATATGGTATCAATGTTCCTAACAATAACTTAGCCAACCACAATACGACAATCATAATTATAGAAAAAATACAAACTAATAGTGTACGTTTAAAGAGCTGCTTATACGAAAAGTTAATCGCTTTATGAATACGCCATAGATTTAATGATACTGCTGTTGCAACTGCGAGTGCAGTACCAAAAATCATACCTTTCGCACCAAACATATGGATTAACTGTATGTTGAAAAGAGTTTTTATTAATAATCCACCTGATAAGCTAATTACCGCAAATCGCTGCTGATTAATACCTTGGAGGATTGAAGCTGATACTAAAAACAACCCAAACAATAATCCAACAGGTGCATACCAGCCAAGTAATGAACCAGTTAGGTCAAAACGTTCTATTCCAAATAATGATCCATAAGTAACATCTGATAACATGGATAACCCAACAACTGCCGGAACAGTTAAGACGATAACAATTTGAAGTGCTTGGTTGATTTGTTTAAATAAAAGTGTTTTGTTTCCTTCATTATAAGATTTTGTGAGCGCTGGTAATATTGCTAGAGACAGACCAGTTGCTAATGCTACTGGGATAATCACTACTTTATGTGCATTAAAGTTAACTACACCATAAGCAAAATTAACGAGATCACCTTTACCTATTGCCGACATTGCATGATCAAATGTAAATTGGTCAATTAGCTGATATAATGGAGTCGCAATACCCACTAATACAAATGGACCTGCATACTGAAAAAGTTCCTTTACTAAATCCTTTGTAGGAATATTAGAATGTTTTTGTTGTTTCTCTATGTTTTTATAAATAAAAGGTTTTCGTTTTCTCCAATACACATATAAAACCACACATGAGGCCAGTGCACCAATAAAAGCTGCAAATGTAGCGAACCCTATTGCAGTTGCAACCTCTCCATCTAATATAAACATAATAATAAATACTGCTGTTAATAAAAATACAATCCGAACAATTTGTTCAACAACCTGGGATACTGCTGTAGGTCCCATCGATTGATATCCTTGAAAAAAACCACGAACAATACTCATTGCCGGAATAATAATTAGTGCAAAACTAACCATTTGTAATACAGTCTTAATTTCAGCAACTGATATATCTCCAGCTGAATAATTGCCATCGTTACTTTCTTTAGTTATCTCGGCTATGTACTCTGCCCCAAAAAATAATGCTAAAAATGCCAGAAATCCTGTTATAGCCATAAGAGTAATTCCTATTCGGAACATCCGCAATCCAGTTTCGTAGTCCTCTAATGCGTTATATTTTGAAACAAATTTAGAAACTGCGAGTGGTACACCAATGGTAGAAATTGTAATTAGTATATTGTATGGGGTATAACCATATGCAAATAACGTTATTCCCTTTTCGTCAATTAGAAGATTAAATGGGATTACGTAAATCATCCCTAAAAATTTCGACAAAAATGTGGCACCTGTAAGTAACATGGTACCTTTGACAATGTTCGACATAAATTCACCTGCATCTATTTTTTATTACATAACATTCATTTTATCACATCTACTGCAAAGTACGATAAAGATTAAAAAAAATAAGCCAAAATAACGTAACAAATTTATGACAGACCGGTGAATATATAGGAATTACTACTATTTAATGGTACGATACAAGCGAAAGGAATGAAGCAAAGTGGAATACGATGTAATCATAATTGGTGGAGGCCCCTCTGGATTAATGGCCTCTATTGCCGCAGCAGAAAGTGGTGCCAAATGCCTTTTAATTGAAAAAGGAAGCAAACTAGGGACAAAATTAGCGATTTCAGGTGGTGGACGATGTAATGTTACCAATCGACTGCCTGAAGATGAAGTAATCAAACACATTCCAGGGAATGGGAAGTTTTTATATAGTGCATTTTCAGTTTTTAATAATTATGATATCATCGACTTTTTTGAAGAAATGGGTGTAGAGTTAAAAGAAGAAGATCATGGCCGGATGTTTCCTGTAACTAATTCCGCAAAAACAGTCGTGAATGCATTAATTAATAAATTGCATGAATTAAACGTAAAAATTCGGATGCAAACAGAGGTAAAAACAGTAAACTATGAAGAAGACGAGCACACGGTGATATTATCCGATAACGAGAAAATCACATGTAGATCAATCGTACTAGCTGTAGGAGGTAAGGCTGTTCCGCACACTGGATCAACAGGTGATGGTTATGCATGGGCTAAAAAAGCCGGACATACTGTTACCAAACTTTATCCAACAGAAGTTGCTTTAACCTCTGACGAACCCTTTATTAAACAAAAACAACTTCAAGGATTATCACTAAGAGATGTTGCACTCACTGTACTCAATAAAAAAGACAAGCCTATTATCACGCACCAAATGGATATGATATTCACCCACTTTGGAATTTCAGGTCCTGCCGTATTGCGTTGCTCACAATTTGTCGTTAAAGAGCTTATGAAGAATCGTTCTGAAGTTATCATGGTGTTAGATGTTTTACCTACCCAAAATGAAGATGTTCTTGTAAAAGAAATATGGGACACTTTACAGCTAAATCCGAAGAGGTCAATCAAAAATAGCTTTAAAGGCATCGTTCCAGAACGTTTCCTATCTTACATTTTTGTAAAGAACACTATCAACGAAGATCAAAAGGCAGCAACAATTTCGAAAGAAGTAATTCGAATGATTGTACATGATTTTAAACATTTCACATTTCTTGTAAATGGATCTTTGCCACTTAAAAAGGCTTTTGTTACTGGCGGTGGTGTTTCCATAAAAGAAATTGTACCAAACACAATGCAGTCGAAAATGATGCATGGATTATATTTTTGTGGGGAAATTTTAGACATCCATGGCTATACTGGTGGTTACAATATCACTTCTGCCCTAGTAACGGGCAGACTAGCAGGATCAAATGCAGCGCTTGAAGCAGGATACGTTATATAAATTTAACCTATTGGAATGTCTTACCGGGCATGAATGGTTACACGTTGTATCATCCTATAAAAGTCTCATGACATTATAGAAGGGTTGGGGTTTGCTATGGAAAAAAATGCAATGTTGATACCTCTATTAGCTTCAGTGGGCGTCGGAGCAGCAACATATTATACCATGACAAAAAATAACCAAACACTTGGTCAGACCATGCAACAAATGGTTCCGTTCGTTTCACAAATGGGTAGTAGTGGAAACAGCGGAAGTAATGATAAACAGACGCTTGGACCTTATGGAATGAGTTAACATTTTATTAAACACAAAAGAGACGCCGAAAGCGTCTCTTTTGTTTGTATTTGGCTCTTTTAGTAAAGATTGTTGTTTTTAGGTTGTTTACTGCCGCAGTGGAAATATACTCGCTTTCCGCGGGGAAGCCGCAAGTCTCCTCGGCTCGTACCTCGCCTGTGGGGCCTTGCGTAGCTTACTCTTCCCGCAGGAGTCTCGCATATTTCCACTGCTGACGCGTATTCACCTTTCTATAAAGAAACACTTTTTCATTTAATAACAACAAACTTTTAGAAAACAGCCTTGTATTTAAATAAGCGAAGATACGCTTGAACGTATCTTCGCTTATTTATTGTTGCCTGGCGGCGTCCTACTCTTGCAGGGACAAAGTCCCAACTACCATCGGCGCTGGAGAGCTTAACTACTGTGTTCGGTATGGGAACAGGTGTGACTTCTCCGCTATTACTACCAGACAATTTCATGTAAGAAAAAGGTATGATTTATACCCTAAAAACTAAATAAGAGCGCAATAGTGACATCAAAATTTGTTAGTTAAGT